>DATBTJ010000013.1:0-50343 GCA_036559305.1 Jatrophihabitans sp.
AGGGTGTCGAAACCGGTCTCGACATACTCCGCCGCCTCAGCGGTCAGGGAGACGATCAGCACACCGGACCCGTCCGAGAAGCGCCGCAACTCCGCGCTGCGGCGCCGGGCAGCCCGCTCGTGATCGGCCAGCGCACCGTTCTGGTCCAACGCTGCCGACACCCGCTTCGCGTGGCGGCCGAGAGTTTCCGGATCATGGGTTGCGGCGAAGTCGAGCAGCACGAGCTCCACCGCCGAATGGGCCTCCTCCAGCACACAGTCCGCCAGCGCGTCCACGGTGCGGGTCACGATGTCGGCCGCACGCGCGGACACCAACCCCGCCGCGAACGCGGCCGCGGTGTCCGGATGCAACGGCGGCAACAGTTCCCCGGTCATCGAGTGCCGCGGCGACACCGCGGCCGCCAGCCGCAGCTTCGCCGCCGCCTCACCCGCACTCACCTTCAACAGCTGCCGCAGAAACTGCACCGCACTCTTACACCCATGAACCTGCGCCAACCCCCGCCGGGACACCTGATCGACCAACCCGATCAGCCGCACCTCAGCCTCATGCTGCACCCGCAGCTCCGCCCGCATCCCCTCCACGACCTGGGCATCGGTCAGCGACTCGAGAGAGTCACCCACCAATACGTCCACATGTTCGATAGTACGCCTTCCAAGGAAGCGAAACAAGAGCTGTGGACGAGAATCCGCAGATATATCTGACGATTCGCGCACAAGGAGAGCCGGCGGCGCGACCCGACCCAGCGCGAAACGCCTCGCCGCTGGTGCGCTTTTCGAGCGCGCCACGAGCGGGGAGCGCGACCCAGGCCGAGAGCGGATCGCCTCTCCGCTGGTGCGCTTTTCGAGCGCGCCCCCGGGTCGAGAGCTCGGCCGGCCGAGAGTCCATCGCCCGCAGCGCTGCGCCCGGTCAAGCGCGCCTGGTGGTCAGCCCTACCTGGCCGAGAGGCGAATCGCCCTTTCGTTGCTGTGCTTCGCCACGGCCGTGGCTCAGCTGCGCTTAGCCGACTGGTCCACTTCGCGGATCTGCCTGACCCGCTCCGCTTCGGCGGTCTGCTCGTCGTCGAACTTGCGCGTGTCTCGGGCCACCGCGAACATGTCGACGTCCTCAGGGACACCCTGTTCGAGCGCACGCGCGTGATCGAGCTCTGCGTCCAGCTCGAGGCCGAGCAGGATCGCCAGATTCGAGATCCACATCCAGATCAGGAAGATGATCACGCCGGCCAGCGCGCCGTAGGTCTTGTTGTAGGAGGAGAAGTTCGCGACGTACACCGCGAACAACCCGGACGCGATCAGCCAGATCACCACGGCGACGATCGCGCCGGGGCTGACCCAGCGGAAGCCACCCTGCCGAACGTTCGGAGCCGCCCAGTACAGCACGGCGAGCAGCATCATGAAGATCACCAGCAGCAGCGGCCATTTCGCGATCTCCCAGACGGTGACCGCCGTGGAGCCGATGCCGAGTGCCTTGCCCACCCGGTCGGCGACCGAGCCGGTCACCACCACGATGACCAGGCCGCCCACCAGGCAGACCACAGTGAAGACGGTGACGCCGAGCCGCACCGGCGCCGTCTTCCAGATCGGGCGACCTTCCGGCAGCCCGTACACCCGGTTCGCGGCGCGCATGAACGCGGCGACGTAGCCTGACGCCGACCACAGAGCGAGCAGCAGTCCGACGATTCCGGCGATGCTCGCGCCGGCCTGCTGCTTCTGTGCGTTCTCGATGATCGTCTTCATGAACGACGAGACGCTGCCCGGCGTGATCGCGCCGAGGTTGTTGATCAAGGAGTTGGTGGCGCTCTGGCCGAGCAGCCCAAGAATGGACACCAGCACCAGCAGCCCCGGGAAGATTGCCTGGACGCCGTAGTAGGTGAGCGCCGCGGCGCGGTCGGTCAACTCGTCCACGCCGAATTGCTTGAGGGCCCGTCGAAGTACCCCGCGCCAGGACCGCTTGGGGAGCTCGGTCGGCGACTCCGGGTCTCGTTCGCCCTGCCCGGTGTGGCGTGCGGTGTTGTTCTCGGTCATGTTACGGAGCCTCCGTGTTTCCGGGCCACACCCCCGTGGCGCGTTCGAACCCCTTCGCGCCGGCGCGGTCGACGATGGCCTTGACGGTGCCGAACACCGCGCCCTGAACGGCGGCAGCACTGGCGATCTCGCCCCAGCCGCGCTCGCGGTCCTTGGCGTCAGGCGCGTCGTCCTCGTGGGTCACAACGCGCCACATCCGCTTGAACAGGGCGCCGGCGATGACACCGCCGAGAACGCTGAACAGCAGCCCGATGGGCCGGTAGAGCGCCTTCATCGGTCGGACCGCTTGCGCCGCGCCACGATGAGGACCGCAACCGCCGCGAGAGCGCCGGCGATGATCTTGCCGCGGTGCGGCGCGGCCTTGGCGCTGACCTGCGAAGCGACGGGCGCCGCCTTCGTCACCGCCGTGTCGAGTGCGCGCTGCACCGGTTCCGGGGCTGCCTGCTTGGCCTTCGTGGCAGCCTCGCCGACCTTCGCCTTCGTCTCGGCGACTTTGTCCGCGGCTTGCTGCTTGACGTCGAGCTTGTCCGAGAGTGCATCGACGGTCTCGGCGAGCTCGGCCCGCGTCTGCGCAATTTCCTGGCGCACGACCTCTGCCTCGTCCTCGCTGCTGTGCTCGGGCTCGCTCATCAGTGGCTCCTCGGGTTCAAGGTCTGCGCGTCCTGCTTCAGACCCGCGATCGCTTCTTCGGGAACAGGGGGAGTGGCGGAAGCGACTTCACGCTTGCCCACGAGCGCGGCGATACCCGCGACGATCAGCAGGGCCGCTCCGACGATGAGCGCGGCCAGCCAGTCCGGAAGCGGGCCGGCGAGCGCAAGGATCACCGCCGTGATGACGCAGGCGACACCGTAGAACGCGAAGAGCCCGGCGCCGCCGAACAGACCGACGCCTGCCCCCGCGCGCTTGCCCTTGGCCGTCAGTTCGAGCTGGGCGAGTCGCAACTCGTCACGAATAAGCCGGGACGTCTGCTCGGAAAGCTGCGACACCAAGTCTCCGGTGGACGGGTTCTGCTGACCTGTGTGCGCAGTGCTCTGGTAGTCGGACATGACTGTCCTCACACCCCGCCCGGACCGTCGGCGCCGGCTTCTTCACGCTCGTGCTGCGCACGGCGGGCCAGCTCGTCGTCGTCGACGCGATGCGGGGTCTTCGCGTGCTCGCGATGATCCGGATGCGGGTTCTCGGTCAGGGTCATCGGCTCCTCGGCCGTGCTTTCGCTGTTGTCGCTCATGTCGCGCTCCTACCCGCTCGGGCTGCAACGCAATCACGATTAGGGGTAGGCGTGACAAGGGAAACCGTCGCGATCGCGGTGGACCCGCGAAGGACGCTGCGCGGTGTTTGTCGCACGGATCCGTCGGGTACCCGACTGGAAGCTCAAGCACGAGCCGTCCGCCGAATCGCGAAGGCCCTGATGGAACTCAGTCGGGTGCTCTATGTGCCCTACCAACTGATCCGCCGACCACTGGCTGTGGTCGATCGGCACGCTGTATCGAAACTGTCCGCGGGCAATCCTGTCCGCGACGCATACCGCGGGGCGTTGAACGTGGCCGACACGGTGATGGGGCTGGTGCTCGACGAGCCCGATCTCGTTGCTGCTGACGCGTTGAAACGCTTTCGCCCGAACCTCGACGAGCCGCTCGACCAGGAACCGGCGGTCGAGCACGTCCCGTCACCGGCCGATGAGCAGCGGCGACAGGCTTTCGCGCAGAAGGAGGACCAGGTGACCCGCAGCAATCAGGGCCTGGCAGCCATGCAGCGCGACCTCGCCCGGATGCGGGCTGTCGTCGACGCGCGGGAGCACACCGAGACCGATTGACCGCGTGTCGACGCCGGTGAGGTGGACTCGGCGGTAGTCGATGCGCAGACTGTTGGCGTGCCGCAACCTTCGCGAACCGCAACCATGGCCGATGATCCCGACGGGTTGGCCCAACTGGCCGACGAGGTCGAGGCGGCAGCGCGGGTGCTGCTCACGCTGTCGACGCGGGCCCGACTGAAGGTGCCCGGCTCGGTGTCGCTGGTTCAGTTGCGTGCGCTGGACGCGGTCGAGGAACTGGGGACGTGCACGCTCGGCGCGCTGGCGGACGCCTTGCTGATCTCGGTGTCGACGGCAAGCCGGTTGGTGGATCGAATCAGCGAACTCGGCCTGCTCGACCGGCGGCAATCGCCCACCAACCGCCGTGAGCTCATGATCAGAGTCACGGCGCGCGGCAAACGGTTGCTGCGCCGCCACGAGGCCGCGCGACGGGCGGTCTTCGCCGAGGCTCTGGTCGACGTCCCAGCCGCCGACGCGCAAGCGCTACTGCGCGGTCTGCGGGCCGTGCAGCGCCAGCTCGAGCAACCCGCGAACGGTCACCGGACGGCACGCCGCTGAGCCACGTGCGGCCGGCGTCACGAGAGGGACCGTCGAGAGAATCCAGAGTTATATCTGAAGATTCGACCGCGTCAGCGCACCCGACGCGTATCCGCCGACGGATTGAGTGACATGCCATGCCCGGGCCGGTCGGGGTCAACGTACAACGCTCCGTCGCGCACCTCGGGCACGCCGTCGACGAGTTCTGGCTCGAGCCGCACGTGGTCGGCGAACCATTCGACATGGCGCAGGTTCGGCGCGGCGTCGGCGACCTGGGCGTGCAGCGCCGGCGCGCAGTGCGCGGACACGTCGACGTTGTGCGCCTGTGCGACAGCTGCGGCGCGCAGCCAGCCGGTGAAGCCGCCGCAGCGGGTGGCGTCGAGCTGTAGGCAGTCGACGACAGGCACGAGACCCGCAGCGTCATAGCTGTCGGCCGCGTACTCGCCCGCACTGACGTCGCATCGCACCGCATCGCGCACCGCATGCAAACCAGCGAGGTCGTCGCTCGACACCGGTTCCTCGAACCATGTCACGCCGAGTGCATCGAGCTCGACGCCAACCCGGCAGGCCTGGCCCCTGGTGTAGGCGCCGTTGGCGTCGACCATCAGCGTGATGCCATCGCCGGCGAGCTCGCGCAGTTGCTGCACCCTGGCGAGATCGCGAGCCACATTGCGCCCGCGATCTTCCCCGATCTTGATCTTCATGGCGATGGCGCCGGCGCTGCGCCACCAGCCCACCTGGGCCGCAAGTTCGCGGTCGTCGTAGGTCGTGAACCCGCCGGATCCGTAGATCGGCACACGTCCTGTGGTGCCGCCCAGCAGCCGGACGAGCGAGCAGTCGAGCAGCCGGCCCTTGAGATCCCACCACGCCATGTCCACCGCGCTGATCGCCTGCATCACCAGGCCTTTGGTGCCCAGGTTGCGGCAGGCGCGGTGCATCGCCTGCCAACCGCCCGGCACGTCGAAGGCGTCGCGGCCCCGCAGCACCCCGGCGAGGTGATGATCCACCACGCTTGCCGCGGCGGGGGAGGAATAGGTCCAGCCGAGACCAGTGCGACCGCCCGCGTGCACCGCAACCGTGACGGCGGTCGTCGCGCTCCAGTTCAGCGTGCCGTCGGCTTCGGGCTCGGGAGTGGGGAACTCGTACGTCGCCGTGGTGACCCGGTCGATCGACGGCGCACCGGAGCTCATCGCCGCCCGGCTCGCGCGACTGCCCCCACCGCGGCCGCCCCGGCTGCGACGACAGCGGCGAACGCGCCGAGGCGGACGGCCCGTGATGGCGCGGCGGGACGGTCGCCCGGAGCGAGATCGCCGGGCACGCGGCTCGGTCCCCGCCGGGCCCGGTCGAGCAACTCAGCCAGGTGGATGCCCTCGCGATCACCCGAATCCAGTTCGTGGATCTGCGTGCGGCACGAGAACCCGTCGGCGAGGACCACCGTGTCCGGATCGGCCGCGCGCAGCGCCGGTAACAGCACCGATTCGGCGCAGTCGCGGCTGACGTCGAAATGGCCGCGCTCGAAACCGAAGTTGCCGGCCAGCCCGCAACACCCTGACTCCAGCCGGTCAACCTCGGCGTGTGCATCCTCGAGCAGTTGCCGATCCGCCTGCCAGTCGTCGAGCGCGGCGTGCTGGTGGCAGTGCACCTGGCTGACCACCCGAACGCCTTGCAGGTCCGGCGGCTGCCAGCCGGGCGTGTGCTGAGTCAGCAATTCCGCGAGCGTGACGGTGTTCTTGCTCAGCCGCTGCACGTCCAGGTCGTCGGCGAACAGCTCGGTCGCGTCGGAGCGGAACACTGCGGTGCACGACGGTTCGAGTCCGAGGACGAGTCCGCCCGAGCGCACGTGGTCGGCGAGGAGGTCGACCGTGCGCCGCAGCATCCGCTTGGCGGTGTCCAGCTGTCCCGTCGAGATCCAGGTCAGCCCGCAACAGATCGGTTCGGTAGGCATGGTGACCGTCCACCCGGCGTCCTCGAGCAGAGCAACGGCGGCCTGTCCGATGTGCGGGTGGAAGTGGTTGGTGAACGAGTCCGGCCACAGCAGCACCGTCCCGCGCAGACCCGGACGCGAGCCACCGCGCCGCGTCCACCACTGTTGCAGGGTGTCGCCGGCGAACAGCGGGATCTCGCGTGCCTCCAGACCGGCGGCCCGCGCCGCAAGTTTCGGCAGCAGCGGCGCGCGCGCCAGCGCGTTGACCACCGGCGCGAGTCGCGTCTTGGCGACCGTCGCGGCCGCGACGGGCAACCAGCCCAGCGCGTAGTGCGCGCGCGGACGCAGCCGTCCGGCGTAGTGATGCGACAGGAACTCGGCCTTGTACGTCGCCATGTCGACGTCGACGGGGCAGTCGGACTTGCAGCCCTTGCACGCCAGGCACAGATCGAGCGCGTCCTTGACCGCTTCCGAGCGCCAGCCGTCCTTGATCGGCGAATCCGGGTGGCCCTGCAGCATCTCGAACAGCAGCCGTGAGCGGCCGCGCGTCGAGTGTTCCTCCTCCTGCGTCGCCTGGTACGACGGGCACATCACCGCGCCGCCGGAATGCGAGTGCTGCCGACACTTGCCCACGCCCACGCAGCGGTTGGCCGCCTGGACGAACGAGCCGCCGTCCTGCGGATAGGCGAAGTGCAACGCCGTCTGGTCGATGCGCGGTGCCCACGATCCGCCGAGGCGCAGATGCTCGTCGAGGCGCGCCGGCGCCACCGTCTTGCCCGGGTTCATCCGGTCGTCCGGATCGAAGACCGCCTTCAGCTCGCCGAAGGCTTTCATGACCGTGGGGCCGAACATCTTCGGCAACAGCTCGCCGCGCGACTGCCCGTCGCCGTGCTCGCCGGACAGCGAGCCGCCGAAGCGCACGACCAGATCGGCGGCCTGCTGCATGAACTCGCGGTAGCGCGCGACACCGTCCGCGTCGGTGAGCCCGAACGGGATGCGGGTGTGGACGCAGCCCTGGCCGAAGTGGCCGTACAGCGAGGGCGCCGAGCCGTCGGCATAGCCGAACTTCTCGTACAGCTTCTCCAGCTCGCGCAGGTAATCGCCGAGCCGATCGGGATGGACGGCAGAGTCCTCCCAGCCCTCCCAGGTGTCGTGCTCGTTCGGGACATGCGCCGTCGCGCCGAGGCCCGCCTCGCGCACCTGCCACAACTCGTGCTCGTGCTTCGGGTCGGTCAGGAACGACACGTCCGGCTCGTGCGGTGTGTCGCCGAGCGCATCGAGCATGCGCTGTGCCTGCGCGTCGGCCTCGTGCTGGGTGTCGCCACCGAACTGCACCATCAGGTACCCGTTGCCGCGCGGAAGTTCGGCGAGGGCGTCGGCGTTCAGGCCCTTGATGTTCTGGTCGTGGACGAGCCGGTGGTCGAGCCCCTCGAGCGCGATCGGCTCGTGCGGCAGGATCGCCGGCACGGCATCCGCGGCCGTCATGATGTCCGGGAAGCCGAGCACAACGAGCGAGCGCTCCGGCACCACCGGGACGAGCTTCAACTGCGCCTGCAGCACGGTGACCAGCGTCGATTCCGAACCGACCAGCAGCCCGCCGACATCGAAATGGTGTTCGGGCAGAAGCGAGTCGAGGTTGTAGCCGGACACCCGCCGCGGGATGTCCGGGAAGCGCGCGCGGATCTCGTCGGCGTAGGTGTCGCGCAGCGCCCGCAGTTGCCGGTAGACCCGTGCCTGGCGGTCACCGCGCCGCTCGATCGCGGCGTACTCGTCGTCAGAGGTCGGCCCGCACCAGAACCTGGTGCCGTCGTAGAGCAGCACCTCGAGCCGGGCGAGATTGTCGACGACCTTCCCGGTGCGCTGCGCGGTCGCGCCGCACGAGTTGTTGCCGATCATGCCGCCGAGCGTGCAGTTCGGGTGGGTGGCGGGCTCCGGGCCGTACCGCAGTCCGTGCTTCTCGAGCTGTGCGTTGAGCACGTCCAGGACGATCCCGGGCTCGACGACGCACGTCCGCTGCTCGGGGTCGACCGACAGCAGGCGATTGCAGTACTTGGCCCAGTCGATCATCACCGCGGTGTTGGTGCACTGCCCGGCCAGGCTGGTTCCGCCGCCGCGCGACACGATAGGTGCGGCGTGTTCGCGGCACACCGCGATCGCTTCCGCTCCGGCGTCGACGGTTCGGGGGACGACGACCCCGATCGGCACCTGCCGGAAGTTGGACGCATCGGTCGAGTAGGCGGCACGTGTCCCGTCGTCGAAGCGCACCTCACCGTCGACGCGACGCTCGAGGTCGCGCCGCAGCGCGTCCACGTCCTCGCGCCATTGCGCCGGCGGGTGGGTGACCGGAGCGGGCAACGAGGTCTCGGTCATGACCGCGTGCCTCCCGGCAGGTACTGCTGTGCCTTCTGCTTCAAGCCCTGCTTGATGAAGCCCCAGGTGTCCTCGTCGCCGTGCCAGACCGCTCCGGCCATCGACTTCACCTGCTCGAACGTGGCGTGCGGGGGGATGGGTGGCACGTTCGGGTCGCAGCGGATGTCGAGCACGCTCGGCCGATCGGCCGCCAGAGCCTGCTCCCACGCCGGCCCAACGGCGTCGGTCGTGTCGACGTTCACCGCGTGCAGGCCGAGGCTGCGTGCGAACGCGGCGTAGTCGACGTCCGGAAGGGTCTGCGACTCGGCGAACTTGGGCGCCCCCTCCATCGCCCGCATCTCCCAGGTCACCTGGTTCAGGTCGTTGTTGTGCAGGATCGCGACGATCAGCCGCGGGTCCTGCCACTGCTGCCAGTAGTGCGCGATCGTGATCAGTTCGGCGAGGCCGTTCATCTGCATGGCGCCGTCGCCGACGAGGGCGATCGCCGGACGGTCCGGGTGTGCCCACTTCGCGCCGATCGCGTACGGGACGCCCGGGCCCATGGTCGCCAGGGTGCCGGACAACGAGCCGCGCATACCGTCGCGGAAGCGGAGATGCCGGGCGTACCAGTTGGCCGCACTGCCCGAGTCGGCAGCCACGATCGCGTCGGACGGCAGCCGCTGCGAGAGCTCGTGGAAGATCCGCATCGGGTTGACGGGGTCGGCGTCGGTGAGCGCGCGCCGCTCGACGGTCTGCCACCAGTCGGCCACGTCCGACTCGATGCCGTCGCGCCACTTGCGGTTGTCCTTGCGATGCAGCAACGGGATCAGAGCTCGGAGGGTCTCGCGCGCGTCGCCGACCAGATTCAGCTCGTACGGGTAACGCATCCCGATCCACTTGCCCGACCGGTCGATCTGGATCGCCCTGGCCTGATCGAGCTCGGGCAGGAACTGGGTGTACGGGAAGTTCGAGCCGACGGTGAGCAGAGTGTCGCAGTCCGTCATCATCTTGTACGACGGGATCGTGCCGAGCAGGCCGATGGATCCGGTGACCCATGGCAGGTCGTCGGGCAGCACGTCCTTGCCCAGCAGTGCCTTCGCCGCGCCCGCACCCAGCAGGTCGGCGACCTCGGTCAGTTCCGCAGCGCAGCCGCGCGCGCCCTGGCCGACGAGCAGTGCCACCTTCTCACCGGCATTCAGGATGTCTGCGGCCTGACGGACGGCGGCGTCGTCGGCCCGGGGGGTCACCGGAGTGATGCCGAGGCTCGAGGGGACCTGCTTGAACGCGTGCTCAGGCGCTTCGTAGGGGAGTTCGAGGACGTCGGAGGGGAAGATGAGCGCGGTCGGCGCGTGCTCGGTCTGCGCGATCCGGATCGCACGGTCGATGAGATTCGGCAGTTGCTGCGGCACGGTGCACATCTGCACGTAGTCGCTTGCGACGTCCTTGTACAGACTCAGCAGATCGACCTCTTGCTGGTACGAACCACCCATCGCGCTGCGTTCGGTCTGCCCGACGAGCGCAACGACCGGGACGTGGTCGAGTTTGGCGTCGTAGAGCCCGTTCAGAAGATGGATCGCTCCGGGTCCGCTGGTGGCGGCGCACACGGCGACTTCACCGGAGAACTTGGCGTACCCCACCGCTTCGAACGCGGACATCTCCTCGTGCCGGGCCTGGACGAACTGCGGATCGTTGTCCGCCCGGCCCCACGCGGCGAGCAAGCCGTTGATGCCGTCGCCCGGGTAGCCGAACACTTGTCGGACACCCCATTCGCGCAACCTGTGAAGCAGCACATCGGCAACGGTGTCAGCCATGTCGGGTCCTTCCGGCAGGTTGGGTACGCCGAGGGTTATGGCGGTTCCGTGTAGGCCGGGCGAACCGGCCCACAATGGCCCTACCCGCAATTCCAGGTGTTCAACCTCTACTAGCAACTGTTGCAATCTGCAAGTGTTTGGGTAGGCATCGGGTGTTGAGTCGAAGCTGTAGAGGCGAAAGGGTGTGAGGGCCGTGTCGCGAATCGTCGTGGTCACCGGAGCAAGCGGGGGGATCGGACGGGCGACCGCGGTTGCCGCCGGACGTCGTGGAGACACAGTCGTCCTGGTGGCGCGGGGCCAGGAGGGGCTGCAGGCCGCAGCGGAAGAGATCGAGTCGGCCGGCGGCACATCGGTGGTGATGCCCACCGATGTCGCTGACGCCGACGCGGTCGCGACGCTCGCCGACAAGGTCGAGGCCGACGTCGGGCCGATCGACGTCTGGATCAACGTCGCCTTCACCTCGGTGTTCGCGCCGTTCGCCGAGATCGCGCCGGAGGAGTTCCGGCGGGTGACCGAGGTGAGCTACCTGGGCTACGTGTACGGCACCCACGCCGCTCTGCGTCACATGAACAAGCGCGACAAGGGCGTGATCGTCCAGGTGGGATCCGCGCTGGCCTACCGGGGCATCCCGCTGCAATCGGCCTACTGCGGCGCCAAGCACGCCATCCAGGGATTCAACGAGTCGCTGCGCTGCGAGCTGCTGCACGACCGCAGCAACGTGCGCGTGACGATGGTGCAGATGCCTGCTGTGAACACCCCGCAGTTCTCGTGGGTGCTGTCACGGCTGCCGCGCCACGCCCAGCCGGTCCCGCCGATCTACCAGCCCGAAGTCGCCGCGCGTGCAGTGCTGTTCGCTGCGGATCACCCGAAGCGCCGCGAGTACTGGGTCGGCTCGAGCACGATGGGCACGCTCGCCGCGAATGCGATCGCTCCAGGGTTGCTCGACCGCTACCTCGGCAAGACCGGGTACGGCTCGCAGCAGACCGGCGAGATGCAGGACCCGGACGCGCCGGTGAACCTCTGGCAGCCTGCCGATCGCAGCAAGGACTTCGGTGCGCACGGGGTGTTCGACGGCAAGGCGATCCGCCGGGATCCCCAACTGTGGGCCTCCCGGCACCACGGCGTGCTGGCCGGCGCCGCGTCCGGGTTGGCCGCGCTCGGCGCCGCTGCCGCGTTCTGGCGGAGGAGCCGATGACCGTACCGCTGACCCGCGCACTGGGCGCTGCCCAGCTCGCGCTCGGACTCGTGCTGGTCTCCCGTCCCGAACGTGTTGCGCCATCGGCTCCGTCCTGGCTGGTCCGGATCCTCGGCGCCCGCGGACTGGTACAGGGCGCGCTCACCGTGGCCGTTCCGGACCCGGCGGTGCTGGCACTCGGGGCGTCTGTCGACACCGCGCACGCGCTGAGCATGGTGCCCGTCGCGATCGGCTCGTCCCGCTACCGCCGTCCGGCTGCGGTTAGCGCAGGTGTCGCGGCGGCCCTGGCCGCCGCGGCCGCGGCTCTCGCGCGCGCTGACGCGGCCACCGCGAGGCGAGCATGACCAATACTTCGACCTTGCGGTTCCCGCCGCACGTCCTGCGCGAGTACGCGCTACTCGCCGACGGCGAGCGCGGTGCCGTGGTGGGTCCGCGCGGGGACATCGTCTGGCTGTGCGCGCCCCGGTGGCACGACCCGTCGGTCTTCTCCGCGCTCATCGGCGGCCGCGGCGCTTTCCAGCTCGCTCCGGAGCAACCTTTCGTCTGGGGTGGTTCCTACGACGGCGCGAGCATGATCTGGCGAAGCCGGTGGGTGACCACCGACGGCATCGTGGAATGCCGGGAAGCGCTCGCGTTCCCGGCCGACCCGCACCGGGTCGTGTTGCTGCGCCGGGTGCACGCCCTCGACCGGCCGACGACCGTCGTCGGTTGCGTCGAACCGCGCGGCGGCTACGACGAGCAGCCGATGACGGATCTGCATCGGCACGGGGACGTCTGGACCGCACGGATCGGGTCGCTGTACCTGCGGCTGACCGGTGCCGGCGACGCGCGGGCGCGCGATGGCCGCAGCCGGCTGGAGCTGGCGTTGCACCTGGACGCGGACGAGCGCCACGACCTGGTGCTGGAACTGTCCGACCGGCAGCTGCCCGACCAGCCGCCCGAGCCGGACGGCGCGTGGCGCGCCACCGAGGCCGCCTGGGCCGAGGCCGTCCCCGCCTTCGATCACACCCTGAACCCGCCCGACACCCGCCGCAGCTACGCCGTCCTGCGCGGTCTCACCAGCTCGACCGGGGGCATGGTGGCCGCCGCGACGACGAGCCTGCCGGAACGTGCTGAGGCGGGCCGCAACTATGACTACCGCTACGCATGGATCCGCGACCAGTGTTACGCGGGGCAGGCGGCCGCCGCCGCCGGCGACACGCAACTGCTCGATGCCGCTGTCGACTTCGTGTCGGCGCGCATCCTGGACGCGGGCGACAAGCTGGCGCCGGCCTACACGGTGACCGGCGCCGCTGTGCCCGACCAGTGCACCCTCGCGCTGCCCGGCTACCCCGGCGGTGCGGACATCGTCGGCAACTGGGTGAACGACCAGTTCCAGCTCGACGCCTACGGTGAGGCGCTGCAGCTGTTCGGCGCCGCGGCCGCGGCCGGCCGACTGGACTCGGTCCACCACGACGCCATCGCGACAGCCGTGTCCGCCGTGGCAAGCCGATGGCACGAGCCGGATGCCGGCATGTGGGAGATCGAGCCGCGGGCATGGACGCATTCGCGGCTGAGCGCTGCCGCCGGGCTGCGCGCCGTCGCGGTCATCCCCGAGCAGCGCGGCGAGTCGGCCGAGCGCAGCGCGCTCGCCGACCGGATCGTTGCGGACACTTCGACGCATGCCCTGCACCCGTCCGGGCGATGGCAACGCGCGGCCGACGACCCCGGCTTGGACGCGGCCTTGTTGCTCCCGCCGCTGCGCGGCGCATTGCCGATCCACGATCCGCGCAGTGTGACCACCTTCCACGCCTATCTGGACGCGCTCACCCGCAACGGCTACGCCTACCGGTTCCGCCACGACGAGCGTCCGCTCGCCGACGCCGAGGGCGCCTTCTTGCTCTGCGGCTTCCTCGTGGCGCTCACCCACCACCGTCTCGGCAATGCCGTGGACGCGCGCGGTTGGTACGACACCACCCGCGCGGCGACCGGGCCGGCCCAGTTGTTCTCCGAGGAGTACGACGCGGTGCAGCACCAGATGCGCGGCAATCTGCCGCAAGCCTTCGTCCACGCTCTCCATCTCGAGACGGCCGCGACCCTGTCCGCAGGGACGTCGGCGGACCCCACCGTCGAGGAAGGAACATCCTGATGCAAGAGATCCCCAAGCCCCAACTGCTCGACCCGGACCGGGTGGATCGTGACGATCGCGAGGACATGACGGCCGAGGACCATCGCTCGCAGTCGCAGCTGCTGGCCAAGGCGCTGGCCGAGTCCTGCGGTTATGCCGATCAGCTGTGGGAGCAGCTGAACCAGGTGCGCGGTTACCTGCTGGCCAGCCTGCCGCCGGACCCCCGGTCGCCGAGTCCGAACCGCACCGCCGCTGCGTCACCGACCGGCCCCGACGACGACGAGGGTTGGCAGCGCTGGATGGCCACCTTCGCCGACACCACCTCGGTGCTGTGCGGTTCGCACGGCGATTCCGGCTACGGCCTCTCGACCGCCAAGGAGGAGGCACAGCTGCGGCGCACCGCGCCGATCCTGACCATGCAGCACCGGTTGGCCGAGCGGGAGACCGCAACCGCTGCAGCGCAGCCGTCCGAGCCGCCGGTGGCACAGGCTGCCCGGCCGGAAGCTGGCAATCGGTGGGGCGCCGTCAAGATCGCCGGCGCGGTGGTCACCGCAACCCTCGCGCTGCGCGGCCTGCGGCGCACCCCCAAGGCCCGGTAGCGTCGTTGTCCGTGCCGGATCGTCGTCGTGTCGTTCTCGATGCCGTGCGTGGCCTCACCGGTGGGTTGGTGGGCACGACGGTCATGACGGCGACGCTGAAGCTGGAGCAGTTGCTCGTCGGCGACCGACGTGGCCCGGTCGACTACGACGCGAGCAACCACGTCGTCACCGCCGCTGGAACGGTGCTGCACCACCGCCCGACCACCGCGTCGGGGAACAAGGCGTTGTTCCTGCTCGTGCACTGGGGCTACGGCTCGGCGGTCGGCATCGGCTATCCCGCACTGGTGCGCAGCCGCCGAGCCGGCCATCCGTATGCCCGCGCGGGCGTGGTGTTCTACGCAGGCTGCCAGGCGATGGCGATGACGCTCTTCCCGACACTCGGCGGGACGCCGCCGCCCTGGCGCTGGTCGCGCCGCATCCTGGTCAGCTCGTTGGTCCAGCACGCGATCTACGCCACCGCGGTGGCCGCGACAGTGCGCGCGCTCTCATCGCGAGAGGACGCTCTCCCGGAGATGGGCGAGTAGGTCCGCCGGGTCGCGCCAGGTCTCGACCGCGCCCGCGTTGCGCAGTTCGGCGGCGGGCGTGCCGCCGCACGCCACCCCGACGAAGGTGATGCCGGCCTTCGCGGCAGCCTCGGCGTCCCACACCGAATCACCGACGAACACCGCCGCCGCGGCGTCCACACCGGACTGTTCCAGAGCAGCCGTGAGAATGTCCGGTTCGGGTTTGCCGCGCTCGGCATCCGACGAGCTGGTCGCGACGTCGATGACGTCGTCGGCAGCCAGGGCTTGTTTCAGCGCGGCGAGTTCGTCGGACGAGGCGGACGAGGCCAGCACGACCTGGTGGCCGCCGTCGGCGCACGCCCGGAGCAGGTCCGCAGCACCGGGAAACGCGGCGAGCCGTCCCCAGTACTGGCGGTAGAGCGCGAGCCGAGCGGCCTTGATCTGCTCGTCGTCAGTGGTGTCACGATCCGGGACGAGGTAGTCGAGCAACTCGCGCGACCCCATCCCGATGGCATGGTGAACGCTTGCCATCGTGACCTGGTGTCCGGCCATAGCGAGCGCATCCGCCCAGCAGACAGTGTGGATGAACGTGGTGTCGACGAGCGTGCCGTCGACATCGAAGACGACGCCGGTGGCCATCAGCCGCGCAGCGCGGGCAGGAACTCCTGCTCGGCCCAGTCGAGGAACTCGGGCTGATTCGCGCCGCCGACCTGCGCGTAGCGCACCAGGTCCCCCGGGCCGGACTGCTCGGTCATCAGCGTGTAGCCGTACATCGTCATGGTGATGGGCTACCCCGGAAGGCAGTGCCCGCTATCAAGCTGTGTGTCACGACCGTCCGGCGCGACCGGGCATCGGTTAGGGTCGATCTGGGTGAAGAAGCCGCCTTCGCTTTCGATCAAGGATCATCGTGCTGTTCCCAGCCGTCGCCCCATGGCCTTCGACCTGACCACCCCGCCCCCCTGGAGCCAGGAATTCGTCGACCGTGCCGGTCGGGCGGGCGAGGACATCCCGACCGCGGTGCGGATCGCCGTCGAGTGCGGCGCCCGGCTGCCGTCGCCCGGCGCGGGACGCACCCTCGAACGATGGTCTGTGCTCGCCGCGATCGCCCGCCGGAACCTGACCGTTGCCCGCGTGCTCGAGGCGCACTCGGACGCGCTCGCGATCCTCGCCGAGGCGGGAGAGACGCCGCGGCCGGACAGCAGCTGGGGGGTGTTCGCCGCCGAGGCGCCGGGCGTGCTCCTGAGCGCCATCGGGACCGAGGGCGCCGTCACCCTGACCGGCACCAAGCCGTGGTGCTCGCTCGGGGCGGACGTGGACTGCGCGCTCGTGACGGCCCACGTCGGCGACGACCGGCAACTGTTCCAGGTGGAGCTGACGCGGCCGGAGGTGCGCGTCCATGCCGCCGACCGGTGGATCGCTCGGGGGCTGCGCACCGTCATCAGCGTTCCGATCGAGTTCGACCGCGCCCCGGCGACGGCGGTCGGTGGGCCGGGCTGGTACCTGCGCCGACCCGGGTTCGCCTGGGGTGGCATCGGCGTTGCGGCGTGTTGGTACGGAGGGGCTGCGGGGGTCGCCGACGCGGTGCTGCGTGCCGCTGCGAAACGGCCGAGCGAGCTCGCCGCGATGCACGCCGGCACCGTCGATGTCGCCGTGCACGCTGCGCGGTGCGCACTGCGCGACGCCGCGGCCGACGTCGATGCGGGCGTCGACGATCCCGAGCGGCTGGCGCTGCGTGCGAGGTCGGTGGTCGCCCTCAGCGTCGAGCAGGTGTTGCGAACGGCCGGTCACGCGCTCGGCCCGGCTCCGCTGGCCTTCGACCCCGACTTCGCGGCGCGGGTCGCCGACCTCGAGCTGTACGTCCGGCAGCACCACGGCGAACGCGACCTGGCAGCGCTCGGCGATCGGCTGGCGCGACGATGACGGCGTTCCGGCACGGCGACGCGAGCCCGGCCGACGCGGCGTGGCTCGCCGGCCCGTTGCGCGCGACGCCGCTGCTCGAAGCGCCGACCGCCGGCGACCACGTGGTCGTGCTCGCCGCACACCCCGACGACGAGACGCTCGGCGCCGGCGGTCTGATCGCCGGCGCGTCCGCGCGCGGGGCAGAGGTGACCGTCGTCGTTGCCACCGACGGCGAGGCCTCGCACCCGCATTCACCCACCCATTCCCCGCAGGCCCTCGCGACCCGCCGCAGGGGCGAGGTCGCGCACGCGATGCAGCAGGTTGCGCCCGCGGCGGGGGTGCGGTTCCTGGGCCTGCCGGACGGCCGGCTGAGCGAGGTCGTCGAGACGCTGACGGACCAGGTCGATGCGCTCGCAGCGTCCGCCACGCTCGTCGTCGCGCCCTGGGAAGGCGACCGGCATCCCGATCACGCAGCATGCGCGAGGGCGGCCGCAGCGGCAGCACGACAGGCCGGCGCGCGGTGCTGGCAGTACCCGATCTGGGCCTGGCACTGGGGCGATCCCGAGACCGACCTCCTGCCGTGGGACCAGACCGGCCGGGTCGAGCTCGGCCCGGACGAGCAGGACGCGAAGCGCCGCGCCGTCGCGGCACACGTGAGCCAGCACAGCGCGCTGTCCGACCATGCGGGCGATGAGGCGATCATCGGACCCGACATGGTCGCGCACTTCATGCGTCCGTTCGAGACGTTCGTGATCGCCGCAGCCGGCGACGCGGCGGCACCGGAATATTTCGACCGCCTGTACGCGCAGGCCGCAGACCCGTGGGGCCTCGGCAGCCGGTTCTACGAGCTGCGCAAGCGCGACCTGCTGCTCGCCGCACTTCCGCGGCCGGACTTCGCGAGAGCCTTCGAACCGGGCTGCGCGACCGGACTGCTCACCGAGGAACTCGCGCGGCGGTGCCGGCAGGTCGTCGCGTGGGACGTGGCGGCCGCCGCCGTCGAGCGCGCGGGCCGCCGGCTGGCCGGCCACCCAGGAGTGCGGGTCGAACGTGGGGTGATCCCGCACCGATGGCCGGACGGCGAGTTCGATCTCGTGGTGCTGTCCGAGGTCGGCTACTACTGCCGCGACCTCGACCTGCTCGCCGAGCGGGCATGGGGGAGTCTTCGCGCCGACGGCGTGCTGGTGGCCTGTCACTGGCGGCATGCTGCACCGGATCACCCGCACGACGCCGACGCGGTGCACCGCGCCCTGGACCGGCCCGGTCGCCGGATCGTCAGCCACGTCGAGGACGACTTCCTGCTCGATGTGTGGACGGCGACCGGCCGGTCGGTGGCAACTGAAACCGGCGTGCTCGCATGATCGGCGCCATGGTCGTAACGGTGCCGGCGGCCGACGAACAGGACGAGATCGCGGCTTGTCTTCGAGCGATCGAGCGCGCGATCGCCGAGCTGCACGAGCGCACGACGTTGCAGGCGCGCGTGGTCGTCGCGCTCGACGACTGTCGAGACGGTACGGCCGAGGTCGTCGCGGACTTTCCGCACGTACAGGCGGTGACGTGTGCCGCACGTCGGGTCGGGACGGCTCGGCGGGTCGCAGCCGGAGCCGCACTGGCGCGCGGCGGAGATGCGCATGAGCTCTGGCTGGCAAGCACCGACGCGGATTGTCGGGTGCCCCCCGACTGGCTGACCGAGATGGCGGCGGCCGCCGCACGTGGCGCGGACCTCGTGCTCGGCACCGTACGTCCCGCCGACGGGTTGACGGCCGGGGTCGAGCAGGCATGGTACGACGCGCACCACCTCGGTGACGGGCACACGCACATCCACGGCGCGAATCTCGGGATTCGCGCCGGAACCTATGTGCGCCTCGGCGGTTGGCGCGACCTCCCGGCGCACGAGGACGTCGACCTCGTCGAGCGCGCGGTGGCCGCAGGCGTGCCGATCGCGCGCAGCGGTGCAGCCCCGGTGTCGGCGAGCATCCGGCTGATCGGCCGGGCGCCGGACGGCTTTTCCGCGTTCCTGCAGTCGCTGCAGGGCGACCCGCCCGGCCTGCCGGGCGATCTACCGGCAGTGAGCTGATCGCCACCCGCACGTTTGACCGGATGTGAAGCGGGTATGCCGACTGGGTGGGCTGCACCGTTGAACAGCAGTCGGGGCAGCCTCACTCACCAATTCCGGCAAGGCGCTGTGCTGCGCACTTGGCGGTGAGAGGAGGACACCGTGAGCGGTGCTCTCGAAGCAAAACGAATTGCATTCCTCGTCGCCAATGCCGGCGTGGAGCAGGTCGAGTTGACGCGGCCCTGGGAGCAGGTGAAGCAAGCCGGCGGCGAGCCGGTGCTCATCGCTCCGGAGAAGTCCGAAGTGCAGGCCATGAACGGTGACATCGATAAGGGCGACACCTTTCAGCCGGACCTCGCCCTTGCCGACGCCGACCCCGCCGATTACGACGGACTGGTCCTCCCGGGCGGGGTCGCCAACCCCGACAAGCTGCGCACCGAACCGGACGCCGTCGCGTTCGTGAAGTCCTTCGCCGCGGCCGGCAAGCCGATCGCTGCCATCTGTCACGGGCCATGGACGCTCGTGGAGGCAGGAGTCGTGCACGGCAAGACGCTCACCAGCTGGCCCAGTCTGCAGACCGACATCCGCAATGCCGGCGGCACCTGGGAGGACCGCGAAGTGGTGAGCTCCGACGCGGGCGGGTACCCGCTCGTGACGAGCCGCAATCCCGACGACCTCGACGCGTTCAACGACGCGCTGACCACCCTTTTCGCCAACTGACGGAGTAGCCCAATGACGACCATCACGAAGTCCATCGATGTCGAGGTTCCGATCGACACCGCGTACAACCAGTGGACGCAGTTCGAGACCTTTCCCGAGTTCATGAGCGGCGTCGACAAGATCGAGCAGCTGGACGACCGCTCCCTGGTCTGGCACGTGAACGTCGCCGGCGTGAAGCGCACGTTCAATGCCGAGATCACCGAGCAGCACCCCGAAGAGCGTGTCGCCTGGAAGAGCGTCGACGGCGTGACGCACGCCGGGGTGGTGACCTTCCACAAGCTCGCCGACACGACGACGCGCGTGACCGTCCAGCTCGATTGGGAGCCCGAGGGTGCCCTGGAGAAGGCGGCCTCGGCAGTGAACATCGACGATCGCCAGGTGTCACACGATCTCGAGCGGTTCAAGGCCTTCATCGAGGCCCGGGGCAGCGAGAGCGGCGCCTGGCGCGGCGAGGTGCCGCGCGACAGCTGACGCGGATCGGCGGCCTCGCACGCTCGCGATCGAGGATCCGCGACCATGGCGCGCCCGGAACTCCCTGCGAGCTCCGGGCGTCCGCTTGTGGTCAGCGAGTCCGAGCTCAGTCGACGGCGAGCTCGCCGGTGGCCGCGAGCTGAGATGCCACGTCGTTCAGCTTGCGGTGCGTGTGTTGCGACGCGGTGATCAGCAGGTCGAACGCCTGATCGGCGGTGAGCTGGTAACGGCTCATCAGGATGCCCTTGGCCTGCCCGATGACATCGCGACTCTCCAGGGCCGTGCGGAGATTTCCGGCCTCCACGGCCGCGGCGGCGGCGACGGCCGCATGTGTGGCGAGAAGCTGCCCGGTGTGACAGTCCTCGTCGTCGAATGCATTCGCCTCGTCCGCGTAGATGTTCAGGGCACCGATGGTGTCGTGCTCGGTGTAGAGCTGGAACGACAGCATGGACAGCACGCCCAGCTCGACGGCCGCCGCGGCGAATGTCGGCCACCGCGCGTCGGTGCGCAGGTCGTCGACCCGCACCATCGGCACCGGGTCGAGCGCGGCGTTGAGGCAGGGTCCCTCATTGGCGCTGTACTGAGCCGCGTCCACCTTCAACACCAGATCGTCGCTGCAGACCGGCGTGGACACCGAACGCTTGCTCAGCACCGTGATTCCGGCGTGGTCGGCTCCGTCCAGCTGGAAGACCGCGGCGTCGACCACGCGCCGCAGCACGCCGTCGACATCGGGCTCGGCGGCAAGGTCGCGCGCCAGCCTGGCCAGCAGGTCGGGGTTGGGACGCTCAGTGTTCAAAAGTGGTCTCCTGGGGGTTCTCGTGGAGCGCTGTCAGCTCTATTGCATCTCGTCCCTTATCGACTGTCTGGGTCGAAAACGAAGTGCTTGTGACGCCCAGCGAAGTGCTGGTCCTCAGCGATGCAGGGTCTCGCTCGGCTGCTCGTGATAGGTCTCGCGATAGAGCGACGCGAACCTGCTGCTGGTGAATCCCCACCGGGCCGCGATGGTCGTGACGGTGTCGTAGGCGGGGTCGGCGTCGATGAGCTCGTCACGCGCATGTTCGAGACGGACCCGTCGCAGGTAAGCGGTGGGCGTCACGTCCAGGTGGCGCCGGAACGCGAGTTGCACGGCTCGCGGGGTGACGAAGGCGGCTCGGGCGATGTCGGCCACCCCGATGGCGAGATCCGGGTTGGCCTCGATGAACGCCACTGCCCGCTGGACCGTGGCGGAGGTGGCGTCACGGGTGTCGGCGGACTGTAGTTCGGGTCGAGCGTCGAGCAGCGTGATCATGGTGGCGGCGAGGAGCCGGCGGGCGCTGTCCACCAACAAGGGGCTGGCTGCGGCGGTCGGGTCGGCCAGCACTCCGCGAGAGACGTAGCGAACGGCCTGCTGCCAGCCGCGCGCCGCGTGCGGAGTGAGCGGTTCCCCGAAACCGTGCTCGGACAGGCACGTCTGGTCACCGTGATCGGCGCAGGCGACCTCGCGCAGGAAGGAAAGATCGATGCTCACCGCCTCCGCGCTGAGACCGCACTGCACGGACCGGTATCCGCGGTCCGGGCGCTGACCGACGAAGATGTCGCCCGGGCCGAACTTGCGGAATCCGGTGCCGACGTCCAGTTCGACGAAGTGCTCGAGTACGCGGCAGATGATCACGCTGCCGACCGGATCGCCGACGGCTTCGGTCGTGAGGGTGTTCTGCAGCCGGTCGACCCGCACCGCGCCAAGATCGTTCAGCACCTGGCTGAAGCGAAAGCCGACGCTGTTGCCCACCACCGACAACCGTGTGTTCGAGTAGGTGGCGCTGATCAGCGCACAGGCTTCGGCGGGATCGTTCGTGACGGTTTCGGAGCGGACTGGCACGGACATCTGTGCGACACACCTCCGAGAGGTGCTTCGGCGCCGCCCGCGTAGCCAAGAGGTGGTTCGGTCGGGTGGGGACGCCGTGAGCGTATCCGTTTCTCCAGGTTTCCTATCCGAACCGTCGTCGGTGCGACGCCTGAGATTTGCCCTGCTCAGGTAACCAATTGGACAGATTGGCGACGCCGAGGCGTGGGTAAGGACAAACAGGCTGAACCCGGCAGCTGCGACTTCAGCGACTGCGAGATCGACATGAGCCCTTCCCACGCCACGACGGCGTACCGCGGTTCACCAACCGACGGCATCGGCACACCGTGCATCGACGGCATGACGCTGTCCGCGGCAGATGTGGAGCGCACGGCGGAGAAGGTGGCGCTGCAGCAGGAGACGATCCGCAAAGCGGTGTACGCCATCGCGTCGCACGTCGACGATGCCCAGCAGTGCCGCGGGTTGTTCGAGATGATGGGCATCGACCTGGCGAGCGTGCGCGCTGCTCGCGAGGTCGGCCCGGAACAACCCTGATCGGGCGTGGGAAAGCGGTGCGCGTCGAGCTGGCATAGTCCAAAACCATGACCGACGCACCGATCCCGCATCCGCTTCCGTCATCAGCGGAACCAGCACCCGCCGGCGACGCCGCTCCGAGCGTGACCACGGCGATCCCGCCGCGGTGCCCGACCAGGACTCGCCAGTACCGCGGTGGCAAGTTGGTTGCGGAAGGATTCCCGGCCGAGCAGATCAGCAACGTGCTCGGCGGCGACGAGGACAGCGTTGTATGGCTGGACCTGCAGGATCCGACTGTCGAGGACCTCCACGTCGTCGTCGACGAGTTCGGGCTGCATCCGCTGGCGGTCGAGGACGCCGTCCACGATCACCAGCGCCCGAAGATCGACCGATACCGCTCGCATCTGTTCGTCAATGTCTACGCGGTGCGCCTCAGCGACAGCGATGATCAGCTGGTCCCGGGCGAGATCAGTGTCTTCGTCACGCCGCGGGCACTGATCACCGTGCGCAAGAGCGAGTTCGACATCGACGCGCTGATCGCGCGGTGGGATCTCGACGCCGAACTGGGCCGTAGCGCCACCGTCAGTTTCCTGCTCTACGGATTGCTCGATGCGATTGTCGACGGCCATTACGAGGCGAGCGAGATCCTCGAGGCCCGCGCCGAGGACCTCGAGGATTTGCTGTTCGTGCCCCGGGCCGAGGTGGACATCCGCCAGCGCGGCTACCGGCTGCGCCGCGCGCTCGCCGATCTGCGTCGTGTCGTCGCGCCGATGCACGACGTCCTGGGCCGGTTGACCCGCAGCGACCTCCAACTCGCAACCGACGAGCTGATGCCGTACTACCAGGACGTGGCCGACCATGTGCAGCGCACGGCCGAATCCGTCGACAGCACGCGCGACCTGGTGGCGAGCATTCTGGACGCCAACCTCACCGAACAGAGCAATCAGCTCAACGAGATCACCAAGAAGCTCGCGTCCTGGGCGGCGATCATCGCCGTGCCGACCGCGATCACCGGGTTCTACGGGCAGAACGTGCCCTATCCGGGCTTCGGCAGCCATGCCGGCTTCGCGAGCAGCATCGTCGTCATGGTGGTGCTCGCGGCGGGGGTGTACGGACTTTTGCGCAGCAAGGGATGGCTCTGACCCGCCGGCGCAGTGAGTCTCAACCGAGCAACGTTCCCAGTGGGCCCAGATCGATGTCGAGATCTTCCGGGCGCAACCCGTACGCGTCGCGCAGCTCGTCGACAGCCTCCTGCAGCTTGAGCAACCCGTTCCCGAGTGCCTCTGCCTGGGCTTCGGAGAGCTCGTCGAGACGGCGCACCGCCTGGCGCTCCATGAGTTGGCGGATCAGCTCGACAACGGTCAGAACAAGCCGCAGGACGTCGCGAGCGACCGAGTCGGCATCGGTCTCGATCCGGATGGGAAGCCGGTTGTCGGTCACGACCGAATGCCCTCTGCTTCGCGCACCGTCGTCAGCAGCGCACGCAGCCGGAGCAGGACGAGGTCCACACCGGCGAGCGAGATGACGATGTCACCGCTGAGCACCACTCCGTTCCCGATCAGCCGGTCCAGTAGATCGACGAGGCTCGCGCGCTGCAGATCGGTCGCGTGCACGGCCTGCTCGTCCACGGCCACGATCTCGGTCACAGCTCGAGCTCCGCGAACGAGTACGGCGCCCACGGCCCGGTGATCACGACGCGATCGGGTGCCATCGATGCCGCCAACTCGTCGACCGCCTTACGGAAGACGGTGACCGTGTCGACGTCGACCAGGAACGCCGCGTTGAGCAACATCGGCGACCGCTCTTCGGTGTCGGCGGCGGCGCGCAAGGGGTTCTGCTTTGCGGCGGTGGCGAGCGCGCGCAACGCGTCGAACGTCCCCTGTGCCCGCGCGGCCTGTTCGACGCGCTGCGTCTCGTCCTGCTGCAGTTCGGCCTGTCGCCGGCGCAAGAAGGCGGCTCCCGTTTCGCTTCCGGGTGCCGGCGACGACCGTGCCGGCCGAGCGAAGACCTGCACGCCGAATTCGACGTGACGGTCCAAGCGGTCGAAGCTGCGCAGTGCAGCCGCCCCCAGCTTGCCCAGCAGTTCGTACACACTCTGATCGTCGTCAGCGGTCGTCCCGAGCCGCAGCGGGATCGTGGTCGCCACCTCGGCAGCGGCGCTCACGACGGCATCGTGCGTGCGAGCAGTCGATTCGAGCCAGGCCAGGTCGTGCATCCGGGTGTCGGCCGTCGCGGGGTCGAACGATTCGGCCGCCACGGTGCTCACCACGGCCGCGATGCCGTCACGCCTGGTCGTGCGAACCGGTGCGCCGTCGTGGCCGACCGAGTCCACGATCGCATCGCCGGGACGGATCAGGGCGTAGATGTAGGTGCGCGTCGCATCGCTCATCGCGGATTGGTCCGAGCACGTGCGCCGTTGTTGGTCTTCGTGCGTTCGCCTTCCAATGCGGCGAGGCGGGTACGCAGCCGCTCGTTCTCCTCGAGCATGTCCCGGTCACCGGACGACAACGACGGGTCGTGTTCCCACCAGTCGATCCCCATCTCGCGCGCCTTGTCGACCGAGGCGACGAGCAGCCGGATCCGGATGGTGAGCAGTTCGATGTCCAACAGGTTGATCCGGATATCACCGGCGATGACGATGCCCTTGTCGAGCACCCGCTCCAGGATGTCGGCCAGGCCGGCCTCCCGATTGGCGACAGGGCTGGTCATCAGTACTCCTCGACCTGGCTTCGCAGCCGCCGCGCGACCTGCCGGTAGCCGCGGAACTTTCCCGCCCTGCTCATCCTGACCTCGTAACGCGCCACCACGTCCGAAGTGTTCGGAATCCGGCGCAGTTCGACCACTTCGAGCACGACGCGCCACTCGTCGTCCTCGGCCTCGACGCCGATCACCCGGTCGACGGTCATCCCGCCCAGATCGTCGAGCACCTTGCGAGCGCGCTCGACGATCTGGAGGGGCGAAGGTGCTCGCTTCTGACGTGCCGGCCGATCGGTCGTCGGCGCGGCGCCGTTCGCAGAATCAGACATGACCAGTTCCTCCGCCGGGGCGCCCGGCTAACAATCGTTGAAGCAATTCATCCTCGGTCGCAGCACGCTCGGCGTCGTTGATCTCGCCGGCCTCCCACCGACGCTGCGTCTGTTCGAGTTCGGCGCGCACCGCGGCAGGATCGGTCCACTGCCGATGCGCCTCCTTCGCCAGGGTCTCGCCGAGCCACACCACACCCCGCACCGGAGCAAGCGGCAGCGTGAGCAATCCGGTGAACATCCCCATCACAACTCCGGCACGAAGTCGTACGGCGCCAACGGGCCGAGCAACGCCATGACGACGGCTTGGTGATGGTGCTCGGCGAGCCTTTCCAGTTCGGCCTCGAAGGCCTGCGCATCGTCGCCGTGCACCAGACACGCAAAGTCGGCCAGGCGGTCCGACTGCTCGCTCGGGTGCGTCACCAGGCGCGCCGACGCAGGTCGCAGCATCGCCGCTATCCGCTCGATGTCGTGCGGCCGACGGCGCTCGATCGCGTCCGCGACGGCTTTGCCCAGACTGATCTGCGCGCCCTGCCCGCCACCGCGCCGCCGGGTTGCTTCGCGCAACGCGGCGGCCCGCGGGTCGTCGCGCAGGACGGCGGCAACGACTGCGTCCTCGACGTAGCCGACGCGGACCGTGTACTGCACGAAGCCGGCGAGGTCGGCCAGGGCAGCGTCGTATGCCGCGAGATTCGGTTCGAGCACCTCGCGGACGAGGTCGTCGCGATTGGTGACGGCCGTTCCGAAGCGCATCGGGAGCATCGTGATGCCCCGCGCGACCACGGTGTTGACCACCTCGTCGTGCCGACGAAGTTGCGCCGCCGGGCCGTGGACCGCGGAACTGCCGGCCACCACCGCGGCGATCGTCTCGTGCGGCACGATCTCGACGCCGTCGGGCACCATGGTTGCGTCGATGGAGGACCCGACGATGCCGAAGACGACGAGCACGTCGTCAGCAACAGTAGGAGCACTCATTCGTCCGAGTCCTCCCGGCGCCGGCGGGAGCCCGCGCTTGCCGTCCTGCGCGATCCGTTGCGTGATCGGCCCCCGCCGTTGGAGCCGTCGTCGCCGGAGTTGACGGCGTCGGAGAACTTCTCCTTCACCCCGCTGAGCGCGCCCTTCGTCTTGTGCTTGGCGCCGCCCTCTTGCATCGCGTTGAACAGCTCAGGAAGATCCTTGCCACCGTGCTCGTACAGGTCGAGCCGGTTCGTGGCTTCGGCGAAACGCAGATAGGTGTCCACGCTTGCGATCACGATGCGGGCGTCGATGGTGAGCAATTCGATGCCCACCAGCGAGACCCTGACGTAGGCGTCGATCACCAGGCCCTTGTCGAGGATCACTTCGATGACGTCGGCGAGGCCGCTAGGTGCGGGCCGGCTCAGATACCCAGAGTCGCGATTGGCCATCGTCATCGCCGGCCTCCTCGTGCCTTGCGACGCGCGGCCGGAGCTTCGTCCTCGTCTTCGTCCTCGCCTTCGTCCTCGTCTTCGTCTTCGAGGTCGTCCTCGTCCTCGGCTTCGAGGTCGTCCTCGTCTTCGTCCTCGTCCTCGTCTCCGAGGTCGTCTTCGTCTTCGTCCTCGTATTCCTCGTCTTCGTCTTCGTCCTCGTCTTCGAGGTCGTCCTCGTCGTAGTCCTCGTCCTCGGCCTGCTCGTCCGCCTGGTCCTCGGCCTGGTCGTCCTGCTCGTCGCGCTCGCGAGCGTCCTCGTCGCTGACCTGGACCTCGGAGTCGTGAATCTCGCCGCGCCAACCTTCGACCTCGTCCGGATGCAGCAACGCCTCGGTCATCACGTGCCGGCGGAAGTGCTTGAGCTCCAGCCGTACGCGACGGCCCTGTGCGCGCCACATGTTCCCGGTGCGCTCGAACAGCCCCTGCGGGTGGTACTCGAGCACAACGAGCACGCGGGTCAATTCAGGTGCGAGCTCGTGGAAGGTGACCGCGCCGTCGACCTTGCCCTTCTGGCCCGAGGAGCGCCAGACAATGCGCTCGTCCGGCACCTGGTCGATGATCTCGGCCTTCCACTCGCGATGCGACCACAGCACCTGGGCCTTGAAGGTCACTTCGGTGTCTTCGGGCTGGTCGACGTTCTCGACCTTCTTCATGAACCCGGCGAAGTCCTGGAACTGGGTCCACTGGTTGTAGACGACCTCGATCGGCGCGCCGATGTCGATCTGCTCGATGATGTTGGTGACCTTGAGCTTCTTGCCGTCCTTGCCGCCACCGCCCTTGCTGCCGAACATCCCGGAAACCTTCTCCTTGATGCCGGTGGCACCGGCCGAGAGTGCGGCCTTGACCGGCGACGCACCTTCGGCCAACTTCTCGCCGGCCTTCGCGCCGGCGGCCTTCTTGGCCTCGCCGCCGCCGTTGTTGCCGCCCCCTCCGGAGGAGAGATCGGTCAGCTTGTCGGTCAGGCCGGTCATCCGGCGTTCGGCACTCGACCCGATCTTGCCGACCACGGCCGACATCAGCTTCTCGACGTCACCACCGAGCTTGTCTTTGACGGCGCTGCCGGCGCTGCCGGTGCCGTTCTGGTTCTTGTCAGCCACGGTTACCTCCACGTCGTGCGGCGCGCTTGGCCGGCGCCTTACGCGCCGAAGCCTTGCGAGTCGAGGCCTTCTTGGCGGGCGCGGACTTGCGCGCGGTCTTCTGGGGGGCCTTCTTGGCCGGTGCGGACTTGCGCGCGGTCTTCTGGGCCGTCTTCTTGGCCGGTGCGGACTTGCGCGCGGTCTTCTGGGCGCGCTTGCGGGCCGGCTTCTCCGCGGGCGCCTCCTGGCGACGCCGCGACCTGCGTCCGGACGAGCGAGGCTGCGGAGCCTCGTCCTCGTCGCCGGCTTCGTCGTCGCTGTCCTCGTCGCTCTCGTCGACGGCCTGGTCATCGGCCTGGTCGTCGGCGTCTTCTTCGTCGCCGAGTTCGTCGTCGTCCTCGTCGGTCAGCTCGTCGTCAGCCTCGTCGTCAGCCTCGTCGCCGTCGTCTTCTTCGTCGTCGTAGGTGTCGTCGAGTTCGTCGTCACCCTCGTCACCCTCGTCAGCTTCGTCGTCGAGTTCGTCCTCGTCCTCGTCCTCGTCCTCAGCCTGGTCGTCGAGTTCGTCCTCGTCGTCGTCGTCGTCGAGTTCGAGGGCGCCGGCAGGGGCGTTGATCCGATCGGTCATCCGGTTGAGGCTGTCGGACGCCGCGCTCAGAGCAGCGGTACGACCCGCGGCGATCAGCTTCTCGCGCACATCGCCGCGCACCCCTTCGAATTCGGGGGAAGTGCGCAGCAGTTCCAGGCCTTGGCTGAGCAGTCCTTCCGGACCTGACATCCGTTTGCCTGTCACGAGGCTGGCCACCGTCAGTGCCATACGGAGCTTCTTCGTGCGTCCGAGCAGGTATCCGCCGCCCACGGCTAGGGCGACGCGTGCACGTGGTTCCATCAGTTTCTTCTCCTTGGGACGTGGCAGAGTCGCACGCCGGCCGAAATCGGGTTCGGGCCGCGTACGGACTTTCTGCGTCGGAGTCGATCGGCTACCGGCTGAGCCGCTCCGTCCTGTGGGGGCTACCCCAACCCGGTTAAGCGGGCATGAATTTGATCACTTTTTTTCCGGATTTATTCTGATGTTTGTGCCGACGGCCACTCGGGGTAGTGCGCAGATGACGGCTGAACCGCACAGCCGCCCGCCGACCGATCAGGAGTGCCGATGAGGTCAGCTGTTGCCCTGGACCGCGCTGTCGACCGCCTCGAGCGCGCATCGTGGCTCGACCAGGCCGCCGACGCCATCTCGGCCGGGTTGCGCAAGGTGATCAAGCCTGGTCCGACTGAAGACGTGCTGAGCGGCACCGCGCTCGCACACCCCGCACACCCGATGTTGGTTGCCGTGCCGATCGGGGCATGGACTTCGGCCACCGTGCTCGACTGCGTCGGCGGCAATCGCGCTACTACGCGCGGGCTGGTCGCGCTGGGCACGATCGCCGCCCTGCCGGCTGCGGCCACCGGCGCGTCGGACTGGCTGAGTACGGCACAGGCCGAGCGACGGGTCGGGCTCGTGCACGCAGCGGCCAACGCCTGCGCGCTCGGGCTGCAGATCGCGAGCTGGCGGGCGCGGCGACGCGGTCGCGTCACCGGTGCGATGCTGTCGGCGGCCGCACTCGCGCTGACATCTGTTGCCGGCTGGCTCGGCGGACACCTCGCGTACGCGCAGGGCGTCGGTGTCGACACCACCGTGTTCCAGCTCCTGCCCACAGAGTGGACCGATCTCTGCGCGCCCGGCGACATCACCGACAAACCCGCACGGCACGACGTCAACGGCGTCCCCGTCGTCGCCTACCGCACCGGATCGGACGTGGTGGTGCTGGCCGATCGATGCACGCATCGCGGCGGACCGTTGCACGAGGGTTTCCTCGATGCCGCCGGCTGCATCACATGTCCGTGGCATGGCAGCACCTTCGACAACGCTGGTCGCGTGGTGTCGGGGCCGGCGACCCGGCCGCAACCGGCCCTCGACGTGCGCGTCGAGAACGGCCGCGTGCAGGTCCGGCGCGACGAACAGCGCGCACTGCGCCTGAACCCGGTGTCATGACCACCACGGTGCGGTCGTCGGCCTCTGCAGGCAGGGAAAGGTGATGCCATGAGTGACAGCGAAGCACGCCCCGACAAGGACGACACCGACGACAGCACGGCAGCGCTGTTGCCCGACGCCGACGCGACCCAGACCGACGCCGAGAAGCTGTCGAAGGACGAGGGCCGTACCGAGGAAGATCTCGAGCCCTAGGAGCGGGTGGGCGTCGGCCCTGGTCGCGCCAACGACCAGCCCAGCTCACGCAGCCGATCGCAGTTGAGCGCGGCGCAGCGTCGCGGGGGACAGGTCGGGACCTTCGTGCTCCAACAAGGTGCGCCAGATGTCACGGGTGACCACCGGCCTCGGCAGCCACGCGCGTTGCGCCGTGCATCGCACGCGTCGAGCTTGCACTGGAGAACCCGGTCCGGGGTCGCAGAACCCGTCCGCGGTCAGCGTTGCGCGCAATCACCGGACCAACGACGGGCGCGCTCACCGCGCGTGCCGGTCAGTAGGGCTGGTTGGGCTCGGAATAGCTCGTGCGGGTTCCGGCCGGCGTGTTGGTCTGCACGACCTCTGTGCGACGACGCGTGGTCGCCACGATGATCTCGGCCACGGCCCAGATCGCACCGACGATCATCAAGATCACACCGATGGTGTTGATGTCGATGCCGTGGCTGTGCCGGACGGTGATCGCGAACGTGAGGATCGCGCCGAGCGCGATGAGAAGGAATGCTCCGCCGATACGCATGGTGGTACTCCGTTCGAAGGGGTTGCTTGTCTTGTGCCCCCGGGGCGGCACCCGCTAAACGCCTCCGCCGCCGGCGTCTGCTCGAACTCACAGGCCGACGGCCCGCCGGGTTGCACCGGCGGGCCGTCGTTGGTAGTGCGTGTGGTGCTAACTCATTGGGGATCGGAACTCGGGAGGTAGCCCCCGGGAACCTTCGACGGGGAGTAGATGGTGGCGTCGCCCGGGTAGGGCTTGCGCCACCCGTGCGCGCGGTACCAGGTGTAGCGGTTCATCTGCTCCGGGTTGGCGAAGTCCGGTACCGCGGTGTTGCCGGTGAAGCGCTGGTGCTGCGCCCACGCGGCCCACTGGCCGGCGACCCTCCGCATCGCAGCGGGGACCGCCACCTTGCGCTGCTCCTGCGCGTCGAGCCTGCGCGCGGCGGCACCCTTGGTGCCCAGCGTGTCCGTACCGCAGTCCGGCGGCGGGGTGACGCCCTCGGTCAGCGGCACCTGGTTACGCACCGCGGTGAACGGCGTGTAGTCCGGGTGGTTGGTGAATGCGCTGTACATCGGTGTGGCGGCAGCGAGCTTCTGGTTCAGCGGCTGCGCGCCGAGGATCTGCTCGATCGTGCGCACCATGTTGACCTGCGAGTAGTAGGTGCTGTCGACCGTGTTGTGCACCGCCCACGGGCTGATGATCTGGACCGGCGCCCGGTGGCCGTCGACATGGTCCGGGCCGTCCTGGCTGTCGTCCTCGACGACGAAGATCGCCGAGTTCTTCCAGTACTTGCTGTGCGAGATCGTGTCGACGATCTTGCCCACGGCGAGGTCGTTGTCGGCGACCTGGGCCTCCGGCGTCGGCGGCCCACCGGTGTGGTCACTGGACAGCCACAACATGTTGAAGTCGGCGGGGCCGTGCTTCTCGAAGTCCTGCTTCCAGATCTGGTAGCGGTACTGGTCCGGGATCGAGGTGTCGAACGGCGGCGACTGGTGATCTGCGATGGCGTTCAGGGACGGGATCACCGATCCGTAATCGCCCTTCAGCGCCGGCGTGGTCAGTTGGCTCGGATCGCCGCCGGCGTCGGTGCTCTTGGCCGCGCAGTAGTACTGCTGCCAGGTGGAACCGGCGGGCTTGCCCTCGGCGTACTCGAACTCGCCGTAGTTGCGTGCCGACTTGCCTGCCGACTCGACGCCGGTCCACAGGAAGCCGGAGCGCTGGTGGCCGAGCACGTCCTCCTCGGTGTCGTAGCTGCGCACGTACTCGCCGGCCGACGACTCGGTGTACTCCGGGTTGTCGCCCTGCATCAGCCAGTTGTGACCCTCGGCGGAGTTCGTGCCGATGTCGTAGGTGTTGTCGTAGAGACCGAACTGCCGCGCCAGCGCATGCTGGTTGGGCGTCACCTTCTCGCCGAACTGCGCGAGCGAACGGTCGCCGTTGCCCCGGGACATGTCGCCGTAGACCTGGTCGTAGCTGCGGTTCTCCTTCACCAGCATGAAGACATGCTTGATCTTGGACGGATCGCCGAGGTGGACCGGCACCGCGACGGCCTTGGCCGTGGAGTTCTTCGCCGCGGTGACGCTCTTGTTCCCCCAACCGTTCTGGGCGAACACGGTCGCGGTGTCCTTCGCGATCTGCTGGTCGCTCGGCAGCGCGAACCGGGTGAGCGTCGCGGTGGTGCTGTGCGTGCCGTGTCCCACGGCAGGTGCCGTTCCCGGGCCCTTGGTGTAGGTCAGCTCCGGGCCGCGCGCATCGATCCCGCGGGTGTTGGTGACGACGACCTTGCCACCGGCGAGCGCGACGGTGGCGGGGTAGTAGTCGGTGGGGAGCAACCCGAGGTAGTTGACCGGCGAGCGAGCGTCCCCGAAGTGGTAGCGGTAGACCGCAACGGCGTTGGCGCGACCCAAGGTGACGAGCAGGTGGCCGTCGTTGGTCATCGCGATGCTGGTCGGGGCGTAACCCACCTTCGACGCAGGCCAGGGCTGGGTGGCGATCGTCTGCACGACCTGGTTCTTCGCCGTGTCGATGACCGACACGGTGTCGCTGTTGGTGTTCGCGACGAACAGCACACCGTGGTCGGCGTACAGCGCCGTGGGGTGCAGCCCGACTGCGATGGTCTGTACCGCAGCCGAGGTGTCGGACGGGTCGATCACGCTGACCGCGCCGGTTGTCGAGGTCCCGAGATAGGGGTTGGCCGGAACCTGCGTGCCGTAGGAGCCGAGCGTGCTGTCACCGGGCTTGGCGGCCCGGCCGCCCTCGTCGCTGACGTAGACCTTGCCGTTGACCAGCGCGAGCTCGCGCGGCGCGATCCCGACGTTCCAGGTGTGCTCGATCGTTCCGTCGTTCGGGTTGATCGCCTCGACGGTGTTCTGCCCGTTGATCGGGACGTAGAGCGTCGAGCCATCGGCCGAGTAGAGCGGCTTGCCGGGTAGTGCAGAGGCGTTGTTCACCTGTGGCAGGGGGAAGGACGTCGGCGTGCCGAGCGAGCCGTCGGTGTTGACCGGGAAGCGGGTGAGTTCGTCCTGCTGTGACAACCACACGAACCGGCCGTCGGGGGAGAAGGTCGGACCCTCCTGGCCGACTGTGCCGTCGGACAGTTTCTCGCTGACACCCGGCGCCGAGCCCACCGTCCAGGCCAGCTTGTAGCTGTCGAGGTCGAACATCTGCAGCACGACGCCCTTGTCCGCGCTGCTGGCCGCGAGGAACCGTCCGTCCGGGCTCACGGTCGAGCCCATGAACTTGCCGAACTTGGTGAGCAGCCGCTCGCCGAGCGGCTTGATGATCTGGTTGTCCGAGACCTGAATGCCGTTGCGGTACTGGGTCCCGACCTGGTTGTGACCGAACACCTCGGACGAGGCGTAGGCCATACCGGCGCCGGCGATGACCGCGGCGGCGGTGCCGGCGGCGACGATGCGCAGCCGGCGGCCGGTCGGCCCGCGGAGACCGATGCGGCCCTCCGGGGCTTTCCGGCGTTGTCGTGTGACGTGCATGAGCTATCCCTTCGCGGTGGGAGTGAGCAGGTCGACCGAACCGTCGAACTGCCAAAGCGGATTGGGCGCATCGCCGGTAGCGGTGTGCACCTGGAAGAACCCGTTGACCTCCTGGGGTCCGTCTCCGTCGGCGACGTACCGCCCGTCTGCGGTGACGTCGAGCTGATAGATGGCCGATCCGGTAGCCGTCGATCCGGGCAGGTGCCACTGGACCACGCAGCGCCAGTCGTTGCCGGGGCCGAGGTCCTCGACCAGCGAGCCGCCCTTGTCGCAGGACGCGGTCACGCGCAGCTGGTGTTCGGTCACGGCCGGCCGGTGCAGTTCCTGAGTCTGCAGCCGGTACAGGTGTGCGTAGGCCGTTGCGAGCGAGCGCTGCAACTTCGGCCGGTCGATGCCCGAGCCGGTCGCGGGGACGGCGACGGCGCACGCGGCTGTGGTCACCGCGAGCAGCGCGGCGAGGGGGAGCGCCGCCCGCGCCAGCACCCGCCGACCGGCGCCGTCGTAGGCGAGGTCCGTGAAGTCGCGGCGCAGGAACAGCAGGTAGGCAAGTGCCGTGGCTGCGACGGCCCAGGCCAGGCTGACGGCGACGGCGAGCACGATCGGCCCGCTCTGTACCGGATCGGTGAACAGCCCGCGCCAGGCGATGAAGGCATAGCCGGGCAGCGCGACACGCACCGCGACCGGCAGCGGCAACAGCTGCGCGAGTTGCAGCACGAGGGCGAGCACGGCCGGGGTGAGCAGGCCGATCGGGGAGCGGCCGAAAACGACCGAGCCGAGCAGGCCGACCGCGGCGAACGCGAGCGTCGGGGCGAGTGCGACCGCCCAGGCCAGCAGCACGGCAGCCGCGGCGTGACCCGCGACGAGCTGCTGCCCGGAAAGGCCGACCAGCGGGCGGTTCCCGACGGCCGCGAGACCGCCGACGATGCCGGACGCGGTCAGGCCTGCCACCAGGACGAGGACGACGGTGAGGCTGGCCAGTGCCTTGGCGAGAAAGATCCGGCGCGGTGAGCGCACCGCGACGAGCAGGTGTCGCCACGTCCCCAACCGGTCTTCGGCGGCGAACACGTCGCCCGCGACCAGGGATGTCAGCAGCGCAAGCACCCAGCTGCACGCGAAGGACAGCACGACCAGCGATCCGGCCCAGCCGCTCTGGCCCATCCAGCGCCCGAACGCGGTGTCTGCCGGCAGCGAGCTCTGACCGCTGACGACGGCGACGAACAATCCGGGACCGAGCCAGGATCCGGCGAGCAGCAAGCGGATCCGCCACTGCGCGAGCAGCTTGGTCAGCTCGAACCGGTAGCCGTGCACCAGGCGTGCGGGGCGGGCGACGACCTGCGGTGCGGCGAGGGCGGAGCTCATCGGGACTCGCTCTCTTCGGACGCGGTCAGCGCGAGGAACGCCGCCTCGAGCGGCGCGACGACCGGGGCGAGCTCGCGGACCGCGACACCGGCGCCGACCAGGCGGGCAACGAGTTCGTCGAGGGCCGCGATGTCGCCGCGGATCAGCAGGGTCTGCTCGTCGTGGTGACGACGCAGGTCGTCGTCGGGCAGCACGCGCAGGTGCGGCGTGGTGGCGGCGATCCGACGCGCCAGGTCCGGGTCGGAGCTGCGCACCCGGTGGTCGAGCTCGCCGGTCTCGGCCGCCAGCTTGGCCAACGGGCCCGAGAACACGACGCGCCCGCGTGTGAGCAGGGTGACCTCGTGGCACAGCGCCGCCAGCTCGTCCATGCGGTGGCTGGACAGCACCACCGTGCAGCCCTCGGCGGCGAGGTCGCTCAGCACGCGGTGCACGTGCCGGGTGCCGGCCGGGTCGAGGCCGTTGGCCGGCTCGTCGAGCACGAGCAGGCGCGGACGGGTGAGCAGGGCGGCGGCGAGACCGAGCCGCTGGCGCATCCCGAGCGAGAAGCCGCGCACCCGATCGCCCGCGACGTCGGTGAGCCCGACCTGGTGCAGGGCGGCGTCGATGCCGGCGCCCCGGTCGCCCCGCAACGCGGCGAGCGCGGCCAGGTTCTGCCGTGCGGTGAGCGCGGGGTACAGCCCCGGGCCGTCGACGAATCCGGCGACGCCGTCGGGCAGCGTCTGCCCGCGGCCCACCGGAGCGCCGAGGATCTCAAGCGTGCCGCCGTCGGCGACGGCCAGGCCCAGCAGCAGCCCGAGCAGGGTCGTCTTCCCTGCGCCGTTGGGCCCGACCAGGCCGTGGACCTGGCCGGGCGCGAGGTCGAGCGCCACGCCGTCCAGGGCGATGACGTCCCCGAACGACTTGCTGATCCCGCGAGCGCGGACAGCTGGAATCGTGTCCATTTGGTCCCCTTTGGCGTAGCTGCCACGAGGGACCCTATGGAGGCTGTTTGGCCGGTAACGGTCGAAAAGTCGAACCGGGGGTTAACGCAGCTGATCGGGCTGGCGCCGGTGCGCGGGCCCGACGTGACAACTGCCGCTCACCCGCTGTCGTCGGCGGATGAGCGGCAGTCGCTGCGCGTTGAAAGTGGTGCGGTGCGGCCTTACCGCGTCGACTTGGTGTTGGTGTAGGCGAGCACGTGGCCGTGCGCGTCGACCGCCGCGATGCGCAGGTACTTGGGGTAGCTCGACAGCTTGAACGCCGTGTCCAGACCGTTCCAGGGCGTGGACGCGATGGTGGCGACATTGCTGCGCGTGCTGCCGCCCAGGATGCGCCACTTGTGCACCCGGGTCGCACCGTTCCACAGCACGTCGACCTGACGGCTGCTGCCGGAACCGGTGAAGGTCAGCGACGGATGCCCGCCGGGCGTGCCGACCCACGGCGACTTGTAGGCACGGTAGGTGTTGAAGCCCTGGTCGAACTTGCCGCTCCAGATCTGCTGATGCTTGGCGTTGTACTCACTCATCCGGTTCGTAGAACCCCACCCGATCATGACGTGGCCGGAAGGCAGAGCCTGCGAGTTGCCCTGCGAATTCGCCAGCACGCCGGGCGAGTGGACGATCGGTTGGCCGACCAGGGTCGCCGTCTTCGCGATCGGATCCACCTTCACGGTCTGCACGTTCGAGTAGTTCGAAGTAGGCGGTGGGGGGTTCTGCCCTGTCGTCGCGGCGTTGTCGAAGATCCGGTAGGTGTTGTTGCCCAACGGCTCCGGATCGTGCTGCCACGAGAAATTGACACCCGGCAGTGCCCTGATCGACGAGCCCTTCGGGTTGTACGAGCTGAGCGACCAGATGATCCTGCCGGAGCGGTGGTCGACCTTGTAGATCGTCGAGGTGTGCCGCGAGGACACGATCAGGTTCTTGTCGGTGTCGAGCTTCACCGCGTTGATGTGGAAGTAGTCCCAGGGCGAGTCGGCGGAAGCGCTCATCGGCTGCTTGCTGTACTTCATTCCCACGTGGTCGAGGCTGTTCCACTTGAACACGACCTTGCTGGTCGCCAGATCGATCTCCTCGACGATGCCGTCGAGCACCGCCTGGTTCTTGTCGCCGCCCTCGGCAGTGGCATCGCGGCGCGTGACCGCGTAGCAGGTGATGAGCGCGGTGTTGTTCGGAGTCAGCAGGAACTCGTGCTGGTCGGCCGTGATCGGCAGGCCCTTTTCATAACCGCGGCCGTGCACCGTTTTGATCACGCGGTAGTTCTGGTCGAGGATGTAGTCCGAGCCCGAACCCACGCCGGCCATCTGCACACCGTCCGGACCCTTGGGCGTGCCGCCCTGCCAGTAGGTCAGCACGCGCTTGCCGTGGTAAATCTGCGCGCGTACGTCGGTCGCCCGCACGCCGCCGGCGTTGGGCGTCTGGTCGAAATACACGGCGCGGCCCTGGGCGTCCAGAATTTCCGGGCCGATCCGCGCGCCCGCCGGCGGTGCTCCCGCGTCGTACTTCGGTCCGGCGAAGAAGTAACCGGGCACCAGATGCGCGGCCGGGTCGCCACTGACGTGCACGTGGGGCGTCGCCAGCACCCTCGGCGACGCGGTGGTGACCCGAGGCGCAGCTGCCTCCGCGTGAGCGGATCCCACCGCCATTGCGGTCGCCATGGTCGTCACGGCGGCCCCGGTTATCAATGTGCGGCAGCTCATGCAGGTCCCCTCGTCGAATTGGTTTGTGGAGCATAAGCGGCTTGTTCGGGTTCACAACCCTGCGTCGATCAGGATGTCCAACGTGCGCGGGCCGTGCACGCCCTCGACCCGGTCGAGTTCGATGTCGCTGGTCGCGCTGGGCCCGCTGATCCAGGTGAGTGGACGGGTGGGGTCCAGGCGCTCGAGGGCATCCGGCACGCCTGTCACGATCTGGTCGGGACGCACGACGAGCAGGTGGTAGTCGGGCACGAGGCTCAGCGCACGCGGGCCCATGCCGGGGCCGGCGTCGAGCACGATCGTCCCGGTCATGGCGATCGCCACCGCACAGGTGGTGACGACCGCGTCGATCTCGTCGAGCGTTGCGAGGTCGACCGGTTCGGTGACCGTGTCGATGCCCGGGACGAGGTGCGCCGGCAGGCCCGCGGGCACGACGATCCGAGCTATCCCGCGGTCGGCGAGCACCGCGTCGACGGATGCGCTGCGGAACACGGTGGCGCGGTAGTCGGCGACCCGCTCGGCGAACAGGTCGAGGTCGCCGGCGCCCTGCAAGCCGGTGTAGTCGCGCGGGATCGGCGGTGCAGCCGGACGGTCGGCGAGCGCCTGCCGGATGCGCGCCAGCACCGCATCACGCGCCGTCATCGGCGAACCAATCCCGCAGCGTCTGCCGTGGCGGCGTGGGCAACGCCCGCGACTTGGTCCACCGTGACAGCGGCGGCGGCAGCCGCCGGAACCGATGCAGCGGACGGGCGAGCCGCAGCGCGCGCAGCGCCCGCTGCCAGCGGCGCGGCGAGCGCATCGTCCAGGCCGCCGTGCGCATCGCCACCCGTTCGGCGGCGTGCTTCGGCGCGCGGGCGCGCAGGTGCACCAGCATCGAGGGGATGTCGATCGCGACCGGACAGACGTCGTAGCATGCGCCACACAACGACGACGCGAACGGCAGGGTGGCGTTGAAACCGGCGTCGACACCGGTCAGTTGCGGTGAGAGCACCGCACCGATCGGGCCGGGGTAGGTCGAGCCGTAGGCGTGGCCGCCGGCACGCTCGTAGACCGGGCACACGTTCAGGCACGCCGAGCAGCGGATGCACCGCAGCGCCGCGCGGCCCTGCGGATCGGCGAGGGTGGCGGTGCGGCCGTTGTCCAGCAGCACCAGGTGGGAGTCCTGTCCTTCGGTCGCGCCGGTCCACATCGAGGTATAGGGATTCATCCGCTCGCCGGTCGACGAACGCGGCAGCAGCTGCAGGTAAACCTCCAGATCGCGCCAGGTCGCCACCAGCTTCTCGATGCCCATCACGGTGATCAGCGTGCGCGGCAGGGTCAGGCACATCCGGCCGTTGCCCTCGGACTCGACGACGGCCAGCGTCCCGGTCTCGGCGACGGCGAAGTTCGCACCGCTGATCGCGACCTGCGCGGACAGGAACTTGCGCCGTAGATAGCGGCGCGCCGCCTCGGCGAGCATCTTGGGGTCGTCGGACAGCTCCGGGTCGACCCCGGGCATCTCGCGCTGGAAGATGTCGCGGATCTCGGTGCGGTTGCGGTGGATCGCCGGCACCAGGATGTGGCTGGGCCGGTCGTGACCGAGCTGCACGATCAGCTCCGCGAGATCGGTCTCGACAGCCTGGATGCCTGCCGCAGCGAGCGCCTCGTTCAGCGCGATCTCCTGCGTGGCCATCGACTTGACCTTCACGACCTCGCGGGCACCCGTCGCCCGGACGAGGTCGGTCACGATGCGGTTCGCCTCGTCGCCGTCGCGGGCCCAGTGCACCGTCGCGCCGCGTGCGGTGACCTGCCGCTCGAGTTGGCCGAGGTAGTCGTCCAGATGGGCCAGCACGTCGTCCTTCATCGCGGCGCCGGCGGCGCGCAGTTCGACCCAGTCCGGCACCTCGGCGACGACGCGGGCGCGCTTGTCGCGGATGGTCGTCGTCGCGTTGCGCAGGTTGGCCCGCAACTGCGGGTCGGCGAGCGCGTCGCGGGCAGCGGTCGGGAACGGCCGGTCGGCGCGCACCTGCCCGCTCGTGGACGCGCCGGGCATCCCGAGGAACGTCATCGGGTGCTCGCCAGGATCTCGGCCAGGTGCAGCGTCCGCGTGGGGGCACCGGAGGTCACCAGGCCGCCGCCGATGTGCATCAGGCACGACGCGTCGCCTGCCGCGCACAACGCGGCGCCGCTGGCTGCAACGTTGGCCAGCTTGTCGGCCAGCATCGCCGAGGACACCTCGGCGTTCTTGATCGCGAACGTCCCGCCGAACCCGCAGCACTGCTCGGCCGCAGGAAGCTCGACCAGGTCCAACCCGTCGACCGCGCGCAGTAGCCGGTACGGCCGATCGTCCACGCGAAGCAGCCGCAGGGCGTGACAGGTGGGGTGGAAGGTCACCCGGTGCGGGAAGTAGGCACCCACATCGGTCACCGCGAGCACGTCCACGAGGAACTCGGACAGCTCGAACGTTCGCGCCGCCACGGCCCGCGCTCGCGCGGCCAGCGCCGGGTCACCGGCCCGCTCGGCCAGCGTGGCGTGCTGGTGCCGGATCGCCGCGGTGCACGAGCCGGACGGCACCACCACCGCGTCGTAACGCTCGAAGGTGTCGACGTGGTGGCGCACCAGTGGGACGGCCTCGTCCGGGTAGCCGGAGTTCACGTGCATCTGCCCGCAGCACGTCTGCTGCTGCGGGAACTCGACCTGGTGCCCGAGCCGGCGAAGCAGGCGTGTCGTCGCGATGCCGACGTCGGGGAACAGCCCGTCGACCAGGCAGGTCGCGAACAGCGCAACGATCACGGGCCCACTCTTCACCGGACCGAACACGCGCGCCAGAACGGGTCGGCATAACGCAACGGCCGGCGCGTCGTTGGACCGCACGTGCAGCTGTCGACCCGTCTCGCCGCGTCCGCCCTCGTCGTCGCGTCCGCCGTGGTGCCCGTGACCGCTCCGGCGTTCGTCACGCCCGCCGCAGCGGGCGCGTCCTGTCCGTGGCTCGACGCCCACCAGTCCCCGGCCCGGCGCACGGCGGAGCTGATGGCCCGGATGACCCTGGGCGACAAGATCCAGCAGGTCACCGGCACGTCCTACAGCGACCAGACCAATCACGGGGCGGCCGGCATCGTCCCGGCCAATGCGCGGCTGTGCATCCCCGTCCTCGCGTTGAACGACGCCGGTGCCGGCATGGGCGACCAGCAGGTGCGTGTCACCGCGTTCCCGGACGGCGTCGCGCAGACCGCGACATGGAACCGGGCACTCACCCGGCAGTACGGCGCCGCCCTGGGCCGCGAGGCGTTCACGAAGGGCATCAACGTCGTGCTCGCACCCGGCGTCGACATCGCGCGCACGCCGCTCAACGGGCGCAATTTCGAGTACGCCGGTGAGGATCCCTACCTGGCCGGGCAGGCGGCGGTGTCGGTGATCCGCGGGATCCAGTCCCGGCACGTGATCGCGACCGTCAAGCACTTTGCGGCGAACGACCAGGAGACCAATCGCATGTCGGCGAGCTCCGACGTCGGCGAGCGCACGATGGAGGAGATCGACCTACCCGCGTTTCGCGCCGCGGTGCAGCAGGGTCACGTCGGTTCGGTCATGTGCTCCTACAACCGCTTCCACGATGTCTACGCGTGTCAGAACCCCCAATTGCTGCGGCACTATCTCGACCGGCAGATGGGCTTTCGGGGCTGGGTGATGAGCGACTGGCTCGCGACGCACTCGACGGTGCGATCGGCGAAGGCGGGCCTGGACATGGAGATGCCGACCGGGCAGTACTACGGGTCGAAACTGAAGTCCGCGGTCCAGGCCCACACCGTGCCGATGCGGGTGCTGAACGACATGGTGCACCGGATTCTGATCACGATGTTCCGGGTCGGGCTGTTCGACCACCGCCCGCAAGAGGGCAACGCCGCGGCGGCGGCGAACGCCTCGACACCGGCGAGCATCGCAACCGCGACGAAGGTCGCCGAACAGGGCAGCGTGCTGCTGAAGAACGCGCGGCGGGCGCTGCCGCTGACCGGCCGCAACAAGACGATCGCCGTGATCGGTGATGCGGCCGGCCCGGCCGGCGCGCCGACGGCGGTGCAGGGCTACGGGTCCGGGCACGTGCCCGAAGCCGGCTACCAACCCGGCGTGGTCAGCCCGCTGGACGCGATCCGCACCCGCGCCGGGCGCAACGGCGACACGGTCGCCTACGCGCCCAGCACCGACGCGCAGGCGGCGGCCGCCGTCGCGAGTGCCGCGGACACCGCGGTCGTGTTCGTCAACGATGTCGAGACCGAGGGCGCCGACCGTCCCGATTTGGTCGCGCACGGCGGGACGTGTTCGCTCGCCGCCGGCTGCCAGTACGACAACGTCGATCAGAACAAGCTGGTCGCGGCGGTCGCTGCGGCCAACCCGCGCACGATCGTCGTCGTGCAGAGCGGCGGACCGATCGTCATGCCGTGGCTGTCGAAGGTCGCGGGCGTCGTGGAGAACTGGTACCCGGGGCAGGTCGACGGGAACGCGATCGCGCCGCTGCTGTTCGGCGACGTGAACCCGTCCGGCAAGCTGCCGGTGACCTTCCCGAAGCGACTGGCGGACGGGCCGCTGCGCACGAAGGCGCAGTACCCGGGCGTCGACCGCAACGGCATCCCGCAGGTGCACTACAGCGAGGGACTGCTGGTCGGCTACCGCTGGTACCAGGCCAAGCACATCGCGCCGCTGTTCCCGTTCGGGTTCGGACTCTCCTACACGACCTTCCGGTTCGGTGCCCTGCACGTGCTCAGCGCCGCGCACGGCGGTGCGCTCGTCACCGCGCGGCTGACCAACACCGGCCACCGGGCCGGCGCGCAGGTGGCGCAGATCTACGTCCATCAGCCGGCGCGTACCGGTGAACCGCCGCATCAACTCGTGGCGTTCCGCCGAGTGCTGCTGCGTCCGGGGCGCTCGGCAACGATCCGGTTCGAGCTGGGCAGCCACGCGTTCGCACACTGGGACACCCGCACACACGCGTGGCGGGTGGCGCCCGGCTGCTACGGCGTTGCGCTCGGCAGCTCGTCCGCGCAGCTGCCGCTGCGGGCGCGGATCGCGCGCAACGGCGGCTCGTGCTGAACTGCTGAAGCGGCACCCCGCTCTCAGAGCGCGAGCTCGAGCTGGGCGATCACGTCGGCGTCGGCGATCAGATCGATGGCCTTGACCACGCCGTCGACGACGGTGAAGTCGAAGATCACGCGCGGGCTGCCGCCGACGGTCCAGACCAGGCCCGGACGTCCGTCGACCAGGGCCGGACGGGCGGCCCGGGCGCGGCCGGCGAACATCGTCGCCACGGCCTCCGCGCCGCGCAGCTGGGCGGGAGCCCCGCTCTGCACCGTGGCGTCGTCCGAGCGCGCGACCGCGTCGGGGTCCAGCAACGCGACCAGCGCGGCGAAGTCGCCGCTGCGCGACGCCGCGAGGAAGGCGCCGACGACCTCACGCCGCCGTCCGAGATCGGCCGTGCCGTCCGGCTCGGCACCGGCGACCCGGCGCCGCGCCCGGCTGGCGAGCTGGCGCGCCGCGGCGGGCTGCCTCCCGACGATGGGTGCGATCTCGTCGAACGGCATCGCGAACAGGTCGTGCAGCACGAACGCGATGCGCTCGGCGGGGCTGAGCGTGTCGAGCACGACGAGCAGGGCGGTGCCGACCGAGTCGGCGAGCACGGCCTGCTCCTCCGGGTCGTCCGGACCGATCTCGCCCGGCAGGTCGCCGACGCTCTCGAGCGCGGTCTCGCGTCGGGTGCGGCGGGTCTGCAGCATCGTCAGGCAGATCCGGGCGACGACGGTGGTCAGCCAGCCCTCGAGGTTGTCGATCGTGGCAGCGTCGGTGCGGTGCAGGCGCAGCCAGGCCTCCTGCACCGCATCGTCGGCCTCGCTGCCCGAACCCAGGATGCGCAGCGCCACCGTCCGCAGCCGGCCGCGCTGCTGCTCGAACCGCTCGTCCACCGTCTGTTCGTCCATGCCGGTCACATTCCCTCCTCGGTCGTGGTCAACGTCCTGACCGGCGCGAACGCCGGATTGTGACAACGGAAAGGAATCGTCATGACTATGACGACCGTGATCTACCCCGTCCAGGACCTGGCTGGCGCCAAGGCGGTCTTCGGCGCGCTGTTCGGCCGCGCTCCGGACATGGACCAGTCCTACTACGTGCAGTGGGACGTCGACGGCCAGCAGTTCGGGCTCGACCCCAACGGGCACGCCAAGGGCATGACCGGCCCGGTCGGCTACCACCGCGTCGATGACATCGCGGCCACCGTCGCCGCCCTGCTGGCCGCGGGTGGTGCCGAGCGCGAGGCCGCACACGACGTGGGCGGGGGCCGGCTCGTCGCGACGGTCGCCGACGCCGACGGCAACTCGATCGGGCTCATGCAGTCGCCCTGGTAGATCGTGCCCGCCGTCGCCGATCGAACCGCCGGCCCGATCGAACCGCCGGCCCGCCCGCACCGCGAGTGGTCACCAATGGCTCGAGTGGTCAGAAATATCTGTCCACTCGGGGCATACGTGACCACTCGCGGTGATGTTAATGCGCCGTCAGAACTTGCTCGCTGTGGAAAGGGGTGAGCAGGTCGGGCGAAAGGTACGGTGACGATCATGTCCCTCGCCGATCGGCTGCGCGACGATGCGCAGGAGCTCGCCCACGACCTCACCGAGGTCCGGCACCGGCTGCACGAACACCCCGAGATCGGCCTCGATCTCCCGGTCACGCAGCGCATCGTGCTCGACCAGCTCGACGACCTCGATCTCGAGGTCAGCACCGGGTCGGCGTTGACATCGGTCACGGCGGTGCTCCGCGGCACGCCGGGCGGCCCGACGGTGCTGCTGCGCGGTGACATGGACGCCCTGCCGGTCACCGAGGCCACCGGTGTGGAGTACGCGAGCAAGGTGCAGGGGGCGATGCATGCCTGCGGCCACGACCTGCACACCACCATGCTGCTGGGCGCGGCCCGGCTGCTCAGCGCGCACCGCAGCGAGCTGGCAGGCGATGTCGTGTTCATGTTCCAGCCCGGCGAAGAGGGCTGGGACGGCGCCGGCGCCATGATCGCCGAGGGCGTGCTGGACGCCTCGGGGCGGCGCGCCGACTCCGCCTACGGCATCCACGTGTCGTCCGGGATGCTTCCGCGCGGCCGGTTCACCACCCGGCCGGGCACGCTCATGGCGGCGAGCGACCGGCTCAACGTGGTGGTGCACGGTGAGGGCGGGCACGGCTCGACGCCGCACTCGGCCAAGGATCCGGTCACCGTGGCGGCGCAGCTGATCGGTGACCTGCAGACCCTGGTGACCCGGCGCTTCGACGTGTTCGACCCGGCCGTGGTCACGGTCGGCTACTTCCATGCCGGCACCAAGCGCAACATCATCCCGGACGAGGCCGAGTTCGACGCCACCGTGCGCACCTTCTCCCCGGCGGCGCATCAGCGGATGGCCACCGAAGCGGTGCGGCTGTGCGAGCAGGTCGCCGCCGGGTACGGGCTCGGGGTCGACGCGACCTACACCGCCGAGTACCCGGTCACGGTCAACGACGCCGCACACGCCGAGTTCGCCGCCGGGGTGGCGAGTGAGCTGTTCGGTACGGACGGCTACGAGCCGATGCAGGTGCCGCTGACCGGGGCGGAGGACTTCTCCCGGGTGCTGGCCCAGGTACCCGGCTGCTACCTGTTCCTGGGCGCCACCCCGTCCGAGGACTGGACGACGGCTCCGAGCAACCACAGCCCCCGGGCCGCCTTCGACGATTCGGTGCTGCCGCTCGGTACGCAGTTGCACGCCGAATTGGCGATCCGCGCTCTGCGACGCGATGCCGGCTGAGCAGGCCGCCGGAACCCGTCGCGGGACGCCGCGGACCTCGGGCGGCGACGCGGTCACCTTCGGTGGTCTCTTCCGGAACCGGAGCTTCACCGTCCTCTACATCGCCGGGACGCAGTCGCAGCTGGGTGACCAGCTGGCGCGGGTCGCGCTGTCGGTGCTCGTGTTCTCGCGCACCGGCTCGGGCATGCTCACCGCGACGACCTACGCGCTCACCTTCTTGCCCGCGTTCTTCGGCGGCCTGTTCCTCGCCGGTCTCGCCGACACCAAGCCGCGTCGCGGCCTGCTCGTCACCTGCGACCTGTTGCGCGCGGCGCTGTTCGCGCTGATGGCGATCCCGGCCGCGCCGCTGTGGTTGATCGCCGTCCTGCTCGTGGCGGCGGTGCTGATCGGCTCGCCCTACAACGCCGCCGAGCCCGCCATCGTCGCGGACCTGTTCACCGGTCCCGAGTATCAGACCGCGGTCGGGTTCCGCACCGCGACCTCGCAGGCCATGCAGCTGCTCGGTTTCGGCTTCGGCGGCGTGATCGTCGCGTTGACCGGAGCCAACGCCGCCCTGGTGGTCGACGCGGTCACCTTTGCCTGTGCCGCGGTGCTGATCCGGGTGGGCCTGGCCGCCCTGGCGCCGACCGTGCAGGCGGCCGAATCGGCCGGGCAGCTACGCACCGGCGCCCGTGCCATCGCCGGCGATCCGAACTTGCGCAACCTGCTCGGCTTCGCCTGGCTCGCCGCATTCTGGGTGGTCCCCGAGGGATTGGCAGCCCCCTACGCGAGCGGCCACGGAAGTGGCCCGCTCGCGGTAGGGCTGCTGCTCGCGGCCAATCCGGTGGGGAACCTGATCGGCACGGTGGTGCTCACCCGATGGGTGCGACCGGCATCGCGATCCCGGCTGCTCGGGTGGTTCGCCGTCTTCTGCGGACTGCCACTGCTCGCCTGTGTGACAGGCCCGCCGGTGTGGCTTGCGTTCGCATTGTGGGGGCTCTCGGGGTTGTTCACTTCCTATCTGGTGATCGTCATCGCCGAGTTCGTGGCGACGGTGGCACCAGCGGTGCGCGGCCAGGCGATCGGGCTCGCAAGTTCCAGCCTGCTGGCAGCCCAGGGGATCGGCCTGGTGCTCGGCGGTGCCATCGCGGCCCGAGGCGGCCCCGGACCGGCGATTGCCGTCGCCGGAGCGCTCGGATCGCTGGCTGCCGTCGGACTGGCGCTTGCGCGACGTCGTCGGGCGGCCGAAGTGGCCGCGGCTTGAGTGGGCTCATCGCCATTCGTGGTTGTTCATGTCGTTTCCTTTCGGGGGATGTGGGGGAGATATGGGGGGAGAGGTGGGGGCGGCTGGCGGGTCAGCGCCACTCGTGGTTGTTCATGACCGGTCCTTCCTGATGCGTGGGGGATGGCGGGGTGGCCGGCGGGTCAGCGCCACTCGTGGTTGTTCATGTCGTTCCTTTCGTGGGGATGTGGGGGAGATGTGGGGGGCGGCCGACGGGTCAGCGCCACTCGTGGTTGTTCACACCGGTTCCCTTCTGGCGTGGTGAAGTGGTTGGGTATCAGCAGCACGTCGCACGCGCTCCTGGTCGGGGAGCCGGCGAACCGGCAGGGGGCGGGCGTTGATTGTCCGGTAGGAGATCCCGGTTGCAGAAGTTCGCCCGAATTGCCGGGCGACAGCAAAAACAAACCGGGGCCTAACGCTCGCGCGGTGGGGAGAATTGAGCGAAGATGGAAGGGCGCAAATCGATCGGGCGGCGATCTGCGGGGAGGTTGTCGCCGTCGGCGGGGCTGAAGGGAGGCGTCCGGCGTATGCGCCTATCTGCGCCGTCGACGAAGCGCTCAGCCCGTCGCGGTGCTGCGTTACGCGTACGTGAAGCGGCACTGTGGAAGACCCCCCGATCGCCACGTGTGTTCATTGTCTCCACAGAATTGCTCTGCGTCACGTGGCTGATCGTTGCGAATTTCGTAACCGTGCCCGATCTGGGCGATCTGCGGCGATTTGTGCTGCTGATTTGCCTTGCGGCCTTGTATGCCGAACTAGCCGATCGTATCGAGCGCCTCCGCCGCTTCACCGGCTACGTCGAGAACTCCGTCTTCATCGAGGGATCCAGCCAGTGGTGCCTCGCGGCCGCGCTGATCTTCAAGCCTGGCCTGGCCGGCCTGTTCGTCGTGTTCGTGTACGCCCACGGCCTGATACGAGCACGCCGGCATGAGGCAACCCGGACCTACCGGCTGGTGTTCACCGGCACCAGCGCGGTGGTTGCCGCGATGGCGGCGTCGACCGTCATCGACACATTCGGTGTAGACCGGATGGATCTCGGCCGATCGCTGTGGGCGCTGCTCGCCGTGGGCGCTGCCTACCTCTGCTACACCGCGGTGCAGGAAAGCCTGATCCTTTGTGTGGTGTGGCTGATCCGCCGGCCGGTCCGCATCCGCCAGATCGCAATCAAGGGCAACGAACGCGCCATGGAGTTCGCGACCCTCGCGCTCGGCGTGCTGCTGGCGATCGCAGTGCTGCACGCGCCGTACCTGTCGCCGATCGTCGTCCTCGTCGTGGTCGTGCTCCGGCGCAGTGCGTTGGTGCACGAACTGCAGGAGCAGGCCACCCGCGATGCGAAGACCGGCCTGCTGAACGCCGGCGCGTGGCGCCAGGACGCCGAGCGCGAACTGACCCGCGCCGAGCGCATCGACGCTCCGGTCACCGTGTTGATGATCGACCTGGACCACTTCAAGAAGCTCAACGACGCGCACGGGCACCCGGCCGGCGACGCCGCGCTCAAGGCGGTGGCCGACTGCATCACCGATGCGCTGCGCGGCTACGACGCGGTCGGCCGCTTCGGCGGCGAGGAATTCGTCGCGCTGCTGGCCGAGGTCGGCGCCGACCGCGCAGTCCTGATCGCGGCGCGAATCTGCGAGCGCATCCGCAACCTGCCGCTGTCCCACGGCGGCACCGTCACGGCCTCGATCGGGGCCGGCATCGGGCGGTCCGGCACCCATGACCTCGACGAGCTGGTCTCGGTGGCCGACCAGGCGCTCTACGTGGCCAAGAACGCCGGCCGCGACCGCGTGCACGCGATGCATGCCGGCCTGGGCTCGAGCGAGCGCACCGAAGCCGCCGGCTGATCGTCGGCCCGCTGGGGCCGTTCCGTGTAGCAGCCGGATCGTCACCGGCGCTTGACGTTCTGCGAGGACCGGCACCCCCGCAGGGCCGATCCTCGCAGTGTGGAGACTGGGCGCCGCCCGCACCCCCGCGGCACGGACGACGCCCAGGGCTTATCGGTCGGACCCCAGTTCGTCGAGGGCGATCAGTTGGCGCTGCACCTCTCGGGCGACGCGCATCGTCTCTTCCTCGCTGACCCGGTAGCCGTCGGCGGTACGAGCCCACAACCCGCACAGGGTGAGCTCGAGCGCCGAGATGCTGGTCTCGACGCTGATGGCGCTGAGGTAGTCGTCGGAGATGTAACCCGGCTTTCCCACCTCGATGCTCACCAGGATGGCGTAGGTGTGCAGCTTCAGCGCCGCGCGCGTGACGACCGGACCTTCCGGCCCACCCGCCTGCACGAAACCTTCGGCTGACACATCTTCCATGTCAACTATCCTGCCTGAAGCGACGGGCGGATGCACGTGCAACGGGCAACTTTCTTGCGGGAAGTTTTCCCGCCGGCAGATCTGGGTCATCCGGCCGCATTCGAGCGGGGGACGAGCTGGTCGGCCAGCAGTGCTTCGATCGCCTCGGGCGCCATCGCCTCGGCGAGGGAGTTGCCCTGTCCGCGGGAGCACCCGAGGGCGAGCAGCGCCCGAGCCACGTCCGGACCGGTGACGCCCTCGGCGACCACGCCGAGGTCGAGGCTGTGGGCGAGTCGCACCGCGCCCGCGACGATCGCCGCGGCCCGGGGGTCGGTCGTCATCGGGGCGACGAAGCGTTGATCGATCTTGAGCAGATCGATCGGGAGCAGCTGCAGATGCGACAGCGTCCCCTCCCCGGTGCCGAAGTCGTCGACTGCCACCGCGATCCCGCGTCGGCGCCAGCTGGCGAGCTCGGCCGCCAGCAGGTCGAGTTCGGCAGGCATACGCCGCTCGGTCAGCTCGATGCACAGCCGCGATCCCGGCACGTTGTCGCGCTCCAGCGCGTCGAACAGCACCGCGCTCACCCCGCCGTGCAGCACCTGCGGCGCCGGGACGTTGACCCGCAGCACCACGTTGTCGGCGATTCCCGCCGCGCGCCAACGGGCCAGGTCGCGGCAGGTCGTCTCGATGACCCAGCGCTGCACGGCGACGAAGGTGCGCGTCTGCTCCGACTCCGGGACGAACATGTCGGCGCTGAGCAGGCCGCGCTGCGGGTGCTGCCACCGCAGCAGGGCCTCGACCGCGACGACGGCGCCGGTGTCGAGGTCGAACTCCGGCTGGTAGTGGATGCGCAACTGCCCGTCGGCGAGCGCACCGGCAAGCTCGAGGTCCAGTCGCAGCCGGCGCATCCGGCCCGCCGCCGCGTGTTCGCTGTAGAACTGGACGCCGTCGCCTCCGGCGTCGACGGCGACGGCACCGGCGCGGACGGCGCCCCACAGCAGCGCGTCGGGTGACTGGCCGCCCTGTTCGTCGATCGACACCCCGATGCTCGCCGAGCGGCTGATCGGGATGCCACTCACCGTGACGGGCTCGGCGATCAGCTCGCGCAGCCGCTCCACCTCGCGCCGGGCGGTGGTCTCGTCGGTCAGGTCGGTGCGGATCACGAGGTACCGCGCGCCGCCGACCCGGGCGACGCGCCCGGAGCGTCCGGCCCAGAACTCGATGCGTCCGATCAGACTGCGCAGGACGGTGTCACCCGCGCGGTGGCCGAGTACCTCGTTGGCCTCGCCGAGCCGGTCGACGGTGATGGCGAGCGCCGTGCGCGGACCGTTCTGGCCCGCGGCCCAGTCGACCAGTGCCTGG
>DATBTJ010000014.1:0-6056 GCA_036559305.1 Jatrophihabitans sp.
CGCTGGGCCGGCGTGCCGTTCTACCTGCGCACCGGTAAGCGGCTGCCGCGCCGGGTCACCGAGATCGCGGTGCTGTTCAAGAAGGCGCCGCACCTGCCGTTCAGCCAGACCGACACCGAGGAGCTCGGCCACAACCAGCTCGTCATCCGCGTGCAGCCCGACGAGGGCGTCACGCTGAAGTTCGGTTCGAAGGTGCCCGGCTCGTCGATGGAGGTCCGTGACGTCTCGATGGACTTCCTCTACGGCGAGGCGTTCACCGAGTCCTCCCCCGAGGCGTACGAACGCCTGATCCTGGACGTGCTGCTCGGGGACTCGACGCTGTTCCCGCGCAACTCGGAGGTCGAGGCGTCCTGGCGGGTGATCGACCCGCTCGAGGAGTTCTGGTCCGCCCACCCTCCGGCGAAGTACCGCGCCGGCGAGTGGGGCCCGAAGGAGTCCGACGAGATGCTCGGACGTGACGGCCGCAGCTGGAGACGACCATGACAACACTGTGGGACACGACCGGCACAGCCGTCGTCAAAGCGCTCGCCGCCGAACGGCGCACCGGCGGTGGGGTGACCTCCGGCCTGGCCCTCACCCTGGTCGTCGTCATGGAGGAGAAGGACGCCGCCGAGGTCGAGGCGGCCGTGTCGATCGCGGCCTCGAAACACCCGATGCGGGTGCTGATGGTGCTGCGGCACAACATCGAGGCGCCGTCGCCGCGCCTGGACGCCGAGGTGTCGCTCGGCGGCCGGTACGGGCCGGGCGAAACCGTCGTGCTGCGCATGTACGGCCGGTTGGCGCTGCATGCGGAATCGGTGACGCTGCCGCTGCTCGCCCCGGACGCGCCGGTGGTCGCGTGGTGGTACAGCGAGACGCCCGAGGTGATCGCCTACGACCCGATCGGCGTGTTCGCCGACCGCCGCATCACCAACGTCATCCGCGACCCCGACCCGGCGGCTGCGCTGAAGCAGCGCGCGGTCGACTATGCGCCCGGTGACACCGACCTGACCTGGACCGTGATCACACCGTGGCGGGCGGCGCTCGCGTCGGCCTTCGACACGGTGCACAACACGCCGTCCGCGGTCACCGTGTTCGGCAACCCGACCGATCCGTCGGCCCAACTGCTCGCCGGCTGGCTCTCGTCGCGGCTGGGCATCTACGTGCCGGTCGAGCGGGAAGAGGGTCGCTACATCTCGCGGGTGCGGATCGACTTCGAGGACGGTCACTACATCGAGATGCGCAACGAGAGCTACAAGCTGGTGATGAGCCGGCCGAACCAGATGGATTCCATTGCGCCGTTCCCGTCCCGATCGACCGGGGATCTGCTCGCCGAGGAACTGCGCCGTCTCGACGTCGACGAGTCCTACGCCGAGTCGCTCGGCGCCGTCACCGGCGAGCACGACCTCAACGCGCGACCGGCCGTGCGCACGCACATCTGGCACGACCCGGCGCTGGCTCACGATGCCTGAGCTCGCACGCTACGACAGCTCCGAGGAACTGGCCGCGGCAGTCGCGCAACGCTTCGTCGCGACCGTGGCCGCCGCCATCGACGAGCGCGGACGTGCGGCGATCGCCCTGACGGCCGGCTCGATCATGGAGAAGGTGTGGGCGCAACTGGCCGACACGGCCGGATCGCTCGACTGGTCGCGCATCGACGTGTTCTGGGGCGACGAGCGGTTCGTGCCCTCGGACTCCTCCGACCGCAACGACCTGCCCGCCGAGAAGATCCTGTTCGCCACGGCACCGTTCTCGGGCGCGACGCGGTACTCGATGCCGCCGGCAGGTGGCGAGTTCGGCGAGGACCTCGACGCGGCCGCCGCCGCGTACGCGGACACGCTGCGCGCGGCCCGGCGTTCGTCGGACGACGGCGAGGTGCCCAGCTTCGACGTCGCGCTGATCGGCATCGGCCCGGACGGGCACTGCTGCTCGCTGTTCCCGGACCATCCGTCCGCGCGGGACCTGTCCGCGTCGGTCATCGCGGTGCGGGACTCCCCCAAGCCGCCGCCGTTGCGGCTCTCGCTGTCCTTCGACGCGCTGAACACTGCTGACAACGTCTGGGTCGTCGCTTCCGGCGACGGCAAGGCCGGGGCGGTCGCGGCGGCACTCGCCCCGGACGTCTCGCGCGAGCACGTCCCGTCCGCCGGGGCGATCGGGCAACGCAGCACGATCTGGTGGGTCGACGCGGCCGCCGCCGCGCAGCTGGGCTGAACCCGCAGTTGCGCTGACAGCGAAGCGCGCTGACAGCGCCCGCTGATCGCGGCAGACTCTGCGGCGATGATCAAGCACGGTGAGCGGCTGCCCGTACCGTTTCTTCGTTTCTGGGCGTCGGACGCGCTGACCTCCACCGGGGACGGTTTCACCCTGGTGGCCGCGCCCCTGCTGCTGGTCACGCTCACCTCAAGCCCGGTGGTCATCGCCGGCGGCGTCTTCGCCGCGCAGATCCCCTGGCTGCTGTTCGGGCTGCGGGCAGGTGCGATCGTCGACCGCACCGACCGGCGGAAGCTGATCATGGCGGTCGACGCCGTCCGTACCGTCCTGCTGGCCGGGCTCGCCGTCGCGGTAGCCACCGGCACGGCTACTGTCGCGCTCGTCTACGCGCTGCTGTTCGCCAGCGGCACCGGGGACACGCTGGTGATGACCGCGGGCATCTCCTTCGTCCCGTCGCTGGTGCCGCGCGCATCGATGACCCGGGCGTACTCACGCATCGTCGCGACAAGGCTGATCGGCGCCTCGCTGCTCGCCCGTCCGATCGGGGCGTGGCTGTTTACCCGCGACGCGTCCGTCCCCTTCGTCGTCGACGCGCTGTCGTTCCTCGGCGGCGTGCTGCTGCTCACCCGGGTGCCGAGCCCGCCACCACCCCCGCGAGAGGACGCCGCTGACGGCGCAGATGTGCGCAGCGGTCTGCGGTTGCTCTGGCGCGATCGGGTCCTGCGGGTGCTGGCGATGTGCATCTTCGTCATGAACGTGACGCTGGGCGCGACCATGGCCGTCCTGGTCATCTATGCCGGCGAGCGGCTCGGCCTCGGCGCCACCGGCTACGGGCTGCTCGGCGCCGCCATCGCGGCCGGCGGGCTGGTCGGCACGGCGGTGGTGAATCGTCTGGTGAGCCGGTTCGGCCCGCGGGTGCTGCTCATCGTCGGGCTCGCCGTCGAGTGCGGAACCCAGCTCACGCTCGCGCTCACCACCCTGGCGTGGGTCGCCGTCGTGACGCTCGTGATCTTCGGCGTGCACTCGTCGGTGTGGTCGGTGCTGACCGTGAGCCTGCGCCAGCACCGGGTCGCCGACGAGGTGCGCGGCCGGGTCAGCTCGGCCTATGCCGTCCTCTCGGTCAGCGGCGCGGCTCTGGGGTCGCTGTTGGGCGGCGTGCTGGTCGAACTGGCCGGCATCACCGCGCCGATGTGGTTCGGCGCGGTGGTCGTGGCCGCCGTCTTCGCGCTGGCCATCCCGAACCTGCGCCAGGACGAGGTGCAGCTCGAGACGCCTGCCGGCGTGCGCTGAGCCGCCGTCCCGCGCAAACTCGTGAATCGACCTGCTGCTCCGTCTCATCAGATGCGGGGCGCAGCAAGTCGGGTAGGCGCAACCTGCAGCCCCGACGGACCACGATCGCAGGCGAATTCCGGGCTGTCGGGGCTGCAAGCGAGCCAGGGCTGCAGGCGTCCGTCTTCTGTACTACAGCCGTAGTACAGGTGCGCGGAGCAACCAGGTCACCGCGTCGCCGTCGCGGAGCGAAAAGCGGACTGGCGGATTCCCTCGTCGAGCTCGGCCGACACCGATCGGAGGCCGGTCTCTATGGGGCGGGCTGCCCCGATCTCCTGCGGAAGGCGAGCTCAGGCCTCGCCGCGCCGCGCCTTCAGCTTGGCCAGCGCCTCGTCGAGCAGCGCCGCGCCGTCGGCATCCGAGCGCCGCTCCTTCACGTAGGCCAGGTGTGTCTTGTACGGCTCGTTGCGCGGCGCGCTCGGCGGCGCCTCGGAGGCACGCCCGGCCGGAAAACCGCATTTCGGGCAGTCCCAGGTATCCGGAAGCGCCGCGTCGACCGCGAAGGCCGGCCGTACCTCGTGCCCGTTCGCGCAGAAAAACGACACCCTCTGCCGGGGCGCGGTCTCGCCGCGCTCCTTCTCACCCATGGGTCCGGCGCCGACTCGGCTGCCGCGGATGGCACTGCCACCAGCCACGTTGTTACTCCTGAGGTGTGACGTTGAAGAAGTGCTGCTAGGAATTCTTGTACAGCAGACCGAGCCCGATGATGCAGATGGTCCACACCACGCCGGCGATGATGGTCAGGCGGTCGAGGTTGCGCTCGACGACCGACGAGCCCGACAGGTTCGAGTAGAACGAGCCGCCGAGCATCGACGACAGGCCGCCGCCCTTACCGCGGTGCAGTAGCACCAGCACGATCAGAAGCAGGCTCGCCACGATGAGCACGATGGACAGCGTCAGGATCATCTACAGGTGCCTTGCCTTGCTGGGGAACGGACGGTACCGGCCTGTCAGGATATCCGACGGGGTCGCCGGACGGGTCATCGCTTGGCCTTCGCCGGCCGCGCGGCGAGGCAGATGCCCGCGAACTGCTCGGCGTCGAGGCTCGCCCCGCCCACCAGGGCGCCGTCGATGTCGGGCTGGGCGAGGATCTCGCCGGCGTTGTTCGCCTTCACCGAGCCGCCGTACAGCACCCGCACCTGATCGGCGAGTTCGGGGCTGTACCGCTCGGCCAGCCGGGCCCGGATCGCCGCGCACACCTCCTGCGCGTCGGCGGGAGTGGCGACCTTGCCGGTGCCGATCGCCCAGATCGGCTCGTAGGCGACAACCAGCGTCTCGGCCTGCTCGACCGTGATGCCTTCGAGCGCGCCGTCGAGCTGACCGGTGCAGTGCGCGACATGGCCGCCCTCGTCGCGCACCTGCTCACCCTCGCCGATGCACAGGATCGGGGTGATGCCGTTGCGGTAGGCAGCCTTGAGCTTGGCGTTGACGACGGCGTCGTCCTCGTGGTGGTACTGGCGCCGCTCGGAATGCCCGACGGTCACGTAGTCGCAGCCGAGCTTGGCGAGCATCACGCCGCTGACGTCGCCGGTGTAGGCGCCGGAGTCGTGCGGTGAGAGATCCTGCGCGCCGTACTCGATGAGCAGGCTGTCGCCGTCGATGAGTGTCTGCACCGACCGCAGGTCGACGAACGGCGGCAGCACCGCGACCGCGACGGTGTGGAAGAGCTCCTCCTTGAGACTGAACGCGAGCTTCTGGACGAGCGCGATCGCCTCGAGATGGTTGAGGTTCATCTTCCAGTTCCCGGCGATCAGCGGCTTGCGGCCGTCGAAGGGCGGGATCGGCTTGGTGGCAGTGGCGTTGTAGCTGCCCTGTGCGGGACGGAGGAACTTAGGCATCGAGTACGGCCACTCCCGGCAGGGTCTTGCCTTCCAGGTACTCCAGCGACGCCCCGCCGCCGGTCGAGATGTGCCCGAACGCGTTCACGTCGAGCCCGAGCGCGCGCACCGCCGCGGCCGAGTCGCCACCGCCGACGACCGACAGGCCGTCGACCGCCGCGACCGCCTCGGCCACCCCGCGCGTGCCCGCCGCGAAGGGCGCGACCTCGAACACTCCCATCGGACCGTTCCAGAACACCGTCGCCGCGTCGCGCAGCACGTCGGCGAACGCCGCCACCGTCTGCGGCCCGACGTCGAGGCCCTTCTGGCCGGCCGGGATCGCATCCGCGGCAACCGTGGACGTCTGCGCGTCGTCGCTGATGTCCGCCGCGACCACGATGTCGCTCGGCAGGACGATCTTGTCGCCGCTCTCTTCCAGGAACCGCTTGCAGTTGTCGACCTGGTCGGCCTCGAGCAGCGAGCCGCCGACTTCGTGGCCCTGGGCGGCGAGGAAGGTGAAGCACATCCCGCCGCCGACGAGCAGCTTGTCCACCTTCGGCAACAGCGACTCGATCACTTCCAGCTTGTCGCTGACCTTCGACCCGCCGAGCACGACGACGTACGGGCGCTTCGCCTCGCCGGTGAGCTGTTCGAGCACGCGCACCTCGTCGCGCACCAGGTCGCCGCAGTACGCGGGCAGCAGGGTCGCGATGTCGTAGA
>DATBTJ010000015.1:0-2932 GCA_036559305.1 Jatrophihabitans sp.
CGCCAGCCCGACCAACCGGCGACGCCGCACGAGGCCGCGGTCGACCAGTACCTGCCCGGGCTCCAGGCGCACGTGTTCCTGCCCGCCGGGCGCCGTCCCGCCCCGGTCGTCGTGCTCGTCCCCGGCGGGGGATGGCAGAGCGCGGACGAGACCGGCCTGCGCCCGCTCGCCGACGAGCTCGCCGCGGCCGGGATGGTCGCGATCACCGTCACCTACCGCGCGGGCGACGTCGGGGCGCGCTGGCCCGTCCCCGCCCAGGACGTGACGTGCGCGGTGTCCTACGCGGCTGCCCGTGCGCGCCGCGCGGGGATCGCACCCACCCGCGTCGTCGTGGTGGGGCACTCCGCCGGCGCCCAGCTGAGCGCCCTCGCGGCGCTGATCCCGGCGCGCCTGCGCGACCGGTGCCCGTACCCGGCGGTCGCCGCCGGTGCGCTTGTCGGCCTGGCCGGCCCCTACGACCTCGCGAGCGTCGGCGACCTCGCCGCGCCGCTGCTGGGACCGACCCCCGCTCCCGTCACGCGGCGCGCCGCGAATCCGATGACGTGGGTGGCGCAGCGGCCGACGCTGCCCGTCCTGCTCGTGCACGGCGGCGCGGACCGGGAGGTGTCGTCCACCTTCTCGACGACGTTCCAGGCCGCGTTGCTGCGTGCCGGTCACCGCGCGCGGATGGTGCTCGTGGACGGTGCCGGCCACGGCGACATCTACCAGCCGTCGGTGGTGGGGAACATCGTCATCGGCTGGATCCGTGCGCTCGACGCGCGAGTGCCGCGGTAGCCGGCTACTTCGGCGTGGTCATCGACAGGACGTCGAGGACCTCGTCCAGCTTCTCCTCCGACAGTGCCGACGGGACGTGCCCGCGCTCGATGACCACCTCGCGGATCGTCTTGCGCTCGGCCAGCGCCTGCTTGGCGATCTTGGCCGCCTCGTCATAGCCGACGTAGTGGTTCAGCGGCGTGACGATGGACGGCGAGGACTCGGCGTACTCGCGGCAGCGATCCACGTTCGCCTCGATGCCACTGATGCAGCGGTCGGCGAATACCCGCGACACGTTCGCGATCAGCCGCACCGACTCGAGGACGTTGCGCGCGATCACGGGAAGCATGACGTTGAGTTCGAAGTTGCCTGCCGCACCACCCCATGCGACGGCGGCGTCGTTGCCGACCACCTGCGCGACGACCTGGCACACCGCCTCGCACAGCACCGGATTGACCTTGCCGGGCATGATCGACGAGCCGGGCTGCAGATCAGGCAGGAACAGCTCGGTGAGGCCGGTACGCGGGCCCGACCCCATCCAGCGGATGTCGTTGCTGATCTTGTTGAGGCCGACCGCGATCGTGCGCAGCACGCCGCTCGCCTCCACCAGCGCGTCACGCGAACCCTGCGCCTCGAAATGGTCGCGAGCCTCGGACAGCGGCAGGTCCATGTCCGCCACCAGCTTCGCGATCACCTCGCCGGCCAGCCCGACGGGTGCGTTGATGCCGGTGCCGACCGCGGTGCCACCGAGCGGCAGCTCGCCGATGCGGGGCAGCGCGTCGGTCAGCCGGTCTACGCCGTAGCGCACCTGTGCCGCGTAGCCGGCGAACTCCTGGCCGAGCGTCACCGGGGTGGCGTCCATCAGATGCGTGCGCCCGGACTTGACCACCGTCGCGAACTCGTCGGCCTTCGCCGCGAGGGCGTCGGCCAGGTGCTCGAGCGCCGGGATCAGATCGACCTTGATCGCGCGGGTGGCGGCGATGTGGATCGCCGCCGGGAACTGGTCGTTGGACGAGAACGGGTCGTTGACGTCGTCGTTCGGGTGGACGGGCGACCCGAGCTGTTCGGCGGCCAGCGTCGCGATGACCTCGTTGGCGTTCATGTTGGACGAGGTCCCGGATCCGGTCTGGAACACGTCGATCGGGAATTCGGCGTCCCATTTCCCGGCGGCGACCTCGGCCGCCGCATCGTGGATCGCGCTGGCCTTCGCGGCGTCGAACATCCCGCGCTGCCCGCGCACCGCCGCCGACGCGCCCTTGATCGAGGCGAGCGCGCCGATCAGGTCGCGGTCGATCGGACGGAACGAGATCGGGAAGTTCTCGACAGCCCGCTGGGTCTGGGCGCGCCACTTGGCCGCGGCCGGGACACGCACCTCGCCCATCGAGTCCTTCTCGATGCGGTACTCGGAGTCACTCGCTGCAGAGGTCATGCCCCGAGACTAGTGAAGGTGTCGGGACCGGCCTATGAGGCCCGTTACTGCTGCGGATACCCCTGCTGCGGGTACTGCTGGTAACCCTGCTGGCCGTAGCCCGGGTACTGCTGCTGGCCGTAGCCGGGGTACTGCTGCTGGCCGTAGCCCTGCGCGTACTGCTGGTTGTAACCCGGGTACTGCTGCTGGCCGTACTGCTGCGCGTACTGCTGGTTCGGGTCGTACTGCTGTTGCGCGGGCTGCTGCTCGGCGGCCGAGGACGGCTGGCCGTAACCCAGCGAGGTCGCCGTCTGGCGGGCACCTTCGTCCACGGGCACCGCGACCACCGCCGTGCCGTAGGCGCACAGCTCCGAGGACTCGGGGGTGATGTCGCTGGTGTCGAAGCGCAGCCCGACGACCGCGTTGCCGCCCTTGGTGCGGGCGTGCTCGAGCATCCGCGAGATGACCTCGTTGCGGCTCTCGGCGAGTGCCTTCTCGCCGTCGCTGCCCTGCGCGGCGCGAGAGCGCAGGGTCACGCCGAAGACCTCGCCGCAGACGCGCTGCACCTCCCAGCCACTGATCTCGTCCGTCGTCACAACCAGCATGTCCGCTCCCGGGGAAGGTCGAAGTCGTTCAGGAATGTCTGTCGAAGTCCACCGCGGAGTATGCACGCAGCTTGCCGAGTTGGTGTAGCGAATCGATCAACCGGATCGTGCCGGACTTCGACCGCATCACGATCGACTCCGTCTGCACCGAGTCGGCGTAGTACCG
>DATBTJ010000016.1:0-42411 GCA_036559305.1 Jatrophihabitans sp.
CCGGGACGCTCGAGGCGTCCCGGCACGAAGCTGCTGCAGCCGGCGGCGCCGGCGGCTGTCACGAATTACCCCTGTGGGCCGTAGCCCTGCGTCGGCGGCTGGTTGGAGTACCCCGGGGGGCCACCAGGACCGGTCGGGCCACCAGGACCGGTCGGGCCGCCGGGGCCGATGGGCCCGCCGGGACCGGCCGTGCCCTGCCCGCCCGGGCGGTTGCCGATCGGCAGCTGGCCGCCGGTCTGCTGGAACCGCAGGAAGCTCAGCACCGCTCCGGCCAGGACCAGGATCAGGGCGATCCAGAACCCGAAGGCGTGGCCCTTGTCGGCGCTGCTGCCCACGTCCCCGCAGACTCCGGCGTAGCACACCGTGCTCGGAACGATGAAGATCGCGAGGATCATGCACAGGGCGCTGAGTGCGTAGGCACCCAACCCGATCAAGCGGCTTGCAACCGGCAGTTTGACCTGCGGCGCGAACAGCTCCACCGCGACGGCGCCCGATCCCACCAGCGCCAGCAGCACGGCGAACCAGCCGAAGAAACCGTGCCAGGCGCTGTCAGTGAGCGTCAGTCCGTTACCGGAGTAGGTGTACCAGTCGAAGAAGGAGAAGAGGAACGTCAGCACGCCGGCACCGAGAATGCCCCAGTCCAGCTGGTCCACCGTCTTCGGATCGAAGCTGCCCATGCCGCGACCGGTGCCACCCATGCCGCCGCCGGCGCCACCGGGCGGGCCCCAGTTGCCGGGCGGACCGCCGGGTGGCGGCCCCTGCGGCGGGGGCGGACCCTGCGGCGGCGGGCCCTGAGGGGGCGGCCCCGGCGGAGGCCCTTGCGGAGGTGGCGGCGGCTGGAACGTCATGGCGTTCTCCTCGGCGGCGGCTGCAGATCACCCGGGATCGGGACGATCCTGCAGGGAAAAGCTAGCGCCACCGCGCCGGTCTTGCCTACTGCAACGCCGAGACTTCCGGGCAGACTTTGCCGGGCGCGCGGGTCAGCCGCCGAGGATCTCGCGCATCAGCCGCGCGGTCTCGGACGGCGTCTTGCCGACCTTGACCCCGGCCGCCTCGAGGGCCTCCTGCTTCGCCTGCGCGGTGCCGGACGAGCCGGACACGATCGCGCCCGCGTGGCCCATCGTCTTGCCCTCGGGAGCGGTGAAGCCGGCGACATAGCCGACGACCGGCTTGGTCACGTTCGCCGAGATGAAGGCGGCCGCGCGCTCCTCGGCGTCGCCGCCGATCTCGCCGATCATCACGATCGCCTCGGTCTCGGGGTCGGCCTGGAAGGCTTCGAGGCAGTCGATGTGGGTGGTGCCGATGATCGGGTCACCACCGATGCCGACGCAGGTCGAGAAGCCGAGGTCGCGCAGCTCGAACATCATCTGGTAGGTCAGCGTGCCGGACTTCGACACCAGCCCGATCCGGCCGGCCTGGGTGATGTCGGCCGGGATGATGCCGGCGTTGGCCTTGCCGGGACTGATGACGCCCGGGCAGTTCGGCCCGACGATGCGGGTGCTCTTGCCCTGCGCGTAGGCCCAGAACGCGGCGGTGTCGTGCACCGGGACGCCCTCGGTGATCACGATCGCGAGCGGGATCTCGGCGTCCACGGCCTCGATGACCGAGTCCTTCGTGAACGCGGGCGGGACGAAGCCGACCGTCACGTTCGCACCGGTCTCGGCCATCGCCTCGGCCACCGAGCCGAACACCGGCAGGGTGTGGTCGTCGATCTCGACCTTGGTGCCGGCCTTGCGGGCGTTGACGCCGCCGACCACGTTGCTGCCGGAGGCGAGCATGCGCCGGGTGTGTTTGGTTCCCTCCGACCCGGTCATGCCCTGCACGATGATCGTGCTGTTCTCGTCCAGGAAGATCGACATATCAGGCAGCGCTCCCCGCCAGCTCGGCCGCCTTGTCCGCGGCATCGTCCATCGTGTCCACCAGCGTCACCAGCGGGTGCGCGGCCTCGGTGAGGATGCGGCGTCCCTCGGCGACGTTGTTGCCGTCCAACCGCACCACGAGCGGCTTGTTCGCCTCGTCGCCGAGGATCTGCAGCGCCTGCACGATGCCGTTCGCGACCGCGTCACAGGCGGTGATGCCGCCGAAGACGTTGACGAACACGCTGCGGACGGCCGGGTCGTTGAGGATGATGTCGAGGCCGTTGGCCATCACCTCGGCGCTCGCGCCGCCACCGATGTCGAGGAAGTTGGCGGGCTTGACCCCGCCGTGCTTCTCACCGGCATAGGCCACGACGTCCAGGGTCGACATGACCAGACCCGCGCCGTTGCCGATGATGCCGACCTCACCGTCGAGCTTGACGTAGTTGAGGTGCTTGTCCTTGGCCTTCTGCTCCAGCGGATCGGTGGCCGCGGTGTCGACGTAGTCGGCGTTCTCGTCGTGGCGGAAGTTCGCATTGTCATCGAGGGTGACCTTGCCGTCCAGTGCGACGACGCTGCCGTCGCCGACCTTGGCCAGCGGGTTGACCTCGACCAGCGTGGCGTCCTGCTCGACGAAGGTCTCCCAGAGCTTGACCAGCACGTCGGCGACGGGGTCGATCAGCTCGGTCGGGAACTTCGCGGCGGTCGCTATCTGCTTGGCGGTGGCGAGGTCGACGCCCTTGCTCGCGTCGACCGGCACCTTGGCCAGGGCGTCGGGACGCTCGACGGCGAGCTGCTCGATCTCCATGCCGCCCTCGTAGGACGCCATCGCCAGGAAGGTGCGGTTGGAACGGTCGAGCAGGTAGGAGACGTAGTACTCCTCCTTGATGTCCGCGCCCGGGTCGACCAGCACGCGGTGCACGGTGTGGCCCTTGATGTCCATGCCGAGGATCTGCTCGGCGTTGGTCTTCGCGTCGTCCGGCGTCTTGGCGACCTTTACGCCGCCGGCCTTCCCGCGGCCACCGATCTTCACCTGCGCCTTGACGACGGTGACGCCGCCCAGCTTCTCGGCGATCGCCTCGGCCTCGTCGGGGGTCGTCGCGACCGCACCGAGGCTGACCGGGACGCCGTGCTTCTGGAACAGCTGCTTGGCTTGGAACTCGAACAGATCCACGCTGACTCAGTCCAATCTCTCGCTTGTTCCGGACCCTATTCGGCCGCGGTCGCGGATTCACCGCTGCCGACGTTGGTCGTGACCCATCGCACGACTTCGTCCAGGGACGTACCCGGCGTGAACACCTTGGCCACGCCCGAGCGCTCGAGCACGGGAATGTCGGAATCGGGGATGATCCCGCCGCCGAACACGATGACGTCGTCGACGCCGTTGGCCTTCAGCAACTCGAGCGTCTTCGCGAACAGCGTCATGTGCGCGCCGGACAGGATGGAGAGGCCGACCGCGTCGGCGTCCTCCTGGATGACCGTCGAGACGATCTGCTCGGGAGTCTGGTGCAGGCCGGTGTAGACGACCTCCATGCCGGCGTCGCGCAGGGCCCGGGCGATGACCTTGGCGCCGCGGTCGTGCCCGTCGAGCCCGGGTTTGGCGATGACGATGCGCAACCGGGAGACCACGCTCAGACCTCGCGACCCAGATCGTGGCCCTGCGGTGCGACGAGCAGCGAACGTCCGGTTGCCATGACCGCGAGCGTACTTGGGTAGACCACGATGGTTCGCCGAGTATGTGACTACCGGATCATTGACCGAAATCGCCACCTTCAGGAGTACTGATGAGCCAGCCGACCGAGGACACGGACGGCGAACGGGCGGGTGCCTCCGGGGCCCGCCACTACCGATCGCCGGGCCGTCCGCAACCGCACGCGCAGGCACAGCCGCAGAGCTACCCGGTGCCGCCGAGCTACCGCCCCGACCAGCCGAACGGTGCGGCCCCGCCCGTGCAGCCGACCCCCCAGCCGCAGGCAGCAGCGCAAGCGCAGGCAGCTCCGCAACCGCAGGTTCCCGGCTTCGCTCCGCACGAATTGGCGCCCGGGTTCGCGCCGCCGCAGCCGCCGGCCCCGCCGCTCCCGCGGCCGGAGGATCTGCTGCTCCCCGACCGGGCGCCGGTGGCGGCCGAGCCCGCCACCTGGGGCTGGCGTGGGCGGATGAACCGGATGAGCGGCGGCATGATCAAGGCCAAGGCCGCCGAGCAGGAACTGGTGATCCGGCAGTCGATCAACGACATCCAGCGCGGCTTCTCCCGTCCCATGACGGTCGTGGTCGTGCAGCCGAAGGGCGGCGCGGGCAAGACGCCGACGACGATCTGCCTGTCCGCCGCGTTCGGCGCCTACCGCGGCGGGTACGTCGTCGGCTGGGACGACAACGAGACCCGCGGAACGCTGGCGGTACGGGTGAACAACCCCGACAGCCAGCGGGCGACGGTGTGGGACCTGCTCTCCGACCTGTCCGCGTTCGAGCGCCACGACGCGCGCGTCGGCGATCTGAGCTACTACGTCCGCCCGCAGCCGGACGCGCACTTCGACGCGCTGGTGTCCGACGACAACCCCGGCAACATGGCCCAGATCGGGGAGGACGAGTTCCAGCGGCTGCACCGGGTGCTGCAACGCTTCTACCGGATGATCGTCATCGACACCGGCAACAACGTGCGGTCGCCGAACTGGCAGGCCGCGGTCAACGCCGCCGACCTCGTCGTCGTGGTCTCGACCTACCAGCGCGACGTCGGCTACAGCGGGTCGTGGGTGCTGGACCACCTCGCCCAGACCGGCCGCGACGACCTCGCGCACAACGCGGTCACGGTGTTGACGGCCGCCGATCCGTCCACCGACCGGAGCGTGCGCGGGCAGCTGACCGAGCACTTCGGCGCCCGCACCCGCGCGGTGTGCGAGATCCCGTACGACCCGGAACTCGCGCACGGCGGCCCGATCCGCTGGACCCAGCTCGCACCCGAGACCCGTAACGCGTGGATCCGGGCCGGCGCCACGGTCGCGAACTGCCTGGCCGAACACGATCAGCGCACCCGGGAGGCCCACCGCCCGGTCTGAGGACGCTCCCGCCGGCGCGCGATCCGCATCACTGATGCAGCTGGTGAGCTCTGGGTGGCGCAATGGCTCACTGATGCCGATCGTGATCGCGAGCCTTTCCGCCGGATACAGCTCTACAGCTTCTGCAGCGGCGCGTAGCGCAGCATCAGCCACTTCACGCCCGAGGAGCCGAAGTCGACCTGCACCTGCGCACCGTCGCCGGCGCCGCGGGTGGCAACGACCCGGCCCAGGCCCCAGCTGTCGTGGGTGACCCGGTCGCCGACGTCCAGGCCGGGGACGGCGCGGTTGCCGGCGCCGCCGCGCAGGTTGTTGCGATTGGCGGCGACCTGGGCCTGCGCCGACGGTTGGCGGCGCGGCTGCGCGCGGTAGCCGTGGTCGCCGTACCGGCCGGGGGCGTCGTCGCCGTAGGACGGCACGAACGGCGTCCGGGCGACCTCGCCGGTCCACTCGGCGAGCTCGGCGGGGATCTCGTCCAGGAACCGCGACGGCGGGTTCCAGGACGGCGCGCCCCACGCCGAGCGGGACAGCGCGCGGGACAGGTGGAGGCGCGCGCGGGCGCGGGTGATGCCGACGTAGGCGAGCCGGCGTTCCTCGGCCATCTCGTCCGGATCGCCGAGGCTGCGCATGTGCGGGAACACGCCGTCCTCGAGCCCGGTCAGGAACACCACCGGGAACTCGAGGCCCTTCGCGGTGTGCAGCGTCATCAGCGTGACCACGCCGCCGGCCGCGTCCGGCACCGAGTCGGCGTCGGCGACCAGCGACACCTGCTCGAGGAACGCGTCGAGCGAGGTCGCCTCCTCGGTACCGGCGCGCTGCTCCTCGAACTCGCGCGTCACCGACACGAGCTCGCGGAGGTTGTCGACGCGGCCCTCGTCCTGCGGGTCGCGGCTGCGTTCGAGCTCGGCCAGGTAGCCGCTCTTGTCGAGGGTCGCCTCGAGAATGGTGGACGGCGTGCCGTCCGGCGAGGCGAGCAGGCCGCGTAGGTCGAGCATCAACGTCGTGAAGTCGCGGATCGCGTTCACCGAACGCTGCGCGAGCCCGAAGGAGGTGTCGGCGACCTCGAGGGCGGCGCCGAAGCTGATCTGCTCGCGGTTGGCGAAGTGCTCGACAGCCGCCTCGGCGCGCTCGCCGATCCCGCGGCGCGGGGTGTTGAGGATGCGCCGCAGCGAGACCAGGTCGTCGGGGTTCGCGATCACCCGCAGGTAGGCCAGCGCGTCACGGATCTCGCGCCGCTCGTAGAAGCGCACGCCCCCGACGACCTTGTACGGCATCCCGAGGCGGATGAACACTTCCTCGAACACTCGCGACTGCGCGTTCGTGCGGTAGAACACCGCGACGTCGGACGGCTTGACCTCGTGGTCGGCGCCGAGCCGTTCGATCTGCTGGGCGACCCAGGCGGCCTCGTCGTGCTCGTTCTCGGCGACGTAGCCCTGCACCTTCTCGCCGTGGCCGGCCTCGGACCACAGGTTCTTCGGCTTGCGGTCGGGGTTACGGGCGATCACCGAGTTCGCGGCGTTGAGGATCGTCTGGGTCGAGCGGTAGTTCTGCTCGAGCAGGATCGTCGTGGCGTCGGGGTAGTCACGCTCGAACTCGAGGATGTTGCGGATCGTCGCGCCGCGGAAGGCGTAGATCGACTGGTCGGCGTCGCCCACGACGGCGAGCTCGGCCGGCGGGCGCGCCGTGGTCGAGCGGGTCAGCTCGTGGACGAGGACGTACTGGGCGTGGTTGGTGTCCTGGTACTCGTCGACCATGATGTGCCGGAACCGGCGCCGGTAGTCCTCGGCGACCTCGGGGTGGTTCTGCAGCAACCCGACCGTCGACATGATCAGGTCGTCGAAGTCGAGGGCGTGCGCCTCGGTCAGCCGCTGCTGGTAGCGCTCGTAGACCTTGGCGAGCGTCTTCTCCGGCGGGGTGCTCGCCTGCTCCGCCCACGCGGCGGCGGTGACCAGCTCGTTCTTCAGATTGCTGATCTGGGCGGCCAGCGAACGCGGCGGGAACCGCTTGGAATCCAGATCGAGCTCACGGCCGACGAGGGTCAGCAACCGCTTGGAGTCGTCGGCGTCATAGATCGAGAACGACGACTTCAGGCCCAGCGTCCGGCCGTCGCGGCGCAGAATGCGCACGCACATCGAGTGGAACGTCGACACCCACATCGTCCGGGCCCGGGGGCCGACGAGCGCGGCGACGCGGTCCTTCATCTCGCCGGCGGCCTTGTTGGTGAAGGTGATCGCGAGGATCTCGCCTGGGTGGACGTCGCGCTCGGCGAGCAGGTACGCGATCCGGTTGGTGAGGACGCGGGTCTTGCCCGAGCCGGCCCCGGCCACGATGAGCAGCGGGCCGCCCTGGTGCACGACCGCCGCGCGCTGCTGGGGGTTCAGACCGTCCAGCAGCTTCGCCGGGTCGACCGCGAGATTGGGCCGCGGACGCGACAGCGCGGGGTCCGGGGGCAGGTCGAAGAGCTGGTCAGTCATCAGGGGTCCAACCCTACGTCCGAGCTCTGTCAGCCTGCCCGCACCGGGCAACTGCGGACACAGCGGACGTTTGAAACAACCCGGACGCGGGTAGAGGCGGGTCACAAAAAATCACGGCCCGACGGAGGCGCCATGACGACCGTCCAGAAACAGGCGCCCCCTGCGCCTGAACAGCAACACACGATGAAACGCGATGTCGGCATCGTCGGTCTGCTCTTTGCCAGCGTGGGATCGATCATCGGTTCCGGTTGGCTGTTCGGAGCGCTGACGTCCGCTCAGCTGGCGGGGCCGGCCGCGATCTTCTCGTGGATCATCGGCGCCGTCATGATCATCATCATCGCGCTGGTGTTCGCCGAACTCGGCACGATGTTTCCGGTCTCCGGCGGCGTGGCCCGATTCCCGCACCTGGCCTACGGCTCGTTCGCGAGCTACACCACGGGCTGGATCCTCTGGGTCGCCGTGGCGACGACCGCGCCCATCGAGGTCGAGGGCGCGCTGCAGTACGCCACCCGCTGGGCGCCGTTCACCAAGTCGCACACCGTGGCGGGTCAGACCGTGCACACGCTGACGACCCTGGGCTACGTCGTCGCCGTGCTCGGGATGGCGTTCTTCGTGCTGGTGAACTACTTCGGCATCCGCTGGTTCGCGCGGCTGAACAACGTGGCCGTGTGGTGGAAGCTGGGCGTCATCGCCCTGGTCATCGTCGCGTTCCTGGTGACCGAGTTCCACACCGGCAACTTCACCAGCCACGGGTTCGCCCCGAGCGGCATGCAAGGAGTCCTGACCGCCATCGCGACCGGCGGTGTGGTCTTCTCCTACCTCGGATTCCGGCAGGGCATCGAACTGGCCGGTGAGACGAGCAACCCGCGGCGCAACATCCCGGTGGCCGTGATCGGATCGGTGCTGCTCACCGCCGTGCTGTACATCCTCTTGCAGATCGCGTTCATCGCCGCGGTGCGCCCGTCGGACCTGGCGAGCTCCAAGGGCTGGGAGAACCTGGCCTTCAGCGGCGACTACGGACCGCTTGCCGCGATCGCCGGCGTGATCGGGCTCGGCTGGCTCGCGACGGTCCTCTACGTCGACGCCGTGATCTCCCCCGCCGACACCGGCCTGATCTACACGACGGTCACCGGCCGGGTCTCCTACGCGATGGGCCGCAACGGCAACGCGCCGCGCATCCTGGCCAAGACCACGCCGCGCGGCGTCCCGCTGGTGAGCCTGTTCATCACCTTCGTCGTCGGCCTGATCGTGTTCCTGCCATTCCCGAGCTGGCAGCAGTTGGTCGGTTTCGTGACGTCGGCGACGGTACTCTCCTTCGGCGCCGGCACCCTGGTCATCGGCGCCCTGCGCCGCGAGCTGCCCGAGCGCGAGCGCCCGTTCCGCGTGCCGTTCGGCGATCTGCTGCCCTTCCTCGCGCTCTACTCCTCGAACCTGATCGTGTACTGGTCCGGCTGGGACGTCGACTGGAAGCTGTTCGTGGCCGTGCTGCTCGGCTTCGTGCTGCTCGGCGTGTTCCACCTGACCGGCAAGGGCGACATGCCGCCGATGGATTGGCGCGCCGGTGCGTCGTGGGTGGTGCCGTGGCTGGCCGGGCAGTGCCTGATCAGCTACCTGGGCGACTACCCCGACCCCGCGGCCGGCAACCGCCAACTGTTCGGGTTCGGCTGGGGCTTCGTCGTGGTGCTGGTCTTCACCGCGATCATCTACGCGATCGCGATGCGCAGCCGGTTGACCCGCGACCGGATCGAGGCGCACATCGCCGACACCGAGGTCGAGGTCTCGCAGGAGAAGGAGGACCTCGGCGCGTCCCGCTAGCGACCGAGCGGCAACCGCGTCCCAGTGCTTGGGACGCGGTTGCCACCTGGTGGACGCGCGTGGCACCCTTCTCCTCGTGCAGACCAGCCGATTTTTCTATGGGTATCGCCACTCGGTGCCCATCGTCGCTGGCTGAGCCACTCACCAATCGACGCCCCGGGCCGCGAGCCTCGGGGCGTTTGTCGTCTGTCGGGGGTTCGCGTCCGGCCCGGGCTCCCCGACCGAAGGACCCAGACATGACCGCCGCCGTGAACACCGCTGGCAACACTCCGGCCACCCAGCCCGACTCCATCGAGATGCTGCGCGGGCAGATCGACGCGCTCGATGCCGCGCTCATCCGCATCGTCGCCGAGCGCGCCCGCGTCTCGCGCCGGATCCAGGCGGCGCGGATGAACGCCGGCGGGACGCGGGTCGAACTCGGCCGCGAACGCACCGTCCGCAACGCCTACCGCGACGGCGTCGGCGCCGACGGCGCGACGCTTGCCGAGGCCGTGCTGCAGGTCTGCCGCGGGACGCGCTGAGCCCGATCCGACAACGGACACCAGGTGCCCGTATTGTCGGTTTTCATGAGCTCGGTGACAGTGCACGACGGCGTCCTGCGCATCGAGCTCACCGTGCCCGAGCGGGTGCTCTCGCTGCACGGAGCGAACATCGAGATCCCGTTGACGGAGATTCGCGGCGCCCGCATCGTGCGGGACATCTTCGGTCAGCTGCGCGGGATGCGGATGCCCGGCGCGGGGCTGCCCGGTCTGCTCGCGATCGGCACCTGGCGGGGCATGTCCGACGGGCGCACCTTCCACGACTTCGCGCTCATCCACCACAGCGGCCCGGGCGTGATCGTCACGACCTCGGGCCATTACGAGCGGCTGCTGCTCGGGACCGGCGAACCCGAGAAGCTGGTCGCCCAACTCGGGAACGCCGGTTAGCCTCAGAGCATGCGCCGGTCGGCCGCCCACCTCGTCAGCTGGTGCCGGCTGGACAGCTGCAGCTTGCGCAACACGTTCGACGCGTGCGTCTCGACCGTCTTGATCGAGATGAACAGCTCGCTCGCGATCTCCTTGTAGGCGTAGCCGCGCGCGAGCAGCCGCATCACCTCGCGCTCGCGAGGCGTGAGCTGGTCGAGCTCGTCGTCCACGGACGGGGTGACCGGGCTGTCCCGGAAGGCGTCCAGCACGAAACCTGCCAGGCGCGGGCTGAACACGACGTCGCCGTCGGCGACCCGGCGGATGGCGTCGGCGAGGTCGTCGGCGGAGATCGTCTTGGTGACGTAGCCGCGCGCACCGGCACGGATCACCGCGATGACGTCCTCGGCGGCGTCGGACACCGACAGCGCGAGGAAGCGGGTGTCCGGCAGGTCGCTGCCGATCGTTTCGAGGACGGCCAGCCCGCCGCCGTCGGGCATGTGCACGTCCAACAGCACCACGTCGGGGCGGTGCGCCCGGATCGCGCTGACCGCGCCGGCCGGGTCGCCGGCCTCGGCAACGACATCGACGCGCGTGCCGAGTTCGGCCCGCACGCCGGCGCGGAACATCGCATGGTCGTCGACGAGCACAACGCTGGTCATGAGATGGGCATCCCCAATCGGATCTCGGTGCCCTCGCCGGGGCGGCTGACGATCTCGACGTTTCCGCCGTGACGTTGTATGCGCGCGGTGATCGACCCGCGCAGCCCCTGCCGGTCGGCAGAGACGTCGGCGGGGTCGAAGCCGACCCCGCGGTCCTTGACGAACACGTGGACGGCGCCCGGTTCCACCTCCGCGTACAGCGAGACGGACGTGCTCTCGGAATGCTTGGCCGCATTGACCAACGCCTCGCGGGCGGCCGCGACGAGCGCGGCGAGGTCGGCGGTCATCACCAGGTCGCCGACCACCACGACGTCGATCGTGACCGCGTAGTCGTCCTCGATCTCGCCGGCCGTGCGCCGCAGGTCGTCGGCGAGCTGACCACTCGCCGCACGATCGCCGTAGAGCAGGGTGCGCAGTTCCCGTTCCTGACCGCGGGCCAGCCGGGCGACCTCGCGCGGCGACTCAGCGTTGCGCTGGATGAGTGCGAGCGTCTGCAGCACGGAGTCGTGCAGGTGGGCCGCGAGGTCGGCGCGTTCCTGCGAGCGGATACGCGCCGTGCGCTCCTCGGCCAGCTGCGCGACCAGGCGCATCCACCACGGACCGCTGATGATCGCCAGGCCCACGACGGTCACCAGCACGGCCAGCACGCCGTCGCGCACGGCTGAGACGTTGGCGTGCGCGAGGACGACGGCCCCGCCGGCCGCGACGAGCGCGATGCCGACGACGAGGCGGGCCCGGCCGATGCGTTCGCCGGTGCCCGCGGCGAGCGAGTCGCGCGACAGCGTCCACAACCGGTCGCGGTGGCTGTCGGACGCCTGCCGCCAGATCAGCGCGCCGCCGAGGCAGGCGAGCACGGTGGGGATGACCAGCCCGCCGGCCGGAAGGGCCGTCGCCACCACGACCGTCACGACGAGGGCGGCAGTGGCGCCGAGCAGCCACTCCAGCGGGGCCGGGATCCGGCTGCGGACGCCGGGCGGGGTGGGCAGCACGATCCAGTACGCGCCGTAGAGCGCGACGCCCAGGCCGCCGGCGGCGCTGAGCAGGACGAAGCACCAGCGCAGCGGGGCCGCCCGCACCCCCATGTGCTCGGCAAGGCCGGCCGCGACGCCGCCGAGCACGCCGTGGTCCGGGCGCCGGTAGGCGCGCCGCGGCGCTGCGGGCGCGGCCGGTGCGGCCGGCACGGCGCTCGCGGATGAGGTCACCGTGCCATGATTCCGACTCCGGGGCCCGGAATGCATCAGGTGGACCCCGGAAAGGTCGGATCAGGGTCGAATTCAGGGCGCCGCCCCGATGCGCCCGGACCCGCCGCGACGCATCGTGTTGTCATGACCACGACCGAGACCCTGGGTAGTCCGATGACCCCGCCCCGCCCCACGCACCGGCTCCGCCGCAGCCGTACCGACCGGATCGGCGCGGGCGTCGCGGGCGGGCTCGGTGAGTACTTCGGCATCGATCCCGTCATCTTCCGGGTGCTGTTCGCGACGGCCGCCTTCTTCGGCGGCGCGGGTGTGCTGGGCTACCTGGTGGCCTGGGCAGCCATCCCGGAGGAGGGCACCGAGCACGCCCCGATCGACGGGTGGGTGACCGCGCTGCGGCAGCGTCGCGTGCCGGTGTGGGTCATCGCGGTCGCCGCCGGCGCGTTGCTCTGGCTCGCCGCGTTCAGCTGGTGGGCGCCGGGGCGGTTCTTCCCGATCCTCGCGGTCGTCATCATCCTGGTGGCGATCTTCGGCCGGCGCGGCGACGGGCGTGCGACGCCGCCGCCGCCGCCGGTGCAGCTGACCAAGGACGTCGCCGGCCCGGCCGAGCCGGACCGGCCGGCTGCCGCGCCCTGGCGCGCAGAGGCGGCCCGCTGGGTCGCCGAGTCGCGGGCGGCCCGCCGCGAGCGGTTGCGGCGCGCGTTCCCCGTCAAGCTCGCGACGCTCGTCGCGCTGGGCGGCGCGCTGCTCACGATCGGGCTCATCGACGCGGCGCACGGCGTCGCGGTGCCGCTGTACTTCTGGTTCGCGACGGCGATCCTCGGGGCCGGGCTGCTGGTCGGCATGGCGCTGCGCCGCACCCCGTGGAGCATGGTGGTGCTGTTCGTCCCGGCCGCCGTCGGGCTGATCGCCCTCGCCGGATCGCACGCCAGCCTGCACGACGGGGTGGGTCAGCGGGTCTGGACGCCGACGCACAACCTGGCGAAGGACTACGACCTGGCCTTCGGCAGGGCGACGCTCGATCTGAGCTCGCTCGACCCGCAGAGCGGCCCGCGGGCCGTCCACATCGAGCAGGCCGCCGGGCAGGTGAGAGTCATCGCGCCGAGATCGCTGAACCTCACGATCATCGCCAACGTCCACTTCGGCGACGTGAGCGTCGACGGCACCACCTCCGACCAGAGCAGCGGGGTCGGCGTCAGCCGCATCGTCGAGCCGCTGCCCGGCGCCGCCGGGCAACCGATCACGGTGCGCATCCATCTCGCCGACGGGCATGTGAGCGTCGACCGGCACTGACCGTGCCAGGTCTTGGCGCAACGGCGGCCCGGCCACTACATTGCTGCCCGAGGCCGCCTGGCTCGATGAGCCGAGCGGCGCCTGGGTGCTCGGGGAGGGGCCATGGGCGAGGTCTCGCCGGCGCCGCCCGCGACGCGGACGAAGGATCTGTCGATCCAGACCCTGCGCGGGCTGGCCTGCATCCTGGTCGTCGCCTACCACGTGCGCTCGGTCCCCGATGTCGACGACACCGGACTCGCCGGCGGCAACGACGTGGTCTCCCGGCTGATCATCTCCTTGGCCTACCTCCGGATGCCGCTGTTCTCGTTCCTTTCCGGCTTCGTCTACGCGATGCGCCCGCTGCGATCGGACGTCTCGTCGTTCGTGCGCGGCAAGGCCCGCCGGCTGCTGGTCCCCCTGCTGTTCGTCGGGACGCTGTTCGCGGTGTTGCAGAGCCTGTCGCCGGGCACCAGCACCAAGATCGTCGACGAGACACCGTGGTACCTGTGGCACATCGTCCCGCTGCGCCACCTGTGGTTCCTCGAGTCGATCTTCTGGGTGTTCGTCCTGGTCGGGCTGCTGGAGGTGCGCGGCTACCTGGACCGCGTCGGGGCGGTCGTTGCCGTCGCCGCGACCGCCGTCATGCTCGACATCGTCGTCCCGCTCGGTGACGACGCGCTCGGCGCGCGCATGGCCATCTACCTGCTGCCGTTCTTCCTGAGCGGGCTGGCCGCGCGCCGGTTCGACTGGCGATCGGCGCCGGCGTGGGCCAAGGCGTCCGTGCTGGCCGTGACCCTTGCGCTGGGCGTGCTCACCCAGCTCAGCGTCTGGGGCGAGATCGAGCTGATCCACCCGCGCCACAACGTCATCGCGGCGGCGCTCGGCATCGGCGCCTGCCTGTCGCTGCTGCTACTGCGCGTCTCGTGGCGACCGCTGGTGTACATCGGCGGGTTCTCGTTCACGATCTACCTGATCCACCCGCTCGGCACCGCGGCCATGCGCTACGCGTTGTTGAAGGCCGGCATCACCGCCATCTGGATGACGATCGTGCCGTGCATTCTCGCCGGCCTCGCCGCCGGCATCGCGCTCGAGCTCATCGCGCGGCGTTCGGCGGTGCTGCGCGTGCTCGTGCTCGGCCAGCGGCTGCCGCGGCGATTCCTCTCAGCCAGAGCCGATCCGGTCACCTCGAACTGACCTGGCCCGGCGGGGCGTCGGTCATCGACCGGTTGGCGGCGCGGTGTTGTACTACGGCTGTACTACAGCTGGAGAGGGCGATGACCGATCTGAAGCTGGGCGACCTGTTCGAACGAGCCCGGTCGGGGGTCATCGTCGGCTACTCCCACTCGATGGTGCCCGGCGGCTTGGACGTCACGTCCAGGACGACCCGGTTCACCTCACGCACCTCGTTGGTGATGCGCGTCGAAATGCGTTCCAGCACGTCATACGGGACGCGCGTCCAGTCCGCGGTCATGGCGTCCTCGGAGGACACCGGACGCAGCACGACCGGGTGGCCGTAGGTGCGGCCGTCGCCCTGCACGCCGACCGAGCGGACCTCGGCGAGCAGCACCACCGGGCACTGCCAGATGTCGCGGTCGAGGCCCGCGGCGGACAGTTCCGCCCGGGCGATGGCGTCGGCCCGGCGCAGGATGTCCAGGCGGCGCGCGGTGACCTCGCCGACGATGCGGATGCCCAGCCCCGGGCCGGGGAACGGCTGACGCCAGACGATCTCGGCCGGCAGGCCCAACTGCTCGCCGACGCGGCGCACCTCGTCCTTGAACAGCGTGCGCAACGGCTCGACGAGGGCGAACTGCAGATCCTCCGGCAGCCCGCCCACGTTGTGGTGGCTCTTGATGTTCGCGGTGCCGGTGCCGCCGCCGGACTCGACGACGTCCGGGTAGAGCGTGCCCTGGACGAGGAAGTCGACCGAGTGTCCTTCGGCCACGATCTCGCGTGCGGCGTCCTCGAAGCAGCGGATGAACTCGCGGCCGATGATCTTGCGCTTCTCCTCCGGGTCGGTGACTCCGGCGAGCGCGTCGAGGAACTGCCGTTCGGCGTGCGCCACCTTGAGGTTCACGCCGGTCGCCGCGACGAAATCGCGCTCGACCTGCTCGGCCTCGCCCTGGCGCAGCAGGCCGTGGTCGACGAACACGCAGGTCAGCTGCGAGCCGATCGCCCGCTGGACGAGGGCGGCCGCGACCGCCGAGTCGACCCCGCCGGACAGTGCGCAGATCACCTGCTTGCCGCCGACCTGGGCGCGGATCGCGTCGACCTGCTCGTCGATGATGTTCGCCTCGGTCCAGGTGGGCCGCACCTTGGCGATGTCGAACAGGAAATGCCGCAGGATCTGCTGGCCGTACTGGCTGTGCATCACCTCGGGGTGGAACTGCACGCCGGCCAGCCCGCGCGCGACGTCCTCGAACACGGCGATCGGCGCGCCGGGCGTGGAGGCCTGCACGGCGAAACCGGGGGGCGCCGCGACGACCGCGTCGGTGTGGCTCATCCACACCGGTTGGGCGGTCGGCAGCCCGCGCAGCAGGACGCCGGACTCGACGACGTCCAGCGTGGTGCGGCCGAACTCCGACCGCTCGGTGTGTGCCACCGTGCCGCCGAGCGCATCGGCCATCGCCTGGAAGCCGTAGCAGATCCCGAACACCGGGACGTCGGCGTCGAACAAGGCGGGATCGGTGCGCGGGGCACCGTCGGCGTACACCGAGGTCGGGCCGCCGGACAGGATGATCGCGGCCGGGCGGCGCGCCAGGATCTGCTCGACCGGCATCGTGTGCGGCACGATCTCGGAATAGACCTTCGCCTCGCGCACACGGCGGGCGATCAGCTGCGCATACTGCGCGCCGTAGTCGACGACGAGGACCGGGTTCGCCTGCATCCGGCGAGTCTATTTCAGGCCCGGGGACGGGCTAGTCTCTGCAGGGATCGTCGTCCATTGCGTCGGGCTGTGGGCCTTGTTCGAACGCGAGGGGTGGCTTTGAGCGCGGCCACGAACCGGCAGCACCACGTGATCGCCGGCAACCGCTACGTCCCCTTCCTCACCATCGTCGTGCTGAGCGCGCTCACGCCGGCGGTGCCGCACTCGTTCACCCCGGACTATGCGTGGTGGGCGGCGGCGATCGGGTTCATCGCGATCATGATCGGCGTCGGCTATCTCGCCGCGCGCCGGCCCGCGACGCGCTGGCTTGCCACCCTGGCACCGCTGCTGCTGTTCCCCGCGATCCACGCGCTGCGCTGCAGCGACGGCAACGCCCTGGCCGGTTTCGGGCCGCTGATCGACCTGCCGGTCATCTGGTTCGCCCTCTACGGCCGGATGTTCGAGGTCTGGCTGGCCGTGCTGGGCGGCGCGATGACGCTGTTCTTGCCGATCGTCGTTGTCGGCGCCCCGCAGTTCCCGTCGACCAGCTGGCGCGGGTACGTCCTGCTGGTCGTGATCAGCGCGGCGATCGGTCCGCTGATCCACCGGCTGGTCTCGACCCGCGCCCGGTCGAACTCGGCGCTGCGCCGCAGCGAGGCCGAGTTCCGGGCCACCTTCGAGAACGCCCCGATCCCGATGGCAGTGGTCGGCCTGCACGGCGCGAGCGCGAACCGATGGATCCGCGTGAACCGCGCGCTGTGCGAACTGTTCGGCCGCAGCGCGGAGGAACTGACCAGCGTCAAGATCGTCGAGCTCACCCATCCCGACGACCGCGAGCTCACCGAGACCCGCTTCGACCAGGCCCTCGAGCCGGACGCCCCGCATCGCATCGAGAAGCGCTACCTGCACAGGTCCGGACGCACGATCTGGGCATCGGTGTCCTACTCGGTCATCCGCGACGACAACGGTGATCCGTCGCGCCTGGTCACCCAGATCGAGGATCTCGGCGTGCGCCGGGAGTCCGACCAGGCGCTGCTCGACGCGATCGAGACCGACCGCGAGGCAACCGAGCGGCTCAAGCAGATCGACCGGATCCGCTCCGAGATGGCCTCGACCGTGTCGCACGAGCTGCGCACACCGCTGACCAGCGCCGCCGGGTACGTCGAGCTGCTCGTCGAGGGCGATGCCGGGCCGCTGACCGACGAGCAGCGCGACATGCTCGACACCGTGGCGCGCAGCCTGACCCGGTTGGACGGCATCGTCGACGACGTGCTCGGCATGGCCAGCCCCGGCCAGCACGGACCGGTCGACCCGGGGACGGCCGACCTGGGCGCGGTGCTGCAGGCGGCGATCGACGGGGTCGCCCTGCAGGCGGCCACCCGGGGGCAGGATCTCATCGTCCAGAACGGGGTGTCCGGCGCGCTCGTCGCGGCCAACCCCGGACGCATCGAGCGGGTGCTGGTCAACCTGCTCACCAACGCGCTGAAGTTCACCCCCGAGGACGGCAAGGTCACCGTTGTCGGCACCCGCAACGGCGGCGAGGCGTGCGTGGCCGTCATCGACACCGGCGTCGGTATCGCCAAGGAGGACCAGGCCCGCATCTTCGAGCGCTTCTACCGTGCCGGCGCCGCGAGCGCCAACGCGCCGAGCGGAACCGGGTTGGGCCTGGCCATCGCGAAGACCATCACGACCCAGTACGGTGGCAAGCTCACGGTCGACAGCGAACCGGGAACCGGTGCGACGTTCACTCTCACCCTGCCACTGCGCGGAGCGCTCTAGATGGCACGCATCCTCGTCATCGACGACGACGCCGACATCGCGGCGCTCGTCGGCCTCAAGCTCGAACTCGACGGCCACACCGTCGCTGCCGAGACCGACGGCCTGGAGGGCCTGCAGCGGGCCCGCACCGACCGTCCTGACGTCGTCATCGTCGACTGGACGCTGCCCAGCCTGAGCGGGCCCGAGATCTGCGCGCAACTGCGTGCCGACCCCGACCTGGGCGATACCTGGCTGATCATGCTGACCGCCCGTCCGCTCGGCGTCGACGGCGCCGCCGAGATCGCCGCCGACGAGGTGCTCGCCAAGCCGTTCAGCCCCCGCAACCTGTCCCAGCGGGTGGCCGCCGCGCTCGATCGCTAGAGCGAACGCAGCCGGGGCAAGATCTCTTTGCCGTACAGGCGCAGGAACTTCTCCTGGTCCGGGCCCGGCGCGTGGAAGACCAGATGATTGAAGCCGAGGTCGAGATAGGTCTTGATCTTCTCGACGTGCTCGTCGGGGTCGGTGGAGACGATGAAGCGCTTCGCGGTCTGCTCGACCGACAACTCGTCGGCCAGGCGCTGCATCTCGACCGGATCCTCGACGCCGGACTTCTGCTCGGCGGACAGGCCCAGCGCGCCCCAGAACTGCGTCGCGTGCATCGCCTCGTCGCGATCGTGGTCGAAGGACACCTTGACCTCGATCATCATGTCGATGTCGTCGGTGGACCGGCCGGCCTTCTCGGCGCCCTCGGCGATCGCCGGCATCAGCGTGTCGGTGTAGAGCACCGGGTCCTTGCCGGACGTCGTGATCCACCCGTCGCCCTGCCGGCCGGCGAAGCGCGTCGCCGCCGGGCCCGATGAGGCCAACCAGATCGGCACTTCCTGCTCAGGACGGTCGTAGATCGTGGCCTTGTCGGTGCGGTAGTACTCGCCCTCGAAGCTCACCCGCTCCTCGGTCCACAGCTCGCGGATCAGCTTGACCGCCTCGCGGAAGCGGGCGAACCGCTCCTTGCCGTCGGGCCATTCGACACCGAGCGGCACCTCGTTCATCGACTCCCCGCTGCCCATGCCGAGCACCACGCGGCCCGGGAACAGGCAGCCGAGGGTGGCGAACGCCTGCGCCACGATCGCCGGGTGGTAGCGGAAGGTCGGCGTGAGCACCGAGGTGCCCATGACGATCCGCTCGGTGCTCGCGCCGAGCGCGCCGAGCCAGGTCATCGCGAACGGCGCGTGGCCGCCGTCGTGGCGCCACGGCTGCAGGTGGTCGCTGACGAAAACGGAGTCGAACCCGCACTCCTCGGCGAGCACGCCGTAGTTGAGCAGTTCGGTCGGCGGGAACTGCTCGTTCGACGCCTTGTAGCCCAGCTTCAGTTCCTTGCTCATCTGCTTCATCGGCCCCTGGTGACGATCAGTTCGACCTTCTGGAATTCCTTCAAGGACGAGTAGCCGCACTTGCCCATCACCCGACGCACCGAGCCGAACAGGTTGCGTTCACCACTCGGTTCCGAGGTCGGCCCGACCAGCAGCTCCTCCAGTGACGGGCGCTCGTCCAACCCCGCCGCCAGGTCGACGACCTGCGAGCGCGGCACCCGCGGGTGGGCGGCCGTCGCGTCCCAGTAGCGACCGCCGCCCGGCGCGTCGTCGGCGACCGCGAGCGGCTCGCCGAGCATGACCGCGTCGGCGCCACAGGCAAGCGCCTTGGCGATGTCGCCGCCGGTCTCGATGTCGCCGTAGGCGACCAGGTGGACGTAGCGGCCGCCGGTCTCGTCCAGGTAGTCGCGCCGAGCGGCCGCGGCGTCGACGAGCGCGGTCGCCATCGGGACGTCGATACCCAGCATCGCGTGCGTGGTCGAGCCGAGGTGCGCGCCGTAGCCGACGATCACGCCGGCCGCGCCGGTGCGCATCAGGTGCAGCGCGGTCTGGTAGTTCGTGCACCCGCCGACGAGCACCGGGACGTCGAGGTCGGCGATGAAGGTCTTCAGGTTCAGCCCCGGCCCGGGCTGCTCGTGCCCGGGCCGCGCGCTGCCGTCGGACGACACGTGCTCGGCGCTGATGATCGTGCCCTGGATGACCAGCAGGTCGACGCCCTCGGCGAGGACGTGCGGTGCGAGATCGGTGGTGTGCTGCGGGCTCAGCCGCACGGCCACCCGCACGCCGGCCTCGCGCAGCGCCTTGATGCGTTGGCGCAGGAGGTCGGGTGACACCGGCCGCGAATAGACCCGCTGCAGGGTCGCGGTCCGGCCGTCGAATTCGGCCAGCTCGGCGGCCGGGTCGTCGTAGCGGGCCCACAGCCCCTCGCCGTCGAGCACCGCCAGGCCGCCGAGCCGCTCGATCTCGACCGCGGTGTCGGGCGAGACGACGGCATCGGACGGCGCGGCGACGAAGGGCAGCTCGAAGCTGTGTGCGTCGATCTGCCAGCTCGTGGACACCATCGCCGACCCGCGGGTGCGCCGGGTCGGGACCAGGGCGATGTCGTCGAGGTAGTACCCACGCCGCGCACTTCGGCCCAGCCCGATCTCCACGGTGTCCGGCATGTCAGCGAGTCTGCCCTAAGGCCGCGGCGGCAGCGGCGGCGCGGCCCGGTCGGGACGCTGCTCGATCGGCGTCGGTTCGAGTGGGGTCGCCGAGGCGAGCGCGTCCAGCAGCACCTGCACGCCCGCCTCGAGCTGCGGGTCGTCACCGGCCGCCCACGCCTGCGGCGGGAACGGCACCTCGATGTCCGGGTCGACGCCGTGGTTCTCCACACCCCAGCCCGCGTTGCGGAACCAGAACGCGAACCGCGGCTGGGTGACCACCGTGCCGTCGACCAGCGAGTAGCGCCCGTCGATGCCGATCACGCCGCCCCAGGTGCGCATGCCGACGATCGGGCCGAGCCCGTAGGAGCGGAACGCCTGGTTGACGATGTCGCCGTCGGAACCGGCGTACTCGTTGGCCACCGACACCAGCGGGCCGCGCGGCGCGCTGGACGGGTAGTACTCGTCCGGGTAGTGCCGCGCGTGCCCACCGCCGATCGGGCGCCGGGCGAGCTTTTCGATGACCAGCTCCGAGACGTGCCCGCCGCCGTTGTCGCGGGTGTCGACCAGGAGCGCGTCACGCAGGATCTCGCGTTTGAGGTCGCGGTGGAACTCCGCCCACCCGGTGGCGACCATGTCGGGCACGTGGACGTAACCGGCGCGCCCGTCGGTGCGTGCGTGCACCGCGGCGCGACGGCCGGACACCCAGTCCTGGTAGCGGATCTGCGTCTCGTCATGGGTCGGGACGACGGTCGCGGCGCGCTGCTCACCGCCACGGCGCACGGTGAGCGCGATCGGCTTGCCGGCCAGGCCGGCGAGCAGCGGGCCCGGACCGTCCGGCCCGACCGGCCGGCCGTTCACCGCGACCAGGACGTCGCCGGTCTCGATGCCGGCGCCGGCGGCGCGCAGCGGCGACCGCGCGGCAGGCACCGACGACTCGCCCGGCAGCACCCGAGCGAGCACCCAGTCGCCGTCCGCAGTGCGCTCGAGGTCGGCGCCGAGGAACGCGGCAGCCCGACCCTTCGGCGGCTTCGGCGGCTCGAAACGCTCGTACGCGTGCGAGGCGCCCAGCTCGCCGATCATCTCCCAGAGCACCTCGGACAGATCGCTGCGCGTCGCGATGCGGTCGATCAGCGGCAGGTAGCGGTCCAGCACGTCGTCCCAGTCGACACCGCCCATGTCGGCGATCCAGAAGTGGTCGCGCATCAGCCGCCACGTCTCGATCATCATCTGCCGCCACTGCGTCGGCGGCTCGTAGCGCACCTGGACGCGGTCGAGATCGACCTCGACGAGCTCCTTAGCCGCACTCCCGCCCGGCTGCGGTTCGGGACGGACCTGGTGATCGGCCGGGCCCACGCGCAGCACGTCGCCGTCTCGTACCACGATGCGCTTTCCGTCCCCGCTCGGGCGGTACCAGTCGAGCGCCTCGACGATGGTGCGCGCCTCGCGGTCGGCGAAGTCCCACCGGGTGAGGGCGGGACGGGGCGGCTTGGCGCCCTCGGGCAGGCCGGCGCCGATGACACCGGTGATCGGGCTGGTCAGCCACAGCAGCCCACCCTCGACCGCCCGCAGCTCGCTCAGCAGCCCGACCGGCACCGGCACCACGACGGCGCGCTCGGCGAGCCCGTCGAGGTCGACGCGAACGGCGATCGGCCCCTCGCCGGCGGGGTCCTTGCCGTCGCGGTCGGACGGAGCACCCAAGGCACGCCCGTCGGCCTCGGGATCGAACGGCGACGGGGTGTCCGCCGCGAGCGGCACGAGGTAGGGCCGGACGCCGACGGTGAAGGACATGTCGAAGACGTGGGCGTCGTAGACCGGGTCGAAGGTGCGCGCCGACAGGAACGCGAGGTGCTTGCCGTCGAGGGTGAACGCCGGGTCGGTGTCGACGAAGCGCTCGCCGGTGACGTCGTGCACCTCACCGGCGGCGAGGTCGGCGAGCCTGATCGAGCGCAGGCCGGAGCGGTGCTCGTGCGACCAGGCCAGCCACGCCGAATCCGGCGAGAACACCAGCCCCTGCGCATTGCCCGCGTCGTCGTTGGACTCGAGCACCCGCACGGCACTGCCGGCCAGGTCGGCGACCAGGACCCGGCCGTCGTGGGACGCGACGGCCGCGGTGGCGCCGTCGGGGGCGACGACCAGTTCGAGGACACGGCCCAGCTGCCCACCGGCGAAGCGGCGGGTGCCGTCGCCGCCGGCGAGTTCGAGCGCGTCGTCACCGTCGGCGTCGGTGACCCAGACCGCGCGCGCGGCCTCGCCCGGGACGACCCGCGGCAGCCGGGTGCGCACGCCGGGGGTGTCGGCGAGCGCGCGGACCGGTCCGTCGCGGTGGGTGAGCCACTGGACGGTGCCGTGCACGTTCACGACGCTGGCCCGCCCGCTCGCGTCGACGCTGAGCGCCTCGCCCGCCCCGAGCGACGGCCCGACCTCGGCCTCGGCACGCTGCCGTCCGGCGCGCGCACCGGGCAGTTCGATCCCGACCGCCACCGGCTGCACTTCGGCGTCGAGGGAGTCGAGCCGGTAGAGCACGCCGGCACGCTGGTAGACCAGCTGCGCCGAGCCGCCCTCGAGCTCACCGGCCAGATCGCGCGCGTAGTTGCCGGTGTGGTCACTGTGCCGGCGCAGCCCGGTGCCGTCGGCCAGCACCGAGTACACGTTGCCGTGGCCCTCGTGATCGGAGACGAACGCGAGCCGATCACCGAGCCAGACCGGGTCGGCGAGCTGGCCGTCGAGCTCGGCGAGCAGCCGCTCGAACTCCCCCGACCCGGCGCGGTCGATCCACAGCTTCGGGCGGGTGCCGCCGCGGTAGCGCTTCCAGGTGGCGGGCTCGCGGTGCACGACCGACTGCACGACCACCGCGCCGTCCGGCCGGCGGGCCAGGCCGTTGATCGGGCCGAGCGGCAGCCGCTCGCCCGGGCCGCCGTCGGTCGGCAACGCGTAGCCCCAGGCCTGGGTGCGGAACGGCTGCAGCGCCGGGGTCGCGACGATCACCCGGCCGTCGGCGGACCAGCCCAGCACGCGCGTGCCGGCGTGGTTCCAGTAGGTCAGCCGGGTCGCCTCGCCGCCGGCCACCGGCGCCACGTACACCTCGTTGTTGCCGTCGCGGGCGCTTGTCCAGGCGAGCAGGGTGCCGTCGGGGGACAACCTCGGCCGGGCGGCCGGCGCCCGGTCGGCGGTCAGCCGCTCGGCGCGGCCACCGGACGCGTCGACGATCCAGACGTCGTCGTCGGCGACGAAGACGATGCGATCACCGGTGAGGTGAGGATGGCGCAGGTAGTTGCTCACATCGAGCGAGCCTAGCCAGCGCGTACGACAAGATCAGCCCGAATAGTTCGGCGCCTCGGTCGTCATCTGGATGTCGTGCGGGTGCGACTCCTTCAGGCTCGCCTGGGTGATGCGGATGAACCGGCCGCGCTCGGCCAGCTCCGGCACCGTCCGCGCCCCGACGTAGAACATCGACTGCCGCAGGCCGCCCGCCAGCTGGTGCACCACCGCGCCGAGCGGGCCGCGATAGGCGACCCGGCCCTCGACGCCCTCGGGGACGAGCTTGTCGTCGCTGGCGACCTCGGCCTGGAAGTAGCGGTCCTTGGAGTAAGACTTCTTGCCCCGCGAGCTCATCGCCGCGAGCGAGCCCATGCCGCGGTAGGACTTGAACTGCTTGCCGTTGACGAAGATCAGCTCACCGGGCGACTCGTCGCAACCGGCGAGCAGCGATCCCACCATCACCGTGTCGGCGCCGGCGACGATCGCCTTGGCGATGTCGCCGGAGTACTGCAGCCCGCCGTCGGCGATGACCGGGACGCCGGCCGGCTTGCACGCGAGCGAGGCCTCGTAGACCGCAGTGATCTGCGGTGCCCCGACGCCGGTGACCACGCGCGTGGTGCAGATCGAGCCCGGCCCCACACCGACCTTGACCGCGTCCGCGCCGGCGTCGACGAAGGCCTGCGCTCCGGCGCGGGTGGCGACGTTGCCGCCGATGACCTGGACGTGCCGGGTCGCCGGGTCGCTCTTGAGCCGGTGCACCATGTCCAGCAGCAGGCGCACGTGCCCGTGCGCGGTGTCGGCCACCAGCACGTCCGCCCCGGCCTCGACCAGCGTGGTCGCGCGCTCCCAGGCGTCGCCGAAGTAGCCGATCGCCGCGGCGACCATCAACCGTCCGTGCGGGTCCTTGGACGCGTGCGGGAACTGCTCGGACTTCACGAAGTCCTTCACGGTGATCAGCCCGGCCAGGCGGCCCTGCTCGTCGATCAGCGGCAGCCGCTCACGCTTGTGCTTGCGCAAGATGGTGGTCGCGTCCGCGTGACTGATCCCGACCGGCGCGGTGATCAGCGGCATCGGGGTCATCACCTCGTCCACCTTCGTGGTGCCCCACTCGGCGACCGGGACGAAGCGCAGGTCGCGGTTGGTGATGATGCCGAGCAGCCGGAGGTCGGCGTCGACGACCGGCAGGCCGGAGATGCGGTACTGCCCGCACACGGCGTCGAGTTCCTCGAGGGTGGCGTCCGGGCCGATCGTCACCGGGTTCGGGATCATGCCGGTCTGGGTCCGCTTGACCAGATCGACCTGGTAGGCCTGATCGGCGACCGAGAGGTTGCGGTGCAGCACCCCGATGCCGCCCTCGCGCGCCATCGCGATCGCCATCCGCGACTCGGTGACGGTGTCCATCGCCGCCGACAGCAAAGGCACGCGCAGCGTGATGTCGCGGGTCAGCCGGGAGGTGGTGTCGACCTCGGACGGCACGACGTCCGTCTCGCCCGGGAGCAGCAGGACGTCGTCGTAGGTGAGTCCGATGGTGGCGAACTTGGCGGGGATGACATCCTCGGGCAACACGTTCTCCTCGTTCTCGCCGGTACTCGAGTCTAGAACGCTGAGCGGCGCTTCCCTGCGGGGCCCGTTTCGCCCGATTGGCGATGTTGCCCCGGTCGGATCTACCGTGGAATGCGTGAGTCTCGAACCCCCCGCCGACGACCGGCCCGAACTGGGCCCCGGTGGACCCGGCGAACACGGGCTGCCGGGCCCGGTGGACCCGTTCCTCGGCGACCCTGAAGACCCGGCCGCACTGCTGGACGACCTGGAGCCGGCCGCGCCGCTGAGCGAGGACGAGCTCGCCGACGTGCGCGCCGACCTCGTCGAACTCGCCGAGTTCCGCGAGGTGCTCGACCCGATCGGGGTGCACGGCATCATCGTCGAGTGCGCCGACTGCGGTGAGCAGCACTACTTCGGCTGGGACCTGATGGTCGCCAACCTGACCGCCCTGCTCGGCGAGGGACGTACGCACGTCCACGAACCGGCCTTCGCCCCTGACCCGGACGCCTACGTGAGCTGGGACTACGCCCGCGGCTACGCCGACGCGGCGAGTTCGGCCAGCAAGCGCTGCTGAGCCCGTCCGTCGTCAAACCGGACATAACGCCCAGTTTCGGGAAACGGCTGCCGGCGGCGTCACCTTTCCCGCCCTCGCTCTTTGAACCTGGCAGGAGATCGCACTCCTGCGATCACGGTTCATCGGAGGGTGGCATGGCCGAGGTTCGGCGGCTCCCGGCCCCGCGTCAGGGGGACTGGGACTGGCAGGTGCAGGCAGCCTGCCGCGGGTTGGAAACGTCGAACTTCTACCACCCCGAGAACGAGCGCGGCCCCTCCCGGGCGCGCCGCGAACTGCAGGCCAAGGCGATCTGCGCCCGCTGCCCGGTCATCGACAACTGCCTGAGCTGGGCGCTCGCCGCCCGCGAGCCGTACGGCGTGTGGGGCGGACTGTCGGCCGAGGAGCGCGAACTGCTGCTGGCCAGGCGTAGCGCCTGATCCAAGAACTTCCGTAGGGCTCGTGGGGGGCCCGATGCGGAGGGGGACACCAAGGCCCCGCGGCGATCTCGCCGTGGGGCCTTGGTGTTTCTACTGGGTGCTGTGCCTAGTGGGAGTGACCGCCCGGGCCGTGCGAGTGACCGTGGCCGTGCGAATGGCCGTGGCCCTCGTCGGCCGGCTCGGCCGGCTTCTCGACGATCGCGCTCTGCGTGGTGAGCAGCAGGGCCGCCACGCTCGCCGCGTTCGCCAGCGCCGCCTTTGTCACCTTGACCGGGTCGACGATGCCGGCCGCGAGCAGGTCCTGGTACTCGCCGGTGGCGGCGTTGAGACCGTGGTTGGCCTCGAGCTCACTCACCTTGGCGACCACGACGTAGCCCTCCAGACCGGCGTTGTCGGCGATCCAGCGCAGCGGCTCGGCCAGCGCCTTGCGGACGACGGCCACACCGGTCGCGTCGTCGCCGGACAGTCCGAGATCGCCCTCGAGCGCGGAGGCTGCGTGCACCAGGGCCGAGCCGCCGCCGGCGACGATGCCCTCCTCGACAGCCGCGCGGGTGGCGGCGATCGCGTCCTCGATGCGGTGCTTGCGCTCCTTGAGCTCGACCTCGGTGGCCGCGCCGACCTTGATCACGCCGACGCCGCCGGCGAGCTTGGCCAGCCGCTCCTGCAGCTTCTCGCGGTCCCAGTCGGAGTCGGTGTCCTCGATCTCGCGGCGGATCTGGGCGATGCGCGCGTCGATCTCGCTCTGCGCGGCCGACCCGTGCGTGACGGTGGTGACGTCCTTGGTCACCTTCACGCGACCGGCGGTGCCGAGCACGTCCAGGCCGGCCTGGTCGAGCTTGAGCCCGACCTCGGGGGCGACGACCTGCGCGCCGGTGACGATCGCGAGGTCCTGGAGGAAGGCCTTGCGGCGGTCACCGAAGAACGGCGCCTTGACCGCGACCGCCGTGAAGGTCTTGCGGATCGCGTTGACGACCAGGGTCGAGAGCGCCTCACCGTCGACGTCCTCGGCGATGACGACCAGCGCCTTGCCGGTCTCGATGACCTTCTCCAGCACCGGCAGCAGGTCGGCGACGGCCGAGATCTTCTGCGTGGTGATCAGCAGGTACGGGTCGTCGAGGACGGTCTCGCCGGCCTCGGCGTCGGTGACGAAATAGGGGCTGATGTAGCCCTTGTCGAACTGCATGCCCTCGGTGAACTCGAGTTCGGTGGTGAGGGTCTGGCTCTCTTCGACGGTGATGACACCGTCCTTGCCGACCTTGGTGAACGCCTCGGCGATCAGCTCGCCGATCGTGGCGTCCTGGGCCGAGATCGTCGCGACATGCGCGACCGACTGCTCGCCCTCGACCGGGGTGGCGACCTTGTCCAGCTCGTCGGCAACGGCCTGGACGGCAGCGTCGATGCCGCGCTTGAGCGAGGTCGGGTTGGCACCGGCTGCGACGTTCTTCAGGCCGGCGTTGACCAGCGCCTGGGCGAGGACGGTCGCGGTGGTGGTGCCGTCACCGGCGACGTCGTTGGTCTTGGTTGCGACGGACTTGACCAGCTGCGCGCCCATGTTCTCGTACGGATCGGCCAGGTCGACCTCGCGGGCGATCGTCACGCCGTCGTTGGTGATGACCGGCGCACCGAAGGACTTGTCGAGCACGACGTTGCGGCCGCGGGGGCCGAGGGTGACCTTGACCGTGTTGGCCAGCTTGTCGACACCGCGCTCCAGCGCGCGGCGGGCGTCCTCGTCGAAGCTGAGGATCTTCGCCATGGATGTCCTTTCCTATGGATCAACCCGCACCGCCCCGGTCACGCAGGGCGCGCGCCGGGGCGGTGGGTGGTGAGGTTCTTACTTCTCGATGACAGCGAGCACGTCGCGCGCGGACAGCACGAGGTAGTCCTCGCCGCCGTAGCGCACCTCGGTGCCGCCGTACTTGCTGTAGAGCACGACGTCGCCGACTGCGACGTCGAGCGGGACACGGTTGCCCTTGTCGTCGATACGGCCCGGGCCGACCGCCAGGACGGTGCCCTCCTGGGGCTTCTCCTTGGCGGTGTCCGGGATGACGATGCCCGAGGCGGTCGTGGTCTCGGCCTCGTTGGCCTGGACGACGATGCGGTCCTCGAGCGGCTTGATGCTGACCTTGGTGGCGGTCACGGTGGTTCTCCCCTTCTCGGGCGGAAGTACGTTCGGTTCCGGGGTGGCGTTGCCGTCGCGGGTGGTCAACGTATCCCTGTTCTGGCACTCTAGCTCGCCGAGTGCCAACACTTCAACGAGGGGTTTCACCACCGTCCCCCAAACGAAGTTGTCCGTGTGTCACGCGCACATTTGCGCGCGACACACGGACAACTTCGGGCGCGGGAGGTGGATTACGGGGCGTCGCCCGAGGTCCCCTTGACCACCGGGTGGATCTGCAGGCTGCACACGCTCACCGACAGCGACGAGTGGAACGTCCTGGTCGTGTTCGGCGGGGTGACGGCGAGGGACTTCGAGAACCGGCAGGACCTGCCGTTGGCACCGAAGTTCGCCCACTCGAGGTCGGCCGAGGCCCGCTGCCACGAGTGCAGCACGATGGTGCGCACCGCCGACGTGCCGCCGGTGAACCCGTGCAGGGTGCGTGTGGCATGGGCCAAGACGCCGCCGTGGCGGCCGAGCGCGTCGACGCCCGGATAGCCGCGCAGACTGCAGGTGCCCTGGCTGACGTTGCGGAAGCGCAGGATGACGTTGCCGTGCCCGGCCGCGCCCTGCGGTCGATTGTGGCTGAAGGCGATCAGGTTGCCCTTGCAGGCCGGGACGGGTGCGGCGGCACCGGCCGGGGTGGCGATTCCGGCGGCGACGCCGGCCGTGAGTGCCACTGCCGCCGCGGCGCCGATCAGGTACGTGCGCATGGTCAGGTCCTTCCAGAAGGCGATGACGACCAGGAACCGTTGGTGGATGAGGTGATACGCGCCCTAGGCCGAGAAGACCACTGCGTGCCAGGTCGCGCCGGCATCGGTCGTGGTCCAGAGCGTGTGGCCGCTGTCGTCGCCCAACGCCCGGGCCTCGGTTCCGGAGTTGAACCCGAGGAAGGTGACACCGTTCGGCTGCGCCAACCGGTCCCAGCTGTGGCCGGCGTCGGTGCTGCGGTAGAGGTCACCGGTGCGTGTCCTGAGGAGTTGGACGTCGCGGGTCGGCGCCGCGAGCAGTATCGCCGGAGCGACCTTGCCGCCGGAGGGCGCCCGGACGAACTGGGTCGATCCGCGCGCCGCGCTGAAGGTGGTGCCGACGCCACCCGGGTCGGTGCGGGTCTGGACCGCGCAATCGATCACCATGCTGCCGTCGCCGGCTCCGACCACTGCGCCCGCGATCGACCAGTGCCCGACCGGTCGGCTGCCGCAGGGGTGAGCGATCTGCTGCCACGTCGCGCCGCCGTCGACGGAACCGAACACCGCACCCGGTGACGCTGCCAGCTGATACGCGTCGTAGCCGGTCACCGTCAGCAGCGTCACCCCGTACGCGCGCGAGAGCTGCACGGATCCGCCTTGAGGCACACCCGGGAAACCCGCAACGCTGAACGAGGTCCACGTCGAACCGCCGACGACAGCGCGCCGGAACAGCGGCGCAACCGAGCCCGGACCGCCGGCGCGGACGAGGATCACGTTCCCGTCCAGCGTTTCGAGCACGTCGGCGCCGAGGCCCGGCTGGCGCGTCCAGTGCGCGCCGCCGTCGGTGGTCATGAACAGCGCCAGCCGACCGTAGGCGTAGCCCACCGTCGAACCCGCGAACCGCACGTGGGTGACGCACGGTTCGGCGCACAGTCCTCCGTCGGGGGTGTGGAACGGCGTGCCGTTCGACGCGGCGGCCCAGTGCGTGCCGTCGGTGGTGTGCAGGAGCACGGTGCACCGGGTCGACGACCCGCGCGCACAGTCCGCGCTGCCCAGCGCCCACCCCTCGGTCGGGCTGTCGAAGCTGACGTCGTCGGCGCGGAATCCGCGCACGCTGCCGGTCGGCGCGACGGGCGGCCTGCTCGTGACGGTCGTCGGCGCCAGCGTGCCGTGTGGCGGGCGGACCCGCAGAGGAGACGGCGTCGAAGTCGGTGTCGGTGTGGAGGACGGCAACCGGGTGGCGGCCGGGGCGGGTGCCGCGCCGAGGTGGGCGTTGCTCACCCCGACCAGCGCCAGCGCGGCGGCCGCGATCGCGGCGGCGGCGAGGAGCGGTGCGGCCCACACCCGCCACCCGTGACGCGGCCGAAGCACGGGGGAATCGAGCTCGAGCAGGATGCGATCGGCCAGCGGGGCGCCCGGCGGCGCCTCGCGGGCGTGGCGGGCGAGCGTGGCACGCAGCCGGCGCTCGAAGTCGTCCGTCGGCGGGGTCATGCCGAGCTCCTTCCGAAGCCTCGGTCGGCGTTCTCGCGAAGCGCAGCCAGGCCGCGGCTGACAAGGCTGCGCACCGTGCCTTCGCGGCAGCCGAGCGCGGCGCCGATCTCGTCGTCGGGCAGGTCGTGGAAGTACCGCAGCACCAGCGCCGTGCGCTGGCGGTCGGGCAGGGTGCGCAGCAGCGTCCAGATCTCGTCGCGGTCGTCCAGCTGGCCGGCGCGATCGTGGTCGTCGATGCCCTCCGGCAGCACGTCGACGGCGAATTCGCGCCGCGCGGCGCGCCTGGTGTGGTTGACGAAGCCGTTGGCGAGGCTGCGCCGCACATAGGCGACCGGCACGTCCGCTGCCGCGACGAGGTGCCATTTCGGGAACAGTCGTACCAGCGTGTCCTGCACCAATTCCTCGGCCGCGCCACCGTCACCCGTGAGCAGGTATCCGGTACGCAGCAGCTCGGCGGTGTGCTCGCGCACGAACCGCGTGAAGTCGACCTCGACCGTCACAGCGCCTCCCACGGAAAGTAGACAGCGCCGGGGTGGCGTTCTGTTGCATCGACGACGACGCGGTGCCGCCCCGGTCGGGCCGACACCGCGTCGCGGCAGTGCGTCAGATCGGGCGGTTGCTCCGGAACACCCGGTTCGGGTCGTGCTCGGCCTTGACCCGGCGCAGCCGCTCGAGCGACTCGGCCGAGAAGGCGCGGGTCACGTCGGCGTCGGCGCTCAGGAAGGTGTAGAACGTCCGCTCGCTCAGCCGACCGGCCAGGGCCTGCTGGACGGCCGCGATCGAGCCCTGGATCGCCGGGACGAGCTCGGGCACCATCGGCACGCCGAGACAGAACACCAGGTAGTCCTCCTCGATCGCGGCGTTCGGGCCCTGCGCGGCGCTGCCGCGGGCGAGCTCGCCGCCGAGGTGGCGCAGCTGGATGATGGTCAGCGCGTTCGGCGCGTCGGCACCCGCCGCATCGACGAGCCGATCGAGGTCGGTGACGTCGAGGCCGGTCAGCAGCCGCGACCACTCGATCGTCGGGATCGGGTCGGTCGGTTCCTGGCAGATGCCGGACAGATTCGCGACCGGCACCGCACCGGTGGCGTCGATGGCGACGGCCGGCAACTCGCGCAGCGGGGCGATCAGGGCCTCGGCCTCCTCGGCGCTGCCGAGATAGGTGAACTCGACCGAGACGAAGTTCTTGCCGCGGATCGGCTCGGGCAGGAACGGCACCGGCGGGAAGCGCAGCAGGTGCGCCCAGGTGGTCAGCTCGTCCGGCGCGTTCGCGCTGATCGCGTGGAACGCGCGCAGCACCGGACGGGCCATCTCGAGCGGCCACATGATGCGTCCGCCGTACAGCTGCTCGGCGGGGTAGAGCTGTACCTCGATGGCGGTGACGACGCCGAAGTCGCCGCCGGCGCCGCGGACCGCCCAGAACAGGTCGGGGTCGGAATCGGCGGTGACGACCCGGAGCTCGCCCTGCGGGTCGACGATCTCGACCGCCCGGATGCTATGCGCGGCGACGCCGTGCTTGCGGCTGAACCAGCTCAGCCCGCCGCTGAGGCAGAAACCGGCAACCGACGGGTCGGAGTTGCTGCCCGCGAGACCGGTCAGGCCCAGAGGTCCGGCGACCGCGAGCAGCTCGCCCCACTTGACGCCGGCGCCGACCCGGGCGACCTGCTGCTCGGGGTCCACATGGATGTGCGAGATGCCCCGGGTGCGTAGCAGCACCGTGCCGTTGCTCGCGCGGGTCGCGCCGTGCCCGATCGGCTGCACGGTCACGGTCATGCCGTGGCGCACCGCGAAACGGACGGCGGTGACGACGTCCTGGGCATCCTGGACGTGGACGACGGCGGTCGGGCGCTGGTCGACGGCCAGGGCGAACCCGAGCCGGTCGGTGTCGTAGGCGGCGTCGGTGGGAAGCACGACTTGGCCCGGCAGCGCCGAGGCGAGCTCGGCGAAGGCATCGGTGCTGACAGCGGCGCCGGTGGGCACGGTGAAGGTCATTGCAGGCTCCTCGACGGGTGGTCTCTGACGATGGGCCAAAGACTCGTCCGGAGGGACCGGTCGCGACGAGGATGCTGACCGGCGTAGCCGCGGGTGCTAGCACCACCGATTCGAGGTGGGTCTGCCGCCGCACGCGCGGCAAACCGGACCGAACCGGGTCAGAGCTTGCGGTAGTGGCCGGAGGCCTCGTCCAGCGCGAACACGGTGCGGGTGCGTGTCGGCTTCGGGACACCGTGCTTGGCGAGGTCGCGCCAGATCGGCCGGTGCCAGGTGGTGAGCGGGATGGTCTTGACCACCTGGACGTAGCGGGGCCGTTGCCGCTTGGGCAGCCCGCCCATCGCCTCGTCCAGGGCGGCGGCCGTGAGCGTGGTGTCGGGGCGCACCGTCACCGCACCCACCACCACGTCCGCGTCCCCCTCGCGCACACCGAAGGCGACGATCAGGTCGACCGCCTCGATCGTGCTCAGACAGAACCGGGTGCCGCTCGGCAGCACCGGTCCCTCGGCGGTGTCGACGACGTCGGCGAGCGAGCCGGCCAGCCAGTGGTCGCCCTGCTCGTCACGCAGGAACAGGTCGCCGGTCGAGCGCCAGGCGTCGCCCGCAGCGAACACGTCCCGCTGCAGCGACTCGTCGGCGTCGGTGATGTCGGCGGGCTGCACGCGACTGAGCAACAGCCCGATCTCGTCGGCGAGCGTCTCGCGGGCGAAGCCGTCGCTGGTCTTCTTCAGGCTGCGGTCGGTCAGGCCGAACGCGGCAACCCGGACCTCCGGCGTGCCCGGCAGCGGCCGGCCCATCGAGCCCGGCTTCTGTCCAGTGAGGTTGGCGAGGATCGCCTCGCCCGCGGCGGACGCGTAGAACTCGAGCACCTTGGCGTCCGGGAAGCGCGCGCCGACGCGCTTCCAGAGGTTGCGCGGCATGCCCGAGCCGATGAACATCCGGATCGGGTGGAACGGCTCGTTCGGGTGCTCGGGGGCGTCGACGAGCGCGCGCAACGACGTCCACGTGTAACTGACGTGCGTCGCGCCGTAGCGACGCACCTCGTCCCAGAAGGTGTCCGGGTCGTCGGCGAGCGAGATCGCGAACCGCGCGCCGCCTGCCACGGCGCCACCGATGGACATCAGCAGCGCGGACGAGTGGTGCAACGGCGTCACGCTGTAGACGGTGTCGCCGGTCCGCAACGCGGCTGCGCTCGCCGTGCCGAGCGCCGACATCGCCCAGCGCTTGTTGGTGATGCGGATCGCCTTGGTGGTGGCGCCCTCGCCGGTGAACAACACGAACGCGATGTCCTGCGCACGCTGCGGATTCGGCTTGTACCAGTCCGGCACGGGGACGTCATCGGGATCGATGCGCTCCATGTCGACGGCGCCGTCGGGCAGCTGCCGCTCGTCCGCGCCGCCGCCGAGGACGTAACAGCGCACTGTGGTCGATCCGCTCACGGCGGCGGCGTGTTCGGGATCGGAGATCACCCGGTCGATGCGCGCCAGCCGCGCCTCGCGACCCAGATCGCCGTCCGGGCGCAGCAGCGCGGCGGTGGCGCCGAGCCGGCTGAGCGCGGCGATCACGGTGAACGCGCTCGGACGGGTGGTCATCAGCACGCCGACGGTGTCCCCCGGCTGCACACCGATCTCGACGAGGCCCTTCACGATGCTGTCGACGCGGTGTTTGACCTCACTCTGCCGGTGCGCGCGATCACCGAAGAGGAAACAGATCTCGGAGCTGTTGCGACGAGCCTGCTCGTCGAGCAGCAGTCCCAGGCTGATGCGCGTTCTTGGTGCGAGCTGCTCGATGCGTTGCAGCCGCGGCATCTGTGCGGGTGCCTCGCTGACGACCGACCGCGCGATGCGCGACATCCGGCGTGCGGTGTCGACGACGAGCTTGCTGGCGCCGACGCCGAGCTCGGTGACCTGGGTGAGCACCCCCGCTCCGCCGCTGCCGGACGGCCGCAGCGCCGCTGTCTCGACCTGCTCGGCGGGCATGATCTCGTCGGGCAGGCCGAGCTCGCCGCGGCGCCAGCGTGCCCAGTCGGCGACGGCCGGCCAGCTGTGGGTCATGGCTGTCGAGCCGACGACCAGGCCGAAGTGGCCGGCGCGCAGCGTCAGCTCGTAGATCTCGGCGCTGGGCGCCGCCCGGCGGATCGCACGTACCGAATCCGGGTGCCCGATCGTGTCGGTGGACCCGACGACGGTGAGCACCGGGAGATCGATGTCGGCCAGCGTCACCAGCCGGTCGTCGATGACGAACCCGCCCTCGAGCATCCGGTTGTGCTGGAAGTACATCTCCAGGAACTGCACGACGGCGGGCCCCGACCACGCCGTCCAGCCCTCGTTCTCGAGGAAGCGGCGCTGCCGCTCGCGGGGCAGCAACGCGTCGCGGTCGTGCAGGGTGAGCAGGAACTTGATCCGGTCCTGCACCGACTTGGCGGGCGTGAGCATCTTGAAGCCGGTGCGGCTGAACCAGCCCGGGACGGCGACCTTGCGGAACAGCCCGCTGTCGACGAGCGTGTTCGCCAGCCGCGATGCCGCCTCCGGCGAGAGCGGGATCGGCAGCGGCGCGTTTGCGTCGACCGGCGAGCCGAAGGTGACCAGAGAGTCGATGCCCTTGCTCCGCCGGAATGCCGCGGTCTGATAGGCGAACATGCCGCCCTGCGAGTAGCCGGCGAGGATCACGTCCTGGCCGGTGTGCTCGCGCACGGTGTCGATCGCCTCGCTGATCGCCAGCACGTGGTCGGTGAGGTCGCGTTCCAGCCCACCGGGGTCGCGGTCGGGATGGCCGAAGTCGATCACCCAGGTGTCGAGGCCGCTCTCGTGCAGCGAGCCGACCGCCGACGAGCGTGGTGAGACGTCCCACACCTCGGTCGTGAGCATCAGCGGCGGGATCAGCAGGATCGGGGCGGCGCCGTCGGGCACGTCGTCGGCGAAATAGTGCCGCAGCCGGTAGTTGCGGTGCTCGGCCTCGACGGAGAACAGGGACGGCGCCTCGCCGGTCTCCAGCCCGCCGAAGCGGACGACCTCGGCGACATTGCGCACCGTTGTCGTCAACCGGGCCACGATGCCCCTGCCCCGGTCGGCCGGCTCGACCGCGCTGTTGTTGTCGCCCACGACGTGAACTCTCGTTGTACCGGCCCCCGTTGGCAACTTCCGGTGCGAGCGGGCACACTCGCCGGCCATGGGATGGGAACAAGCAGGAGTCGCCTGGAACGCGCGAGCCCTCGACTGGGCCTACCTGATGGAGTTGCAGTTCGTCCCGGTCTACGCCGCGCTCGGCGACCACCTCGACGTCGGGCCGGGCGCGACGCTGCTCGACGTCGGCTGCGGATCGGGCGGCGGCCTGCGACACCTGAGCACGCGCGGTTGTTCCGTGGCGGGGATCGACGCGGCCGCCGGATTGCTCGACATCGCCCGCGCGCGCCTGCCCGGCGCCGACCTGCGGCTCGGCACGATGACCGAGCTGCCCTGGCAGGACGCGACGTTCAGCCACATCATCGGAGTGAACGCGTTCATTTACGCCGACGACGGAGCGCTCGCAGACGCGTGCCGGGTGATCCGGCCCGGCGGACTGCTGGGGATCGGGTTCTGGCAGGACCCTCGCGACTTCGGCTGGGCGCTCGCCGCTCTCGGCGCCGCCCTCGCGCCGTACGTGGGCGACGACGACGCGCACACCCCACTGCGCATGGCCGATCCGGAGGTGGCCGCCGGCCTGCTCGGGCAGGCGGGTTTCGAGGTGGTCGCGTCAGGGAGCGTTCTCGGGACGAGCGAGTTCGCCGACGTCGACCAGGCCTACCGCGCCCTCGCGTCCACCGGGATGATCTACCCGCTCATCGAGCACGATGCCGAGGCCGAGCTCAAGACGCAGACGCTGGCCGCTCTCGCCACGCTGTTCGATCCGTCCCACGGGATCCGGATGTCGGCGCAATTCGGCTGGCTGGTCGCCCGCCGCCGCTGAACCGAGGCCGCCGGCAGCGCTCAGGCCGACGCCGCGTCCAACTGTGCGCCGGTGAGCTCGATGGTGGGGATCGCGCCGAGCGTCTGCGGCGACGGCCGGGCGCCGTCACGCACGAGCAGGTCGCCGATCGCGGCGATCATCGCCCCGTTGTCGGTGCACAGCCGCATCGGCGGCACCCGCAGCTCGATCCCGGCCGCGTCGCAGCGTTGCTGGGCGAGGGCGCGCACGCGCGAGTTCGCTGCGACGCCGCCGACCACGACCAGGGTGTCGACGTCCTGCTGGCGGCAGGCGCGCAACGCCTTGGTCACGAGCGTGTCGGCGACCGCCTCCTGGAAGCTCGCCGCGGTGTCGTTGACGTCGAGATCGGGGTGCTTCTCGACGTAGCGGGCCACTGCGGTCTTCAGGCCCGAGAACGAGAAACCCAGCGGCGGGTCGTTCGCGCCCATCAGCGGACGGGGAAACGGCACCGCGGTCGGGTCGCCCTCGCGCGCGGCCTTGTCGATGGACGGGCCACCCGGGTAGGGCAGCCCGATCAGCCGGGCGACCTTGTCGAAGGCCTCGCCGGCGGCGTCGTCGAGGGTGTCGGACAGGTGCACGATCGGGGTACGCACGAGGTCGCGCACGAACAGCAGCGAGGTGTGGCCGCCGGAGACGATCAGGCCGACGGAGCGGTCCGGTAGCGGGCCGTGCTCGAGGGTGTCGGCGGCGGCGTGGCCGGCGAGGTGGTGCACCCCGTACAACGGCACACCGAGGCTGAGCGCGAACGCCTTGGCCGCGGCCACCCCGACGTGCAGTGCGGTGGCGAGCCCGGGCCCCGCGGTGACGGCGACCGCGCCGACATCGGCGAGGGTGATGCCGGCGTTGGCGAGCGCCTTGCGCAGGGTGGGCAGCATCGACTGGACGTGCGCGCGCGCCGCGATCTCCGGCACGACGCCGCCGAAGCGGGCGTGCTCGTCCATGCTCGAGGCGAGCGCGTCGCCGAGCAGCACGCCGTCCTCGACGAAGCCGACCCCGGTCTCGTCGCAGGAGGTCTCGATGCCCATCACGATCGTCATGACAGCGACCTCCGCATCGTGATCGCGTCGACCCGGCCGTGGTCGTAGTAGCCGCGGCGCCGGCCGATGCGGGCGAAATCCTCGCTCTCGTACAGCGCCAGAGCGGCGTCGTTGTCTACCCGCACCTCGAGGAACAGCTCGCGCGCCCCGCGGCGGCGCGCCTCGTCGTACAGCGCGGCAAGCATCCGGCGGGCCAGGCCGCGCCGCTGCGCGGCCGGCACCACGCCGACCGTCAGGATCTCGGCCTGGTCGGCGGCGACGAGCACGCCGCCCCAGCCGACCAGCGCGCCGTCGTCGTCCTCGACCGCGACGTAGTAGCGGCTGCGTGTGTCGGCCACCTCGGCGCGGTAGCTGCCGGCCGACCACGCCTCCGGCCCGAACAACTCGCGCTCGTAGGGCATCAGCGCGTCCACGTGCGCGGCGGTCATGGGCACGACGGTCATCGCGTCATCACCTTCGGGACGACCGCGTCCGGACGCCGCAGGTACAGCGGGGTCAGCGCGTCGGACGGCGCACCGGCGCGCACCCGGTCCAGCGCGACGGCCACGAGGCGCGCCGGTGCCGGGTGGTCGCCGACGAGCAACGGCAGGCCGAGCACGTCGGCGTAGAGCCGGGCGCCGGCACCGGTCATCGCCGTCGCCTCGCCGGGGTCGACGTCGGCCGGGTAGTCGACGTCGGGTCCGGCGAGCCGAACACCGTCGCGGTAGGTGGCCCAGTAGACCTCCTTGCGGCGCGCGTCGGTGGCGACGAGGACCGCGCCGTCGTCGGGCGCGAGGCCGTCGAGCGAGCAGACCCCGTACGCCGGGATGTCGAGCGCCTCGGCCATCGCGGCCGCGCTGACGAGCCCGACCCGAAGGCCGGTGAACGGACCGGGCCCGGCGCCCACGACGAGCGCACCCAGGTCGCGCATCGTCGTTCCGGCACGGTCGAGGCACGCGGCCACGGTCGGGGTGAGGTGTTCGCTGTGACCGTGCGGACCGGTCCACTGCTGCGCCGCGACGATCGCGGCGCCGGAATCGGTCACCTCGACGAGATCGACCGACACTGCGGCTGCGGACGTGTCGAAAGCGAGCACCAGCACGATCGTTCAGGCTACGTCGGGTCGAGCGCGGCGATGCGGGCCGCCCAGTCGCCGCCGTGCGCGACCAGGGTCGCGGTGCGCTGCTCGGTGTCCGAGCGGCGATCGAGCACGATCGTCAGGTAGGAGTCCGCGAGCTGCTCGGCCTTGCCCTCGCCCCACTCCACGACGGTCACCGCTTCGTCGGCGGACACGTCCAGATCCAGGTCGTCGACCTCCGCAAACGTCGCGAGCCGATAGGCGTCCACGTGCACCAGCGGAACCGGGCCCGGGTGCACCCGCGCGATCACGAAGGTCGGGGAGGCGATGCGACCGGAGACCTGCAGGCCGGCACCGATCCCTTGCACGAGGGTGGTCTTGCCGGCACCGAGCGGGCCGCCGAGAACTATCAGGTCGCCGGCCCGGAGCGTGGCCGCCAGGCGGCGCCCGAAGGCGTGCGTGTCCGCGACGGTCGCCAGCCTGATCACGCGACGTCCCGGGCCCGCTCGAGCGCGTCGCCCACCATGCGCAGCAGCGGCGGGTTGACCAGGTCGGGACGCTCCATGAGCGCCTGGTGCCCGGTCGCCGGCACGAGCACGAACTCGGCTCCGGGCAGCCGGTGGGCCATCTCGCGGCTGTGGTCGACGGGCGTGACGAGATCGTCGGCACCGCACACGATGACCACCGGCAGGTTGACCAGCACGTCGAGGGCGGCGAGCTTGTCGTGCGAGGTCAGCGTGGGGAAGAACTCCGCGATCACGTCGACCGGCGTCCGGCCGATCATGCGTGTGAGGAACTCGACCAACCCCGGGTCGGGGTGCGGGCCGAAGGCCAGCCTGCGGACGAAGATCCAGCTCGCGTCGCCGAGCCGCGTCCGGCCGCGCTCGATCAGGTTGCTGCGCCGGCTCACGCCGCGCATCGCCAGCCGCAGCGCGGGATCGCCGACCTTGACCAGTGCCGCCGGCACACCGAGCGTGAGCCAGGCGATCTTGCCGGTCGAGGTGCTGATCAGCGCGACGCCGGCGACCCGCCGGCGGAACATCCGCGGCTGGGCATCGGCGAGCGCCAGGATCGTCATCCCGCCCATCGAATGGCCGATGAGCACGATCGGGCCGTCGGGAACGAGTTCGCGCAGCACCAGGCGCAGATCGGTGGCGAGCTGATCGATGGTCGCGTGCTCGGCGTCGCCACGTGACGACCGGCCGTGGCTGCGCAGGTCGACGCTGACGACCCGCACCCGGTCACCGAATTCCTCGATCAGCGCGCGGCGCTGGAACAGCAGGTCGTCGCGGTCCAGGCAGAAACCGTGCACGAGCACGACCGTGATCGCGGCATCGGCGGGGCCGTCCTGCTCGTAGTAGAGGCGCACCCCGTCGGTGGCACGCACGTAGCCCGCGCGGTCGGGTTCGGGCGGACGGAACTCGTCGAGGTCTGCGTGCTGCCGCGTCGAGCGCACCTTGCGATCGACAGCGACCGCAGTGCCGGCGGCCGCGACGCCGGCCGCTGCGGCGCCGATCCACAGCCGGCCCCACTTCATGCCGCACCGCCACGGTAGGTGCGGGGCACCCGGGGGCCGATGCGGGTGACGATCTCGTAGTGGATCGTGCCGATCGCCTCGGCCCAGTCGATGGCGCCCGGCACGTCCGGGCCGGCGCCGAACAGGATCGCCTCGTCGTGCTCGGTGACCTCCAGATCGCCGACGTCGACCACGAACTGGTCCATGCAGACCCGCCCGCTCACGGTGAACCGGCGGCCGTTGATCGACACCGGGCCGACGTTGCCGGCGTGCCGGGGAATGCCGTCGGCGTACCCGAGCGGGACGAGCGCGAGCGTCGTCTCACGTTCGGTCGTATGGGTGTGGCCGTAGGAGACGCCCTCGCCGGCCCGCACCCGCTTCACCGAGGCGAGCGAGGCGCGCAAGGTCATCGCGGGCACCAGTCCGAACTCGCCGATCTGCGGCACCGGGGTCAGGCCGTAGACCGCGATGCCGGGTCGAACGAGGTCGAAGTGCGCGTCGGGCAGCGTCAGGGTCGCGGCCGAGTTGGCGATGTGCCGCACGTCCGGCCGCACACCGAGCGACTGCGCGGTGTGCAACGCCGCGCGGAACGCGTCGAGCTGCCTGCCGATGGTCGGGTGCCCCGGCTCGTCGGCGTAGGCGAAGTGGCTCCAGATACCCGCGACGTGCGCGCCGTCCGCCGCGGCAGCGCCGCGGACGAGGTCGGGCCAGTCCGTGACGTAGCAGCCGTTTCGGGACAGGCCGGTGTCGATCTTCAGGTGGATCCGCGCTGTACTGCCGAGTGCCGCGGCCTGGGCGAGGACGGTGTCGAGCTGCCACCGACTGCTCACCGACACGTCGATGCCGGCGGCGAGCGCGTCGCGCACCGTCTCGGCCTCGTCGGGGGTCCATAGCCAGGCCAGCGTGCGTGCGGTGATGCCTGACCGCCGCAGCGTGAGCGCCTCGTCGACAGTGGCGGTGCCGAGCCAGGTTGCCCCGCCGGCCAGCGCCGCGCGGGCGCTCGGCAACAACCCGTGGCCGTACCCGTCGGCCTTGACGACCGCCATCACCTCGGCGGCCGTCCCCCGCTTCAGGGTCTCGACGTTGGCACGGATCGCGTCGAGATCGACGATCGCTTCGGCACGCAGCACGCCGTCCAGTTTGTCAGTAGGCCGACGTGCGCTCGGCAGCCCTTATCGGGACGGTTGTCGGCGATCGTCGGCAGCGCGGTGGGCTCGCGGTCGCGTCGGCTGCAGCCACTTGCCGAAGGACCCCGCGCCGATGTGTGCGTGGCGCTCACCGGCCGCGTGCGCCGGCGGCGGCGGCGCGTGCGGCAGCGGCTCGGGATCGTGGTGGACGGCGGGGTACTCGTGCCGGAACTCGGGATGGTCGTGCCGGCAGTGGTCGTCCACCTCGGTCTTGTAGCTGAACTTCAGCTCACACTTGGGGCACTGATGAACCGTCATCGAGGACTCCGTCCGTGCTGATCCGTCCACGGTATTCCTGACCGCAGCCGCCCGCGACGGTTCTGCGTGAATCCTTCGGATCAGCGCCTCAGAGCTGGGCGAATGCGGGAGTCACCAGCCGGTCGACCGCGCCGGCGGCGTGCGCACGGCGGGCGAACTCGACCAACCCCTCGACCTGTCGCGCGCCGAAGGAGAAGTCCAGGGTGCGGAAGTAGACGGCGAGGGTCTGCGCGTCGAAGTCCTCCCACCGCGCGGCAGCCGCGGCGACCTCGTCGACGTGCGCGAGCGCGTCGTCGCGGCTGCGGACGAACGCCTCGTGGACGTCCTTGACCAGGCCCGGGTGCTGCTCGGCGTACTCGCGGCGCGCGGCCCATACCGCGAACACCATGGGCAGCCCCGTCCACTGCTTCCACACCGCGCCGAGATCGTGCACCTCGAGACCGCGCCGCGGTGCGTCGAAGGTGGCCCGGAGCGCGGCGTCGCCGATCAGCACGGCGGCGTCGGCCTCGAGCAGCATGGCGCCGAGGTCGGGCGGGCAGGTGAAGTAGTCGGGCGTGACGCCGTGGTGGTCGGCCAGCCACATCCGGGTGAGTAGCACGCTCGTCCGCGACGTGGAACCGAGCGCCACCCGGCGACCGGCCAGCTCGGCCGGCGGCCTGGTCGACACCAGGTTGACCGAGAGCACCGGACCGTCCGAGCCGACCGCGATGTCCGGCAGCAGCACCAGCTCATCGGCGTGGCGCAGGTACTCGACCAGCGAGATCGGGCCGACGTCGAGCCCACCGGTGACGAGCAGGTCGTTGAGCCGATCGGGGGTGTCCTTGGTCAGCTCGACGTCCAGCAGCGCGCCGGAGCGGACCAGCCCCCAGTAGATGGGCAGGCAGTTGAGGAACTGGATGTGCCCCACGCGAGGACGAGC
>DATBTJ010000017.1:0-28814 GCA_036559305.1 Jatrophihabitans sp.
CGAAGTCATGGCGCAGACGAACCCGAAGAACCCGAAGCAGTACGAGGCGCTCGAGGACAAGGGTATGTCCAAGGAGCGCGCTGCCAAGATTGCGAACACCCCCGACGCTTCGCCCAAGGGCGGCAAGGCGACTGCGGCGAAGGCGCACTGATCTGTGGACCAGCGCATGGATCACAGCGAGGCACCGCTGATCAGCGCCCTCGACGACTACCACCGTCTCGAGAGGTACGGGTTCACCCCGCCCGGGCACCGGCAGGGTCGCGGGGTCGACGAGCGTGTTCTTGCCGTCATGGGTCGCCAGCCGTTCCAGGACGACGTGCTCGCATCGTCGGGCCTGGACGACCGGAAGTCGTCCGACGGCTACCTGTCGCGGGCCGAGATGCTGATGGCGGATGCGGTCGGAGCCGACCACACCTTCTTCTCCACCTGTGGGAGCTCCCTGTCGGTCAAGGCCGCGATGCTCGCCGTAGCCGGCGGTCAGGGCGAGCTTCTGATCTCCCGCGATGCGCACAAGTCCGTCGTCGCGGGACTCGTCTTCGGCGCAATCCAGCCGCGCTGGATCACGCCCCGATATGACGCGCACCTGCACCTGGCCCATCCCCCGTCACCCGGCGAGGTCGCGGCGGCCTGGGAACGCCATCCGGATGCAGCCGGAGCACTGGTCGTCTCGCCCACGCCCTACGGCACGTGCGCCGACCTCCCGGCCATCGCCGAGGTGTGCCACGCGCGGGGCAAACCCCTCATCGTGGACGAGGCCTGGGGCGCGCACCTGCCCTTCCACGACAGCCTGCCCACCTTGGCGATGGACGCCGGCGCCGACGTCTGCGTGGTGAGCGTGCACAAGATGGGCGCCGGTTTCGAACAGGGCTCGGTGTTCCACGTCCAGGGCAGCCTCGTCGACCCCGCGCATCTGGCGCAGTGCGCCGACCTGCTCATGACGACCAGCCCGAACGTCCTGATCTACGCCGCCATCGACGGCTGGCGTCGACAGATGGTTGAGCGCGGCCATGACCTGCTCGACGCAGCCCTCGACCTGGCAGCGGAGGTTCGAGCCCGACTCGACGCGCTGCCCGGCCTGCACGTTCTCGAGAACGAACTGCTGCACGAGCAGGCCGGCCACGACCTCGATCGGTTGCATATCCTGGTCGATGTCTCCGAGTTGGGAATTTCCGGTTACCAAGCCGCGGACTGGCTGCGCAGCGCTCGGCACCTCGACAGTGGCTTGTCCGACCACCGCCGGCTGGAGTTCACGCTGTCGATGGCTGACGATGCCGACACCACCGATCGACTGCTCGCCGCCGTCGACGACCTCGTTCACGCGTCGGCGGAGTTGCCTCGTCCCCCGCAGGTCGCGCTCCCCGAGCTCAGGCAGCTCGAGCTCGACCCGGTTCTTCTGCCCGGCGATGCGTTCTTCGGTCCCGTGGAACAGGTGCGGGCGGACGCGGCCGCAGGTCGCGTCGCCGCCGAACAGCTCACCCCGTATCCGCCCGGCATCCCCGTCGTCGTGCCCGGCGAGCGGATCACGTCCGAGGTCGTCGACTACCTGCGCAGCGGCTTGACGGCCGGCATGGTCCTGCCCGACGCCGCCGACCCGTCGTTGGACACGTTCCGCGTTACCGCCGGGGCGACATCATGACCGGGTTCGACAGCGCATCCGCGCCGGACGCCGTGGTGATCGGCGCCGGTCACAACGGTCTGGTGGCCGCGAACCTGCTCGCCGACGCCGGGTGGGACGTCGTGGTCTGCGAGGAGCAGCCACGCGCCGGCGGCGCCGTCGCCACCGCGGAGGTGACCGCACCGGGCTTTCGCACCGACCTGTTCAGCGCGTTCTACCCGTTGGCCGCGGCGTCACCCGTCATCCGCGGCCTCGAGCTCGAGAACCACGGGTTGTCGTGGTCGCGCGCGCCGGCCGTGCTCACCCACGTCTTCCCCGACGACAGCTCGGCGACCCTCTGGCAGGACGCCGAACGCACCGCCGCCGGGCTCGCCGAGTTCAACAGCGCCGACGGCGACGCCTGGATGCGCCTGGTCGAGGAGTGGGACCGCGTCGGCGACCGGATCGTCGACGCCGTGCTGAAGCCGTTCCCGCCCGTGACGTCGGTCGTGCGCATGCTCGGACGTCTCGGCCTCGACGAGACGTTGCGACTTGCCCGGCTGGCGGTGCAACCCGTCCGCCGCTTCGGCGACGAGAACTTCGCCGGCGCGGGCGGTCCGATCCTGTTCGCCGGCAACGCGCTGCACGCCGACCTGCCGCCCGACGGCGCCGGCAGCGCGATCTACGGTTGGCTGCTGACGATGCTCGGCCACGACCACGGCTTCCCGGTGCCGGTCGGCGGAGCCGGGCAGCTCGTGGCCGCGCTCGTGCGTCGTCTGGAGGCCGCCGGCGGCACGGTGCGGCTCAACTGCCCCGTGCGGCACATCGAGGTCGGCGCCGACGGGGCGAAGGGCGTCGTGCTGGAATCCGGCGAACGCCTCCGCGCGCGCCGCGCGGTGCTCGCCGACGTCGTTGCCCCGACGCTGTTCACGAAGATGATCGACCCGGACCGCCTGCCGCGCCGCCTGCTCGCCGACCTCGAACGCTTCCAGTGGGACGCCCCCACGATGAAGGTCGACTTCGCCCTGAGCCGCCCGGTGCCCTGGACCGCCGTCGCAGCGCGCGAGGCCGGCACCGTGCACCTCGGCGTCGACCTGGACGGGCTGACCGACTACGCCGCGGACCTCGAGACGCGCCGAATCCCACAGCGCCCGTTCGTGCTGTTCGGGCAGATGACCACCGCCGATGCGACCCGCTCGCCCGAGGGCACCGAATCGGTCTGGGCCTACACGCACCTGCCGCGCAAGACCGCGCTGACCGACGAGATCATCGCCGAGCAGACCGAGCGGATCGAAGCGCTCGTCGAGGCGCACGCCCCGGGGTTTCGCGCGAGCATCCTCGGTCGCCACGTCCAGGGCCCGGCCGAGCTCGAACACCGCAACGCGAACCTGGTCACCGGCGCGATCAACGGCGGCACTGCGCAGCTGCACCAGCAACTCGTCTTCCGCCCCGTCCCGGGACTCGGCGGCGCCGCGACCCCGATCGACCGGCTGTTCCTCGCCGGATCGTCGGCGCATCCCGGCGGTGGCGTGCACGGCGCCTGCGGGTCGAACGCGGCCCGGGCCGCACTGGCCCGAGCCGGCCGCACCGGCCGCGTGCGCCGATCCGCCCAGGCCGCACTCATGAAACGCATATACCGCGACCCCGCCCGCGCGCGTTCGACCGCGCACAGCTGACGAGGAGACCACGACATGGCAAGCACATCGATCGTCATCGAGGCCTCGCCCGGCGACGTGTTCGCCGTCCTGTCCGACGGCTGGACCTACAGCAACTGGGTGGTCGGCACGTCGCACATCCGTGCCGTCGACGCGAAGTGGCCGGCCGTCGGGTCGCGGCTGCACCACGCGGTCGGGGCCTGGCCCCTGCTGACCCGCGACTACACCGAGGTCGAAGACCTGCGGCCGGATTCCGAGATCGTGCTGTACGCGTCGGGCTCGAGGCTGGGCGCGGCGCGCATCCGGATCACCCTCGAGCCGAACGACGCCGGGTGCAAAGTCACCCTGCACGAGGCACCCGTGGACGGCCCCGGCAGGTGGCTGCACAACCCGGTGCAGGACGCCGTTCTGCACCGCCGCAACTACGAGACCCTGCAGCGGCTGCGCGCCACCGTGCGCCGGTTGACCGAGCCACCGGACGAGGACTCATGACCAGCCCGCAGGAACCGCAGCCGGACCCGCTCGCCGACCTCACTGCCCGGTTCGGCAGCGCACCGCGCACCGCGCGTCCGCCACTCAAATCGCGACCCGACGGCCTGACCGACGCCGCTGTGGAAGCGCTGGGCAAGCTGTCCGCGGCGCTCGAGACGGCCGAGGACGCCCGCGGGCACCTCTACTCCTTCCATCGCCTGTCCGGACGCGCCGACCTCGATCTGCAGGACGCCGTGCAGGCGCTGCGTGAGGCCGGCCACGGCGCCGTGGCCGATACGGTCGCCACGGTGATGGTCGGTCGCAACGTCATCGGCGACCACTGGAGCTTCGAACTCGTCGAGGACTACGACGCGAACTACCTGACCCCGTTCCGGGCGACCGAACAGGCCGCGCGCGCCGCGGTCGATGCGCCCGTCCACCTCGCCGAGGCGGAGATGAAGGCGCGCGAGCAGCGCGAGGCCTGACCGGCGCGACGGCTGCTCAGCCCGCGCGGCGGTCGGCGTCGTCGGCGCGGGCGCGTACGTCGGCGTCGGAGCAGAACCCGCTGAAGTCGCGCTTCATGCACAACAGCCCGACCAGCCGACCCTTCTCGTCGACCACCGCGAGGCGGCGTCGACGCCTCGCAAGCATGTCGGCCGCAACCTCGCGCAACGAGGCGTGCGCAGCGACGGTGCGCCCGGCGAGCCGGCCCAGCGAACGCGCCGGCGACGTGTCCGCGTGGTCGATCAGATCGTCGCGTTCGACGACCGCGAGCAGCACGCCACCGCCGTCCACCACGAGCGCGGCGTGCACATGATCATCGGCGAGGACCCGGCGCACGTCGGCTGCGCTCGCGCCGCCCTCGAGCACCTTCGGCGCGGTGACCACGGCACGTGCGACGGTCACGCCTGGTGCAGCGAGATCGATTCCGGTCATCACAGCCATCTGCGAGGCGGGTGTGCGGGTGCGCGCGAGCTGTCCGTTCAGCTGATCCCAGCCTAGCGGCCCCGGACGGACGCAGATCGGGCTCGACGATCACCGGCCCGGGCGGAGGTCGTCGTTCTCGTCGCGCAGCTTCCCGTTCTCGGCCTCCAGGCCCAGCACCATGCTGATGCCCGCGAGGTTGAGGCCGGCGTCGAGCAGGTCGCCGATGCGGCGCAGCCGATCGAGGTCGTTCGCGCTGTACCGGCGGGTGCCGCCCGAGGTCCGGTCCGGCTCGAGCAGCCCGCGGGCCTCGTACAGCCGCAAGGTCTGCACGCCCATGCCGACCATGTCGGCCGCGACCGAGATGCCATAGACACCGCGATCGCGATCAGGCTGCGGAACCGACACGGAACCATCCCTTCGCTCGTCAGGTGTGAGGCTCTTGCGATCACAATCTCACGTGTGCTACAAGAAATCTATAGCGCATGACGCAGATCCGAGCAGCGGACTGCGGGGCATTTCGACGACGATTCCGGAGGTGGTACCGATGCTGATGCGCAGTGATCCGTTCCGCGAGATGGACCGACTCGCCCAGCAGGTGTTCGGCCAGTACGGCACGACGGCGCGCCCGAGCGGCATGCCGATGGACGCCTGGCGCGACGGCGACACGTTCCACGTCGAGTTCGACCTGCCGGGGGTCGACCCGGCGTCCATCGACCTCGACATCGAACGCAACGTGGTGACCGTGCGGGCCGAGCGGCCGGCGCGCGCCAGCGACGCCGAACTCATCGCCGCCGAGCGGCCGCGCGGCGTGTTCAGTCGCCAACTGATGCTCGGCGACAACCTCGACACCGACCGCATCAGCGCGGCCTACGACGCCGGTGTGCTCAGGCTGCAGATCCCGGTGGCCGAGCGCGCCAAGCCACGCAAGATCACGGTGTCGAGCACGACCGACGACCGCCAGGTCATCGACGCCTGAGCGCTGCGGTCGTGGTCCCGGCCGAGCAGCCGGGACCACGACCGCGCCTCGTTCACGCACCACTTGAAGGGTCAGGAGCAGATGGCCGAGGCAGCAGCGAACCGATTCGAACCTGACCCGGAGGAAGAGGTGGAGACGCTCCACGCCAAGGTGGGGCATCTCGAGACCGCGCTGTGCTCGAGCCGCCGGATCGGGATGGCGCTGGGCATCCTCATGGCGCAGCGGAACTGGACCGAGGAGCAGGCCTTCGACGCGATGCGCGACACGAGCCAGCATCGCCATGTGAAGCTGCGCGAGCTCGCAGAGCAGGTCGTGCTCACCGGAACCCTCGACGAGGCCGGCGAAACCAGCTAGCCGCCCTCGCGCGCCGTTTCACGCTTCGGCGAGTCGGGTAGAGGTCGGGAGGGGACGATCGACGACCGCCGGAAGGGAGCGCCATGCGACTGGGCCCGAGTTTCGCCCTCCTCGTGTTCGGCGCCATCTTGACGTTCGCCGTCACAGCACACGTGTCCGGCTTCAACATCCACGTGGCCGGCGTCATTCTCATGCTCGCGGGCCTGGCCGCCGTGGGCTACCACCTCAAGCGCGAGCGGACGCCCCGGCGCACCGACGTGATCGCCGAACCCGGCCACACCACTTACCTCGAACCCTCGGAGTTGCGCGACCCGCAGTATCACTGACCGGCTGAGCTGATGCCGTCCAGCAGGTACCCCAGGCCGGTCTCGAACTGCGCCGGAGACACGAACGCCGCCAGCTCGCGCTCGGCGTCGTCGACCGGCTCGTGCGCCGAGGACCGCGCAGCTTCGAAAGCGGCGAACCCGACGGTGTAGGTGTGCACGGCGGCGTACGCGCGGTGGGCCCGGTCGTCGTCGCCGAGAGCGGCACGCAGGACCTCGATACAGGCGCCCATCCGCTCCATCGCGGCCGCGGAGACGACGGGTTGCTCGAGGTAGACCCGCAGGGCCGCCGGCTTCTCGACCAGGAACCGGCGCTGCCGATCTGCCGCGTCGATGATCCAGGCCCGCCACTCGGTACGCGGCAGGCCCGGTTCCCAGCGCTCGGCCCACAGCTGGTCGACGACTGCGGCCATCAGGTCGTGCTTGTCGGCCACGTGCCGGTAGAGCGCCATCGGCGAGACGTCCAGCGTCGCAGCGAGCGCGCGGATGCTCAGCTCGCCGTCCCCGGACCGGTCGACCAGGGTCGTGGCCGCCTCGATCACCGCCTCGCGGGTCAGCCCGCCCCAACGCGCCCGGGCGGTGCTGCGCGAGTCGTCCATCGGTTGATCGTACGGGCTGACAGCTCGAATGCGTACGCGTATGCTTGCGACGTATACACGTACGCAACTGGAGGTGGCGGATGGAAATCGCGATGCTGACCCTGGCCGTGCTGCTCGGCGGTCTGGCACTGGGCGCGGCGATCGTCGCAGCGATCATGGAAGTGATCGAGGCGCACGACATCCACGAACGCGGCTGGGTGCACGGCCATCACCACAGCCATGGGCTGCGTCACGGCTTCTGAGCGACCAGCTGCCCGTGCATGATCAGCACCGGGCACTTGGCGTGCTCGGCGAGCTTGGCGCTGACCGATCCGAGCAGCAGCCCGGCGAACCCGCCGTGGCCGCGGCTGCCGACCACGAGCAGGTCCGCGTCCTTGCTGGCCTCCATGAGCAGTTGCGCGGCACCGCCCTCACGCACGACCAGCCGTAGGAACGACGGCCGCTCGGCACCGAACACCTCGTCGACGACCTGCTCGAGCACCTTGTCGTAGTCGACTCCCAGGTCGAACCCGGCCGGGATGTAGCCCGGGCCCGCGAACGTGGTCGGGAGGTGCCAGGCCGTGAGGACATCGAGCCGGGCGCCGACCGATGCCGCGTAGTCGGCGGCCCACCGCAGCGCCGCTTTCGAGGAGTCCGACCCGTCGACGCCGACGACAACCAGTGGCTGCGCGGGCACTTTCACGGTGCGGGCACCACGAGCACCGGCCGGTGGCTGATGTGCAGCAGGCGCAGCGGCACGTTGCCCAGCACGATCTCACTGACTGGATTGCGGCCCTTGTTGCCGACGACGATCAGGTCCGCGTCGGCCTTGCGCGCGGCGTCGGCGATGATGTGCGCCGGCCCGCCGAACGGAATCTGGTCGACCTCGAGGTCGGTGGTGACGCCACGCAGGTTCAGCTTGTCGACCTCGCCGCGGATGCGGACCATGATCTCGTCCTCGTCGACGTGCAGCGGGTAGACCCCGCCCTTGCCGCCGATGAACTCCTGCACGTGCACCACCAGCAGGCGCGCACTGTCGCGTTCGGCGAGCTGCACCGCCATCGCGAACGCCGACTCGGCCTCGGTCGAGCCATCGGTACCCACCACGATCGTTTTGAACACCGTGCACACCTCCTGCGTCGATCGTCGGGCAGCCGCGCGGACGGATGCCCCTGGCGAACGTCGGTACGTGCCATGACGTCTGTTCGCGCTACCCGGGACTTTCGGCCCTCCTCGACCGACCTCGGGCCTCGATCAGGGCCAGCGCGACGGACGGCAGCGCGGCCACCACGCACCGGAGCAGGTCGACGCCACCGAGCGACTCGGTCCGCAGCAGCGCTTCCAGCGGTGGCCAGCGCACGGCGAGCACGATGAGCGCCACGTTCAGCGCGACGGCCGCAACCAGCGTCGGGTTGCGGCGTTTCCAGGACGGGCGCAGGGCCAATGCCGCGCCGAGTTGCGCGAAGGTCAACGTGACGAACGCGTAGGCGCGCCAGGGCCGGCCGTCCGCGTGCGCCCACAGCGCGGCGCCGAGCGTCGAGGCGGCGATGACCGAGCCGAGCAGCGCGATCCGTCTCGCCAGCACCGCGTCGACCAGACCTTCCCGAGGCGGACGCGGCGGCCGGTGCAGCACGTCCGCCCGGGCCGGCTCGTTGCCGATCGCGACGCCGGGCAGCCCGTGCGTCAGCAGGTTCACCCAGAGGATCTGGCCCGGCCCCAGCGGCACCGACAGCCCGATGGCAGGACCGGCCAGCATCACCAGGATCTCCGCGAGCCCACCGGACATCGCGTAATGCAGGAACCGACGCAGGTTGTCATACGCGCGGCGGCCCTCGGCGACCGCGGTGACCATGGCGCCGAGGTCGTCACCGGTGAGCACCAGGTCGGCCGCCTGCCGGGCCACCTCCGTCCCCCGTTTGCCCATCGCGACGCCGACGTCGGCCGCCCGGAGCGCCGGTGCGTCGTTGACGCCGTCGCCGGTCATCGCCACCAGTTCACCCGCCGCGCGCAGCTCGCGCACGATGCGGGTCTTGTCCTCGGGCCGCACCCGGGCATACACCGCTCGCGCGTCCCGGATCCCCACCGCGTGCGCGATCGCTTCCGCCGTACCGGGATGGTCACCGGTGATCATCACCGCGCCGATCCCTGCGTCTCGCAGCGCGCCGATCGTGGCCGCCGCCTGCGTACGCGGCTGATCGGCGAACTCGACGAGGCCGAGCAGGCTCCAGTCGTCACCGTCATCGCGCACCGCGACGGCCAGCACCCGCCCGCCGGCGCGCGACCACGACGCGGCACGCTGCGACGCCCCCGCGACCGCGCAGAGCTCGAGGACCACCTCCGGCGAGCCCTTGACGATCGTCCGCACCCGGCCGCGCCCGTCCTCGTGCACGGTCAGCATGCGCGCGGCATTGGCGTCGAACGGCTCCTCGGCGACGCGCGGCCACGCCGCCCGTCGCGCGGCGACGTCGACGCCGTGCTCTCGCGCGTACCGGACCAGTGCCGTCTCGAGCGGGTCGTCGCGGGCTGCTGCGACACCGTCGCTGCGGGCGTCGTTGCACAGGGCACCGGCCTCCAGCAGCAGCGCGTCGTTGCCCGCAGGTGCCCAGCTGCGGGTGACCGACAGCCGGCCGGTGGTCAGCGTGCCGGTCTTGTCGGTTGCCAGCACGGTGATCGAGCCGAGCGCCTCGACCGCGGCGAGCCGGCGCACCAGCACCCCGGCGGCGACCATCCGCCGGGCGGCGAGGGCGAGGGTGAGCGCCACGACCGCCGGCAGCGACTCCGGGATCGCCGCCACGGCCAGGCTGATGCCGAGGGTCGCGCTGTACTCGACGCCGTGCCCGGTCGCGATGTTCAGCGCGGCAACGGCGACCGCCGCCACGGCGACGGTGACGGCGAGCAGCCGGCCCAGCCGGGCCAGCCGCTGTTGCAGCGGGGTGAGCACCACCGAACCCTCGGCCAGGCCGCGGCCGATCCGTCCGATCTCGGTGCGCTCGCCGGTGGCGTCCACCACCGCACGCGCACGCCCGCGGACGACGACGGTGCCGGCCGCGACCCGCTCGCCGGCATCCCGTTCGACGGGCAGCGACTCACCGGTGAGCATCGACTCGTCCAGCCGCAGCGCCTGCGCCTGGACGAGCGTGGCGTCGGCTGCGACCACATCGCCCGCCGTCAGCACGACCAGGTCGCCCGGAACGACCGCGGCGGCCGGCACCTCGAGAGTGGCGCCGTCGCGCACGACACTCGCGCGGGGCGCGGTCAGCGTCGCCAACGCGTCGAGGGCCTGGCTGGAGCGCACCTCCTGAGCCCCACTGATGATGCTGTTGAGCACCACGACGGCGCCGATGACCGCGCAGTCCGGATAGTCGCCCATGAGCAGGGTCAGCACCATCGCGCCGAGCAGCACGACGATGACGGTGTCGGTCAACTGGCGGGCGAAAGCGCCGACCCAGGTGACGCGCTTGCGCGCAGGCAGCGCGTTGCGGCCGTAGCGCTCCAGCCGGCGCTGCGCCTCGTCGCCGGTGAGGCCGGATTCGGACGTCGCGACGACGTCGGCGTCGACCCGCTCAGCCTCGGTGGACATGGACGCGGACGACTCCGGGCACGGTCGTGGCCAGGTTGGTGACCGCAGCCCGGTCGCGCTCGTCCATCCACATGCCCGACACGGTCACGACGCCGTCGGCGACGCTGACGCGCCACCGGTCCGGCTCGCCGGCGTAGGCGGCGAGCCGTTCGCGCACCTCCGCACGGATCGCCTCGTCGTCGCGGACGAGGGTGCGCAGGACGTCGCGACGGCTCACGATGCCGACGAGGTCTCCCCCGCGCAGGATCGGCACGGCGCGAATCCGGTTGTCCACCAGCACCTCGGCGAGATCGGCGGCGTCGGCATTCTCGGACAGGCACACGACGGCGTCGGACATCACCTCGCCGACCGTGCGCGGCGGGTCGCCCGAATCGTGTTGCGGCATCAGGTGCGCGCGCGGGTCGTGTGGGACGCGGCGGCGCAACAGGTCGACCTCGCTGACGATGCCGATCACGTCGCCGTCCTCGTCGACGACCGGCAGCGAGGTGATCCCGCGGGCGGCGAGCAGGGCGATCGCTTCGCGCGCGGGCACGTCCCGTGTCACCGTGAGGACCGGGCTCGTCATGATCTGTCCGGCCTTCATCGTCAGCTCCCGTGCGGTCCGTAGCGGGTGAGTCGGCTGGAACCCGGACCTTCGGCGGTGATGTTGCCGCGGTCGTCGACGACGGCCACCGGGCAGAAGGCGTGCTCCAGGTACCAGGCGGCGATCGACGCGTCCTGGCCGAGGTCGTCGCCGATCACGAGCAGCGACGCGCCCCGGGTGCGATCGAGCAACTCGTTGTACAGATCGCCCGGCGCGAAGTCGACGACCACGGCGACGTCGGGTGCGCTCTCCTGCAACCGACGCTCGGCCTGCTCGAGCAACGCCCGGTCGTGATCCTCGTCGCGGCCCAGCGCTCCGGCCGCCGACGGGGCTGCGGACAGCAGCCAGTCGACCGAACGCCAGACGCGGACGAGGTCGACGGCCACGTCGTGCTCGCGGGCGCGGCTCACGGCGACCGGGATCAGCGGGTCGACACCCGTGTCGGACACGCCGACCACCACCGGCCCCGACTGCGCCCATCTGCTCATCCGTCGACCTCCGTCTCGTCCACTCGCGACAGTCGCGTGTGCTTTCGAGCCTGCCGTCGAGCGGCTCGACCGAGCAGGCGACGAAGGCCCGGACGGGGTGGGCCTTTCGTCCCGAAGTTCTCCTCACCGATCCGTCCCCACCCGGTGGTGACGCCGCTACGGTCGACGACGTGGGTGAAACGTTGACCGATGACGAGATCCGGCTTGTGGACGCCTACTGGCGCGCGGCCAATTACCTGTCCGTGGGACAGATCTACCTGCTCGACAACCCGCTGCTGCGCGAAGCGCTGCGGCCGGAGCACGTCAAGCCGAGGCTACTCGGGCACTGGGGCACGACGCCGGGGCTCAATCTGCTCTACGCGCACATGAATCGGGCGATCCGGCAGCGCGAGCTCAGTGCGATGTACGTGACCGGCCCGGGGCACGGCGGACCGGGACTGGTCGCCAACGCCTATCTCGAAGGCACCTACAGCGAGACGTACTCGTCGATCAGCGAGGACGCCGAGGGCCTGCGCAAGCTGTTCCGGCAGTTCAGCTTCCCGGGCGGCATCCCGAGTCACGTGGCGCCGGAGACCCCCGGGTCGATCCATGAGGGCGGCGAGCTGGGTTACGCGCTGGTGCACGCCTTCGGCGCGGCCTTCGACAACCCTTATCTCACCGTGCTATGCGTGATCGGCGACGGTGAAGCCGAGACGGGGCCGCTCGCCGCGAGCTGGCACTCCAACAAGTTCCTCGACCCGAGGCACGACGGCGCGGTGCTTCCCGTCCTGCACCTGAACGGGTACAAGATCGCGAACCCGACTGTCCTCGCGCGCATCGGCGACGACGAACTCGCCGACCTCATGCGCGGCTACGGCTACGATCCGTACTTCGTCGCAGGGGACGATCCCGCCGTGGTCCACCGGACACTCGCCGCGACGCTCGACCGGGCGCTGGACGCGATCGCGCAGATCCAGCACGACGCGCGCGCCGGCACGGCCACCGCTCGCCCGCGCTGGCCGATGATCGTCCTGCGCACCCCGAAGGGGTGGACCGGGCCGGCGTACGTCGACGGCGTGGCTGTCGAGGGCACGTTCCGGTCGCACCAGGTGCCGCTCGCAGAGACCCGCACCAACCCCGACCATCTGGCCCTGCTCGAACAGTGGCTGCGCAGCTACCGCCCCGAGGAGCTGTTCGACGAGAACGGCCGGCTGCGCGCCGAACTGCGTGCCCTCGCACCGACGGGCGAGCGGCGGATGAGCGCGAACCCGGTCACCAACGGCGGCCTCGTGCTGCGCGAGCTGGACCTGCCGGACTTCCGCGAGTACGCCGTCCCCGTCGTCCGGCCGGCACAGTCGGTCAGCGAAGCCACCCGGGTCCTCGGCACCTGGCTGCGCGACGTGATCGTCAGGAACCCTGATCGATTCCGTTTGATGGGCCCAGACGAGACGGCGTCCAACCGGCTCGGTGCGGTGTTCGAGCGAACGAACCGTGCGTGGGACGCAATGACGATCGACGGCGACGACCATCTCGCGCCGGACGGCCGGGTGATGGAGGTGCTGTCCGAGCACCTGTGCCAGGGCTGGCTCGAGGGCTACCTGCTCACCGGGCGGCACGGGATGTTCAACTGCTACGAAGCGTTCATCCACATCATCGACTCGATGTTCAACCAGCACGCCAAGTGGCTCAAGACCACGCGCAACATCGTGTGGCGACGCCCGATCGCGTCGCTGAACTACCTGCTCTCCTCGCACGTGTGGCGCCAGGACCACAACGGCTTCTCACACCAGGACCCCGGTTTCATCGACCACGTCGTGAACAAGAAGGCCGAGGTCGTCCGGGTGTACCTGCCGCCGGACACGAACACGCTGCTCTCGGTCGCCGCCCACTGCCTACGCAGCAGGCAGTACATCAACGTGATCGTCGCCGGCAAGCAGCCCGCCCTGACCTACCTCGACGTCGACGAGGCAATCGCGCACTGCACGCGCGGCCTGGGCATCTGGGAGTGGGCGGGCAGCGGCGAGGAGTATCCCGACGTCGTGCTGGCCTGCGCCGGCGACGTACCGACGCTCGAGGCGCTCGCCGCCGCCCGGTTGCTACGCGAGCGGCTGCCGCAGCTCAAGGTGCGGTTCATCAACGTCGTCGACCTGATGCGACTGGAACCGGACACCGAGCACCCGCACGGCCTTCCCGACCGGGAGTTCGACGCGCTGTTCACCCCGGACCGTCCGGTGATCTTCGCCTATCACGGGTATCCGTGGCTGATCCACCGGCTGACCTACCGCCGCACGAACCACCACAACATCCACGTGCGCGGCTATCGCGAGGAGGGCACCACGACGACGCCGTTCGACATGGTGATGTTGAACGACCTCGATCGCTACCACCTGGTGATGGACGTGATCGACCGCGTACCCGGCCTGGGGGCGCAGGCGGCCCTGCTGCGCCAGGAGATGACCGACGAGCGAATGCGGGCACGGGCCTACACGCGCGAGCACGGCGAGGACGACCCGGCGATCTCCGGCTGGACGTGGTCGCCGGTCGAGCCGACCGCCCCGGGCAGGCGCTGAGCCGGTGCGCGTCCTCGTCGTCAACGCCGGCTCGTCCAGTCTGAAGTTGCGGCTGCTCGACGCCGGTGACGAGGGCGACACCGTCGTCGAATCGGCGGACCTGCCCGCCGGGGCGCAGGGCTTCGACCGCGACGCCGTCGCCTCCACCCTGGCCGGCTGGGGCGCGCCCGATGCTGTGGGACACCGCATCGTGCACGGCGGGACGATCTTCACCGGCCCGGTCGTGCTCGACGACGATGTCGAGCAGAAGTTGCGCGGTCTGGTCGACCTCGCTCCGCTGCACCAGCCGAAGTCACTCGCCGGGATCGATGCCGTCGACGCCGTGGTGCCGGACGTGCCGGCGGTGGCCTGTTTCGACACCGCCTTCCACGCCACGCTGCCGCCCGCCGCATCGGTCTACGCGTTGCCGCGCGAGTGGCGCGAACGCTACGGGCTGCGCCGGTACGGCTTCCACGGCCTGTCGCACGGCTACAGCGCGAGGCGGGTGCCGCAGCTCGCGGATCGTCCGGTACGCCGACTGGTGAGCGCGCACCTCGGTGCGGGCGCGTCGCTCACCGCGATCGTCGACGGCCGCAGCGTCGACACCTCGATGGGATTCACCCCCCTCGAGGGGCTGGTGATGGCGACCCGCTCCGGCAGCGTCGATCCCGGTCTCGTGCTGTGGTTGGAGGAGCACGAGGGCATCAGCGCGCACGAGGTCGCCGAGGTGCTGGAACACCGCTCGGGGCTGCTCGCGCTCGCCGGCACCGCAGACCTGCGCGAGATCACCGCGCGCAACGACGCCGACGCGCGCCTCGCCCTCGCCGTCTACGTCCACCACATCGCCGCCGGGGTCGGCGCGATGGCCGTGTCGGCCGGCGGGATCGACGCACTGTCGTTCACCGGCGGCGTCGGCGAGAACTCGGCACAGGTGCGCGCCGCGGTGTGCGATCGGCTGCGATTCCTGGGGGTCGACCTCGACCGAGACGCGAACGGGTCGGTGCAACCGGATGCGGTGGTGTCGATGCCGTCGTCGTCCGTGCTCGTCGTGCTCGTGGCGGCGCGTGAGGACCTCGAGATCGCCCGCCAGACAAGCGCCTGCCTGAGCTGATCTTGTGCAATTGTTGTCGCACGGGGCGCCCCGATTGCCCGGCCTGACCGCGGCAGATGCCGTACGAGGAGGACTCATGAAGCTACGAACCCTGGCAGCATCGATGTGCGCGGCTACCGCCGTCGCGCTGGTGGTGCCGGCGAGCATCGCGACGCCGCAGAGCCTCGCGAGCACGACCACGCTCAAGCAGCGCCTGGCGAACGTGATCGTCCCGGCCTACTGCCAGATGCCGAAGCAGCGGCTGCACAACGGCAAGACCCAGCGGCGATATCTGCCCGCATCGGGGTCGCTGCTCTTCGGCGCGGCGAGCAAGGGCGGCGCAATGCGCGTCCATCTCGGAAGCACCGGAACCCAGGTGCTCGCGCAGTACGGCTGCAACGCCGGCAACGTGTCGTGGCCGACGGTGATCGACGCCTACGACGCGAGGAACCGGCTGATCGGCTTCATCAAGCTCGGCAACATCTCCCACACCGAGCACGCCGACATCATGCAGTGGCGCAGCGTGGGCCACACCGTGCGGGTGACCTGGATCAGCTACGAGGGGTGCTGTTTCCACAGGCACACCCATCGCCAGACCCTGACGATGTCCGGCGGCCACCTGCACCTGGCGTAGCTGGTCGTCAGCAGGTGGTGTGGGTCGATCCCTGGAAGGGCCCCGCGTCGTTGATGTACCAGGCACCGTCGGACAACCGAACCATCGAGTAGTCGAGGGTCCAGGCGTCGCACACATCGCCGTTCGGGCCCTTGTCCGAGCGCTGCAGGCTGGTGAACCCGATAACGACGCTCGCCTGGTCCGGCGCGCTCTGCGAGGCGGCGATGACCGCGACGTCGGTGTCGTAGCTGGTGGCATCGCCGGCTGCGAACGACGAGTAGTCGGCAGCCGACCTACGTTGCGGGCTCAGTACGTTCCAGGCGGATCGGTAGTCGCCGCTGTTGATCCCGTCGAAGTAGGTGGTGAACGCGCGGGCGATTCCGACCGCTGCGGCCTGGCCGACGCCGGCCGGCGGCGACACCTGCGCCGCGCTCTGGCCCGGTCCGAGCGGGTCGGAGCAGTCGGCCGGACGCATGCTCGGCGCGTTGCGCCACAGAGAGACGTCGCGGCGGGCGTCGCGGGCGGGCACGGCGAACGCGATGCCCTCGGCGTCGACGTTCTTCGCGTCGACCAGGCCGTAGGTCGTGCCGTCGGGGCCGAACAGTGGTCCGCCGCTGTTGCCCGGGTTGACGGCGGCATCGGTCTCGATCATCCCGCTGCGTGGGCTGCCGTCGACGACGATGCGCCGGTGCAGACCGCTGATCGTCCCGCGGGTGAAGGTGATCGGGTCGCCGACGGGGAACCCGATGGCCGCGACGTCGGCGCCGACGGCGGGCAGGTTGCCGGCGAGGGTGAAGTGATAGCCGGCGAGCGGGCTGTCGGCATGGACCAGCGCGAGATCTCGTGCCCGATCGATGCCGACGACCGTTCCGGTCGTGCGCTGGCCGGCGTCCTTCAGGCTGACCACGACGGCCTGATCGACCACGTGCGCAACCGTGATCACGTCGGTGGGTGAGAGCAGGAAGCCCGTACCGATCCCGGAGTCGGAACACCCCACCGTCTCGATCCGCACCACGCCGGAGCGCTGGCGCGCGTAGGCCTGGCTGAACGACGCCGTTCCCGCCACCGGGGAGTCCGTCGGTGTCGCCGTCGGCGTGACGGTCACCGTCACCGCAGGCCGTTGCGACGGCGTCGCCGCAACCGGCTCGGCGCGCACGCCGTGCCCGGTCACCTGCGACGAGCATCCGGCAACCCCGACGGCGACGGCGACAGCCGCGACCGTCCATCCCTTTCGCATTGTTCCTCCCCGCCCGGGCCGCACAGTGCGGTGCGAACGCGCGGCGAGCCTAACCCCGATTGCGACGCCGAGGTCGTGTCCAGAGCAAGGCTTGAGCGAGTCGAGAACTGCGGCTGCGGAGAAGGGTCAGGCGCGGCGGCGCCCTTGCGTGGCGATCGCCAGCAGGTCCCGCGCGGGCCCGGCCGGCAGTCGCGTGTCGCCGGCCCAGACCGCGCGCAGCGCGCGGTGCAGGTCGAGGCCCGCGACCGGGACGGCGACCAGCCGGCGCAGCGCGAGATCGTCGGCGACGGCCCGCGCCGGCACGGCCGACGGGCCGACGCCCGCCAGCACGGCGGCCCGGGACGCGGCCGGGGTGGTCACCACCAGGGCGGGCTCGGCCACCCCGGCCGCGGCCGGGAGGGCGGCGGCCAGGGCGTCGTCGAACGCCTGCCGCGCACCCGACCCCGGCTCGCGATGGACGAGCGGGGTGCTTGCCAGCAGCGTGACCGGCACAGGCGCACGCCGGCGCGCCCACGGGTGGCCCGGCGCGACGACGATCACCAGTTCGTCGTGCGCGAACGTTCGCGTCCGCAGTCCCGACGCGCTCTGCGGACCCTCGATGAAACCGATGTCGGCGTGGCCGGAGCGCACCCGCTCCAGCACCGCAGGCGTGCTCAGGGCGGCGAGCTCGACCCGGGTCGCCGGCGCGCCGGCTGCGGATTGCTGCTCGTTGAGGGTGACGAGCCAGCCGGGCACCAGGTGTTCGGCGACGGACAGGCTCGCGGCGACCCGAAGGCGGCGCGAGCGTCCGGCCGGTAGCGAGGCCAGGGCCGCCGAGAACTGGTCCGCGTCGCGCAGCAGTGTCGCCGACCACGCGGTCACCAGTCGGCCTGCTTGGGTGAGACCGCAGCCGGACGGCGAACGGGTCAGCACGGAAACGCCGAGCTGACGTTCGACCGCCCTGATGCGCAGGGACACCGCCTGCTGCGTCAGCCCGAACTCGCGAGCCGCTGCACTGAGGCTGCCCAGACGTGCCGCGGCTTCGAGCAACTCGAGATCGCCGAGCCTGGGCAGTCGTTGGTCGAGAAGACGCGACACACCGATCCCCTCTCACAACGTTTGCTTGTAGTCCTACAACGATTGTCGCCTACCGGTGGCAACGCCGCTCGGGCAGGCTGAACAGGGATGCAGAATTCGAGGCTGGACGGGTGGTGGCGGCTCGCGCTCGCCGTACTGCTCACCGGTGTCGCCGCCGGCGTCGCCGGAAGCCTGCTGACCCTTCTGCTGCACGCGATCGAGCATCTGGCGTTCGGCTACTCCGCGTCCGACTTCCTTGTCGGTGTCGAGCAGGTCGGGCCGCTGCGCCGAACCGTCGCGGTCGGCATCGGCGGAGCGATCGCCGGTACCGGATGGGCGCTGCACCGGCGGCACCTGCACAAGACGCGCGCGGACGACAGCATCTCGGTCACCGGCGCGCTCGCCCGGGACGCGCCGACCTTGCCGATCGTGGCCACCTCGACCGACGCCGTCCTGCAGGTCACGGCGGTCGGCGCCGGCGGGTCGCTGGGACGTGAAGGCGCACCGCGCCAGGTCGGCGCACTGTCCGGTGCGCTGATAGCTGCGCGGCTGGGCCTGCCCCACAGCCGGCGGCGCGTTCTGCTGGCCGCGGGCGCCGGGGCCGGGCTCGCGGCCGTCTACAACGTTCCGTTCGGGGGTGCGGCGTTCACCGCGGAACTCCTCCTCGGCACCGCCGCGCCGAGCGCGCTGGCCATCGCCCTCGCCGTGAGCTGGATCGCCGCGCTCACGTCGCGTCTCGTGCTCGGCAACCAGGTCGCCTACGCGCTGCCGCACGTCCCGGCGACGCCGGCAGGCGTGGCCGCGGCTGCCGTCGCCGCGCTGCTGCTCGGGGCGCTGATCGGGCCGCTGGGCATCGCCTTCCGCGCCGCGATGACCCGGGCCCGGATGCGCGCGACATCCGGGTGGCGCATGCCGATCGCCATCACCGTGGTCTTCCTCGCCCTGGGCGCGGTGGCGACCCGTTATCCGCAGTTGCTGGGCAACGGCAAGAGCCTGACGCAGTACGACCTGGCGGCCGGCGGCACGACCCTCACCCTCGTCGTGCTCGCGCTGCTCAAGCCGGTGGCGACGGCGGCGTGCCTGCGCTCTGGGGCGATCGGTGGCCTGCTCACGCCGGCCTTCGCCACCGGCGCGACGGTGGGCCTGCTCGCCGGGCGGCTGTGGACGCACGTCTGGCCGGCCGGCAGCGCCGCCGCGGTTGCGGTCGCCGGCGCCGCCGCGATGCTCGCGGTCAGCCAGCGTGCGCCGATCACGGCGGTCGTCCTGGCCGTCGAGTTCACCCATGCATCGCCCGCGGTCGTACCCGCGATCGTCGTGGCGGTCGCGGCCGCCACGACGAGCGCGCGCGGCTGCCGCGCACTGGGCGTCCGCCTCGGTCGCGGGGCCGCCACCGGGGCTGGCGACGACAGTCCGCTCCTGGTCAGCCGGCCGGCAGTGTCGCGATCGTGACTTCCTGCGGCGGCTCAGGTGCAGGGCGACCCCGTAGGGCGAGCAGGACGCTCTCGTGCGTCAACCAGCCCGCGACCGTGCCGTCGCGCGGGTCGGTCACCGCGAGGGCGGGCGCCATCGACTCGTCCAGGCACGTCAACGCCGCATCGAGAGGTTGTGTCGCAAGGATGGTCGGCACGGGTGCGAGGACGTCGACCGCGGCAAGGGCCGGTGCGGTCTCGGCGGCCAGCGTGTCGGCCACCGCGTGGGCGGTGATCATGCCGAGGTAGTCGCCCGCTCCGTCGACCACAGCGGCGAAGGCGACCCGCTTGTCCGCGAGCAGTTGCGCGACATCGGCCAGGGTGTCCGTGCCCGCGACCACCGTGTCGACCGGCGCGGCCACCGCACCGGCGGTCATGGCGTGCAGCACGTCCACGCCTCGGCCGCGGCTGAGGTCGATCCCCCGCCTGCGCAGCTTCAGCGTGTAGATGGTGTCGCGCGAGATCGCGTTGCTGACACCGGTGGCCAGCACGATCGCCGCCATCAACGGCAAGATGATCGAGTACTCGCCGGTGAGCTCGAACATGATGATCACGGCCGTGATCGGCGCCCGGGCCGCACCGGCGAACACCGCGCCCATGCCGATCAGGCCGTACGCACCGACCGGACCGACCACGCCCGGAGCCAGGTGGTGCAGCGCGGCGCCGTAGAACGATCCGAACATCGCCCCGATGAACAGGCTCGGAGCGAACACCCCGCCCGAGCCGCCGATGCCGATGGTGAGACTGGTCGCAACCATCTTGCCGGCCATCAGCACGAGCAGGAACCACAGCGTGTACCGGCCCGCCACGCCGTTGCCGAGCACCGGATATCCGACGCCGTACATCTGCGGTAGCGCCAGCAACAGGCCGCCGAGCAGCACCCCGCCGACCGCGGGCCGCAGCCACTCCGGGCCGCGCCACACGCGATCACACAGGTCCTCGATCGCGTAGAGCACGCGGGTGAAAACGACGCCGACCACCCCGGCGAACAGCCCCAGCACGGCGAACAGCAGGTACTCGATCGGATGACCGACCGTGAAGCCGGGCAGGTGCAGGAAGGCGGCGTTGCCGAATGCGGCGCGGCCGATCACGCTCGCCGTGACCGACGAGAGCACGACCATGCCGAACGCCTGCGCGGTGAAGTCGGCGAGGATCAGTTCCATCGCGAAGAAGACGCCCGCCAGCGGGGCGTTGAACGTCGCGGCGATGCCGCCGGCCGCGCCGCACGCCACGAGCACCCGCATCCGCATTTCCGCGACGCGGACGATCCGTCCCAACGTCGAACCGAGGGCGGAGCCGATCTGCACGATCGGCCCTTCCCTGCCGACCGAGCCGCCGCCGCCGATGCACAGCGCGGACGCAAGGGCCTTGACGGCCGCGACCTGCGGAGCGATGCGCCCGCCGCGCCGGGCGACGGCGTACATCACCTCGGGCACGCCGTGGCCGCGCGCCTCGCGGGCGAAGAAGTACACCAGCGGTCCGTACAGGATGCCGGCCACCACCGGGGCGAGGACGACGAACCAGAACCCGAGACCGGGCAGGTGCGGATTGGCCACGCGCCCGGCGGCCGAATAGTCCGGATACCCGGACAGCAACTCGGTGAAGGTGCGGATCAACCAGCGGAACACGATCGCGCCGCCGCCCGCGCCTGCGCCGACCGCGAGCGAGAGCATCAGCAGCCCGGTGTCGGACGAGCGCAGTGCCGTGAGCACCCGTTGCGCCCCGAACCGCGGGTGGCGCACCACGCGCCGAACTGTAGGTGCGTCTACCAATGATTGCATGATGCAATAATTGTAGGCACATGAAACGAGGGATCGAAATGACTGGTCACGGCAAGTCCCAGGTGGAGGAGTTCGTGAGTGCCCTGCTCACGGCATCGCGCGTTCTGGTCGGGGTGTCTGCGGCATCGCTGGCCGAGGCCGAGGACACCGTGACGATCACCCAGTTCCGCGTGCTCGTCGTACTCGAGGGCTCGCCGGACGTGACCGTGCAGGCGCTCGCCCAGCGGCTGGCCGTCACCCCGTCCACCGCGGCCCGCACGGTCGACCGGTTGCTCGCCGCCGAGCTGGTGACGCGGGAGGAGAACCCGTCCGATCGGCGCGAGGTGCGTGTCAATCTCAGCGCGAAGGGACGTGAGCTGGTCGCCCAGGTCACGGCACGCCGGCGGGCGGCGCTGACGCGGATCGTGCGGCGGATGCCGGCAGCGCAGCGCCAGGATCTGGTCGCCGCGCTCTCCGCGTTCTCCGATGCGGCCGGCGAGCCGCCCGCCGGCGGGAGCGAGCATTCGCTCGGCTGGTGATCCGGCGCCGGTAGGTCAGGCCGGGCCGCGGCGCGCCGGCAGCGGGGATCCTTCCTGCAACAGCTGCAGGATCTGCGCGGTGTGCTCGCCGAGCCGAGGCGGCGCAGCCGCAGCCGCGACCGCGTTGGTCGCGTAACGCACCGGGTGGCGCACCTGGGCCACGTGCCCCTCGCCGAGGTCGACGAGCGGGGCGAGACCCAACCGGCCGGACCGCTCGATCGCCGAGCCGATGTCGCCGACCAGCCCCGCGGGCACGCCGGCCCGGGTGAGGCGGTGCTCCCACGCCGCGGCCGGCGCGGTCATCAGCTGCTGTTCGAGTGCGTGGACGAGTTCCTCGCGGTGCAGCACGCGTGCGGAGTTGGCGGCGAACCGCTCGTCGTCGGCGAGGTCCGGCCGTCCGAGCACCTCGACCAGGCGACGGAACTGCCGGTCGTTCCCGCAGGCCACGGCCACCGGGCCGTCCGCGCACTGCAGCGTCTCGTACGGCGCGATGGACGGGTGCCGGTTGCCCATCCGGGCGGGCGCGACACCGGTCGCCAAATACCCGGCGGCCTGGTTGACCAGGCCGCCGAGCAGGCTCGAGAGCAGATCGACCTCGACGTGGTCGCCCACTCCGGTGTACTCGCGAGCGCGCAGCGCCGCGAGAATGCCGATGACCGCGTCCTTGCCGGTCAGCACGTCGACGAGCGCGACACCCACCTTCGTCGGCTCGCCGGTCGGATCACCGGTGATGCTCATCAATCCACCCACGGCCTGGATCAGGAAGTCGTATCCCGGCAGGTCGGCGCCGAGTCCGGAGCCGAATCCAGAGATCGAGCAGTGGACGACCCCGGGGTTGTCGCGGCGGACGGTCTCGTAGTCCAGCCCGAAACGCACCGGGGTGCCGGGCCGGAAGTTCTCGACGACGACATCGGCGCGCCGCGCGAGCTCGGCGGCGACCGCTCGCCCGTCCTCGTCGGCCAGGTCGAGCGCGACGCTGTACTTGCCGCGGTTCACGCACTCGAAGTAGGCGGACGTCTCGGCGGTCCATGGTGGCCCCCAGGCCCGCGTCTCGTCACCGCCGTCCGGACGTTCCACCTTCACGACGGTCGCGCCGAGGTCGGCGAGATGCATCGTGGCGAGGGGCCCGGCGAGCACCCGGCTGAAGTCGGCGACCAGGATGCCGTCGAGCGGGCTGGTCGTCGCGTCCATGCAGGAAACCTAGACCGGCGACCGCGACGGCTCGTCAGGGCAGGCCTACCGTGACGGTTCCTACATCCGGCCGCGCTGGTTGTCGAGGTACCTCGGACCCGTGGCGCACCGCGCACCGCGCTCCTACGCTCGTTACGGATCCGAGCGAAGGAGCGCCCATGGCCGGCCCGGCCGTCCGCGAGGCAGCCCTTCGCCCGGTCGAGGAAATTCTCGACCGGCTGGGCGTGAATCCGGCGAGCGGGTTGTCGTCCGCCGAGGCGGCCCGGCGGACGGCGAGCTATGGGCCGAATGCCGTCTCGTCCCACCAGGCGCGTCTGCTGCCGGTGCTGTGGCGGCAGCTGCGCTCGCCGCTGCTGCTGCTGCTCGTCGTCACCGCGAGCGCGTCCTACTTCGTCGGTGAGCGCACCGACGCCGTCATCATCGGCGTGATCGTCGTGCTCTCGGTCGGGTTGGGTTTCGGCAACGAGTACCGCGCCGAGAAGGCCGCCGAGGCGCTGCACGACCAGATCCGGCACGAGGCCACCGTCCGACGCGACGGGCAGCCGCACCGGGTGAACGTCACCGAGCTGGTGCCGGGCGACATCGTCGACCTGCGCCTCGGCGACATCGTCCCGGCCGATCTGCGCCTGATCGAGACCACCGGCCTGCAGTGCGACGAGTCGGCCCTGACCGGCGAGTCACTACCCACCGACAAGGACCCGGCGCCCGTCGCTGCGACGACCGCGCTGGCCGAACTCACCGCCGCCGCCCTGATGGGCACGATCGTGCATGCCGGCAGTGGCGTCGGTGTCGCCGTCGACACCGGGGCACGCACCGAGTTCGGGCGCATCGCGGCCGGGCTGAGCACGCACCAGCTCGACACGGAGTTCCAGGTCGGGCTGCGCCGGTTCTCGTTGCTTCTGGTCGAGGTCGGGCTGGTGCTGACCACGTCGATCTTCGTCATCAACGTCGCCCTGCACAAACCGGTGATCGACGCGTTGCTGTTCTCGCTCGCGATCGCGGTGGGGATCACGCCGCAACTGCTTCCTGCGGTCGTGTCGACCAGCCTTGCCGCGGGGTCACGCGACATGAGCCGGCGGAAGGTGCTCGTGAAGCGGCTGGTCTGCATCGAGGATCTCGGCAACGTCGACGTGCTGTTCACCGACAAGACCGGCACGCTCACCGTGGGCCGCATCGAGTACATGCGGTGTGTCCCCGCGCCGGGCGTCGACACGACGACGGTGTTGCGCAACGCGTTGCTGTGCACCGAGACCGAGGTCGGCGGCAATGCGCTCGATCAAGCGTTGTGGAACTCGCCCGCCACCCGCGCGACGCAGTCGGAACTCGCCGGCTGGACGACGCTCGGCGTGCTGCCGTTCGACCACGACCGCATGCTGGTCTCTGCCGCCGTCCGCGCCGGGACCGGCGCGATCTCGCTGATCACCAAGGGCGCACCGGAGGAGGTGCTGCGACGCTGCCGCCAGGTGCCCGCAGGCCTGGCCGAGGCGCTGGAGGCGGAATTCGGTTCCGGTAATCGCGTCGTCGCGGTGGCGACCGGCTCACTCGACGCGGGACGGGCACCGCTGCCCGCGGACGAGCACGATCTGACGTTGCTGGGCCTGCTCGTGTTCCTCGACCCGCCCAAGCACGACGCCGCGCAGTCGCTCGCCCGGTTGGCCGAGCTGGGCATCGCCGTGAAGGTCGTGACGGGCGACAACCCGAGCGTCGCGGTGAAGGTTTGCCGGGATCTCGGGCTAGGCGAATCAGCCGCACTGACCGGCGTGGATCTCGAGAACCTGGATGACGACGCGCTCGCCGCGGCGATCGCGAAGACGACCGTTTTCGCGCGGGTCACGCCCGAGGACAAGGCGCGCATCGTGCGCACCCAGCGGCGTAGTGGCGGCGGTGTCGCGTTCCTGGGCGACGGCGTGAACGACGCCCTCGCGTTGCACACCGCGGACGTCGGCATCTCGGTCGACTCCGGAACCGACGTCGCCAAGGACGCCGCGGACGTGATCCTGTTGGAGAAGAGCCTGGACGTGCTGGCCGACGGGGTGACCGAGGGTCGCCGCATCTTCGCCAACACGATCAAGTACGTGCTGATGGGGACGTCGAGCAACTTCGGCAACATGTTCTCGGCCGCGGGTGCCTCGCTGTTCCTGACCTTCTTGCCGATGCTGCCGAGTCAGATCCTGCTGAACAATCTGCTCTACGACACCAGCCAGCTCGCCATCCCGACCGACAACGTCGACGAGGAGCAACTGCACCGGCCCTCGCACTGGGACATCGGCTTCATCCGCCGCTTCATGATCATTTTCGGTCCGCTCAGCTCGCTGTTCGACGTCGCCACGTTCGTGATCATGTTGCAGGTGTTCCATGCCGGCCCCGCCGAGTTCCGGTCCGGCTGGTTCGTCGAGTCGCTGGCGACGCAGACCCTCGTGATCTTCGCGATCCGCACGCGGCGCGTGCCGTTCTTCCATAGCCGTCCGAGCCTGCCGCTCACGCTGACCTCGCTCGCGATCGTCACCATCGGCGCGGTACTCCCCGCCACGCCGATCGCGCCCACGCTCGGCTTCGCCCCGCTGCCCGGCGGCTTCTTCGTCACCCTGCTCGCGATGGTCGTGACCTACCTCCTGCTGATCGAGGTCGCCAAGCGTGCCTTCTACCGCCGTATCCGCACCACCCACACGGCAGCGCGCCGCGAGTACAGCCACGCGCGCCACCTGACCCGTCGCGGCGCACGGTTCACGACCGGGGCACGTGTCGGCTCGCCGAGCACCCGGTAGCTGGTCCTGCTGACGCGAGGCGGTTGAATCGGACCCGTAGCCGATCAACCCCGTCGACCGGGGCGCGACACGAACGGGGAGCACATGACAGCGGTGGGCCGCAGCCACCGGGAACCGCTGATCCTGCTTGCCGCCTGCGTCTTCTTCGCGATCTGCACGGAGATGCTGCCGGTGGGGCTGCTGCCCGAGATCGGGCGCGGGCTCGGCGTGTCACCGTCGGCCGCCGGCCTGCTCGTCTCGTGCTACGCCGTCCTCGTCGCGGTGATGTCCGTGCCGATCGCCGCGGTCGCCGAACGCTGGCCACGCCGAGCGGTGCTCGGCGGGCTGCTCGGCGCCTACACCCTCAGCAACGTCGTCTTCGCGGCCGCGCCCGACTACGCCGTGGCAGTCGTCGCCCGGACGATCGGCGGCCTCGCACATGCCGGCTTCTTCGCCGTCGCCGTCGCCGCGGCGGTCTCGCTCGTCGACGCCGCGCACTCGGGACGGGCCATCGCCGTCGTGATGGTCGGCAACGCCCTGGCGCTGGTCTTCGGCGTACCGCTCGGGACGGTGCTCGGCACGGCGCTCGGCTGGCGGTGGGCGTTCGTGGTCCTCGCCGCCGCCCTCGGCGGGCTCGCGGTGGCCGTCGTGCGCGTGTTGCCCGAGCAGGCGCCGACGCGGGAGACCTCGCGCACGTCGGTGCTGACGGGCGTGCGCCGACCCGCGGTACTGGTGATGTCAACGGTGATCACCCTGCTGGCGCTGGGGCATTTCACGCTCTACACCTACGTGAGCCCGCTGCTGCTGCACGACGGCATTGCCCGCGCCGATGTCGGCGTCGTGCTGTTCGGCTACGGCTGCGGCGGCCTGCTCGGACTGGCCGTGGCCGGCGCCGTCGTCACCCGCCGTCCGGACGAGGCTCTGGCCGGCGACATCGTGCTGATGGGGCTGAGCCTGGCGCTCGCCGCGGTCGTGGCCTCGACGCTCGGCGTCGTCGTGGTCGTCGTCGTGTGGGGCGTCGCGTTCGGGGCGTTCCCCACCTTGACCCAGACGGTGATGCTGCGCTCGGCGGGTGATGCCACCGACGCCGCTGCCGCCCTCGTCAATGCGACGACCAACATCGGCATCGCCGGCGGCGCGCTGCTCGGCGCGCGGTTGCTCGGAATCGTCGCCGTGCCGGCGTTGGGCTGGGTCGGCACGGGGCTGGTCGCGGGCTCCCTACTGGTGTACGCAGGACGGCTGAAGCGCTCCTCGCCCGACCTAACGGAAACCGTGCACCAGGCGGGTAGGTCGCCTACATGAGACTGCTTAGAGGACTCGCCGGTGTCCTGCTGTGGGTGGTCGCACTGCTGCTGGCGATCGTCGCCGCGATCCTGTGCGTCACCATCATCTTGCTGCCGCTCGGACTGCCACTGCTCGGCTATGCCCGCCGGTTGTTCACCTTCTCGCTGCGCCTGATGTTCCCGCGGACGGCGCGCCGGTCCACGGAGGCCAAGGACAAGGTGCGTTCGCTGACCGGATAGTCAGAGGTGGGCGCCGCAGCGCCGCGCGGCGAGCAGCGCCAGCGAGCGGGTGGTCGTGACGAGTTCGTCGATGCCGACCTGCTCACGCGGCGCGTGCGCGTACTGCACGTCGCCGGGCCCGTAGTGCAGCGTCGGGATGCCGCCGATGCCGCTGTACAGGCGCAGGTCGCTGCCGTAGGGCACGGCGCCCACGCACGGTTCCCGGCGTTCGCCCTGGCGGATCGCTGCGAGCACCTCGTCGACGAACGGGTGGGCAGCGTCGAGGTGGCCACTGGCGAACTGGCCGCCGAACCACGAGATCTCGACGGGGTTGTCGCGAAGCCACGCGTCCCGGCGGCAGGCCTCGGCGAGCGCGTGCTCGAGGGCAGCGCGTGCGTCGCCCGGCGGCTCGTCGAGCTGCACGCCGAGGCGTCCGGTGGCGACGAGCAGGTCGGGGACGCTGCTGGCCCAGTCACCGCTGCGCACGGTGCCGATGGAGATCGGGTAGGGCAGCGGGTTGTCGTCGAAGATCCGGTGCACCTGGGCGTTGCGTTCCCGCTCGAGCTCGCCGAGGGCGACGTGGACGGGAAGGAACGCCTCGAGCGCGCTGTGGCCGGTGAGCCGCGATCCGGCGTGCGCGGCGCGACCCGGCACGCGCAGCTCGAAGGTGAGGGCACCGGCGGCGGCGACGATCACCCGCCCGCTGGTGGGCTCGGAGATGACGGCCGCGTCGGCCCGGTGGCCGCGCAGCAGGGTCGCGAACGCGCCGAGGCCGCCGTCCTCCTCACTGACCACCGTGTGCAGCGCGAACGGCCGCTCGAGCTGCACGCCCGACGCCACCAACGCCCGTGCGACGGCGCCGTTCGCCGCCAGGCCCGCCTTCATGTCGCACGCACCGCGGCCACGGACCGTCCTGCCGACGATGGCACCGCTCCACGGGTTACGGTCGTCCCACTTGTCGAGGTCGCCGGTGGGAACCACGTCCGCGTGGCCCTGCAGCGCGAGGGCGGGAACGCCGCCGGTGTCTCCGAGCACTCCGACCACGCCGTAGCCCTCGCTGCGCGGTACCTCCACGCCGGGATGGTCCGGGTGCGTCGCGAGCGCGTCGAGATCCAGCTTCCAGGCGTCGACCTCGAACCCGAGGGACGCGAGCCGGCCCGCTTGCCGGTGCTGCAGATCGGACTCCGCGTCGGAGCCCGTCACGCTGGGGATCCGGATGAGCTCGACGAGCTCCTGGACCATGGCCCGCTCGTCTATCGCATCGAGGACGCGCAGCTCGGCGTCGGACAGCTCGCTGAAGTCGCTCACGCCGCGAATGTAGAAGCGATCGGGTCGGGACGGAACAGCCACGCCGCGACCGGGACGCGCGGTGCACTACCTACCATTGATCTATGGAGAGTCGCCGGGCGAGTGCGCCCGACTTCACGAGCATCCACCGCCACGGCATGGTGCGGGTCGCCGCAGCGACGCCGGTGGTCGCTACCGCCGACCCGGCGCGCAACGCGCAGGCAACGATCGAGCTGGCGCGGCAGGGCGATGCCGAGGGCGTCGACCTC
>DATBTJ010000018.1:0-7885 GCA_036559305.1 Jatrophihabitans sp.
CATGTCCAGGGCAATCACCTTCTTGCCTTGCAGGATCTCTGGCACATCGCCGCTGGCAACGTGCTGGGCCAGGCCCTCGACGATGGCCGTCTTGCCCACGCCGGGCTCACCGATGAGGACCGGATTGTTCTTGGTGCGCCGCGACAGCACCTGCATGACCCGCTCGATCTCCTGCTCCCGGCCGATGACCGGGTCGAGCTTGCCCTCCTTGGCGGCCTGGGTCAGGTTGCGGCCGAACTGGTCGAGCACGAGCGAGCTCGACGGGGCAGTCTCCGGCGCCGTGCCGGCCGTCTGCTGCTCCTTGCCCTGGTAGCCCGAGAGCAGCTGGATCACCTGCTGGCGGACCCGGTTGAGGTCGGCGCCGAGCTTGTGCAGCACCTGGGCGGCGACGCCCTCGCCCTCGCGGATCAGGCCGAGCAGGATGTGCTCGGTGCCGATGTAGTTGTGGCCGAGCTGCAGGGCCTCGCGCAGCGAGAGCTCGAGCACCTTCTTGGCCCGCGGGGTGAACGGGATGTGCCCGCTGGGCGCCTGCTGACCCTGGCCGATGATCTCTTCGACCTGCTGGCGCACTGCGTCGAGGGAGATCCCGAGCGACTCGAGGGCCTTGGCGGCCACGCCTTCGCCCTCGTGGATCAGGCCGAGCAGGATGTGCTCGGTGCCGATGTAGTTGTGGTTGAGCATCCTGGCCTCTTCTTGGGCCAGGACGACGACGCGCCGTGCGCGGTCGGTGAACCTCTCGAACACTGCGGCAACTCCTTCCGCGCGCTGTGTTGCTTCTTCTGCGGTGTCTATGTGTATCGGGTGGGAATCTTTCCGGTGCACCTATGACTGTAGTCGTGGCCGGTGACGTTGCGGTCCCGATCTGGTCAACGCCCGGGGCCGGGGAACGACTCCCGAGAACTGTCCGCTGAGAGCGAACGGGCATTTCTGCGGCTATCGGCCCCCTCGCTCTCAGCGGCCGTCCGGTTCGCGGGTCGCCCCGAGCGTCCCACTGCCCGAGACGGCGGACGTGACGGCGCCTGCCACGACGAGGCCGAGCAGGGCGAACAGCAGCACGCCGCCCGTCCCCACCGCCCCGGAGAGCATCCAGTCGCCGAACGAGGGCGGGCTGTTCATGGCGCCCAGCCCGCCGTACAGCTTGCTGACATTGGGGTAGCCGACCAGCCGATCCGCGATCAGGGCGCCGAGCTGGGCCAGGAACACCGCGCCGATGACGGCGACCGTGCGGCCCACCGCGTCGCGCAGGGCGAGCAGCCGGCGCACCAGCAGGTACGTCAGGCCGAACCAGACGAGGGCGCGCACGATCGAGCCCAGCCACAGCCAGGGGTAGCCGTGCGGGGTCAACGTCCACGACACCGCGCCGAGGGCGTCACTGACCGAGCGCTTGGCGATGTCGGCGCTGCTGTTCCAGGGCACGATGACGTGATCGAGCATCCACTGGTTGCCGAACACGACCACCACGGCCACCTCGACGGCCACCGCAGCGAGGGCCGGTCGCCCGTAGAGTTCATGCCGTGCCCGCGTGGCCGGCGACGGGCCGTAGCCCTCGCCCGGTCCCGCATCGTTGTAACCGTCGCTCATCACAAGACCGTAACCGGAGGGCAGGCGCACCGTGCAGGAGATCGCGCTCGGACCGGTCGCGGGCGGTTCCCGACAGCTTCGCGGCTACCTCGCCCGTCCGGACGGGGACGGCCCGTGGCCGGCGGTGCTCGCGATCCACGAGCTGTTCGGGGTCGACGAGCAGTTCCGCCGGCACTGCGACCGGCTGGCCGCCGCCGGCTACCTCACGCTCGGGCTGGACCTGTTCAGCGACGGCGGCGCACGGCGCTGCCTGGTGAGCACGATGCGCGCGCTGTACCGCGGCAGCGGCAAGCCCGTCGCCGACATCGACACCGGCCGGCAGTGGCTCGCCGACCATGCCGAATCGACCGGCAAGGTCGGCATCATCGGCTTCTGCATGGGCGGCGGCTTCGCGCTGTTGACGGCGCCACGCGGTTTCGACGTGGTCGCCGCCAACTACGGCAAGGCGCCGGCGCACGCCGAGCAGGTCTTCGCCGACTCCTGCCCAGTCGTCGCAAGCTACGGCGGACGCGATCCGCTCATGCTCGGGCAGGCCCGCCGGGTCGAGCAGGGTCTCACGGCTGCCGGGGTGACGCACGACCTCGAGGTCTATCCGGGCGTCGGCCACTCGTTCCTCAACGACGAGATGGTCGGTCCGCGCGCGCTGCAGCCGTTCGAGCGCGTGCTCAACGTCGGTCCGCGGCCGGAGGCGGCCAAGGACGCCTGGCAGCGCATCGAGACCTACCTCGCGACCTATCTGCGCTGAGGGTCAGTGCGCGTTGTGATAGGCCTCGACCACATGTGTCGGGATGCGTCCCTTGTCACCGAGCGCGAACCCGTTCGAGCGCGCCCAGTGCCGGATCGCCGCGGTCTGCTCGCGATCGGCCCGGGTCGTGCGCCGCGAGTTGGACGCGCGCTGTTCGGACCGTGACTTGCGGCCGTTGGCCACGTACACGGCGAGAATCTCGCGCAACCGCTGGGCATTCTCCTCGGTCAGGTCGATCTCGTAGGCCGCGCCGTCGAGGGCGAAGGACACCGTCTCGTCCGCGTCGGCACCGGTGAGATCGTCGACAAGGCGCACGAAATGCTTCTGGGCCACTGTTCGGCCTTTCCTGACTACCGTCGCAAAAGTTCGCAAAGCGTAGCGCACGGAAATGGCCGCGATGCGACTACAACGGCTTGATCAGCGGGAACAAGATCGTCTCGCGGATCCCCTTGCCGGTCAGCAGCATGATGAGCCGGTCCAGGCCCATGCCCATGCCCCCCGTGGGCGGCATGCCGTGCTCGAGCGCGAGCAGGAAATCCTCGTCCAACTGCATGGCCTCGGGGTCGCCCTTGGCGGCCGCGATCGACTGCTGCGCCAGCGTGTCGCGCTGCTGAACCGGATCCACCAGCTCCGAGTAGGCGACGGCGATCTCGACACCGCCGATGACGAGATCCCAGGCCTCGGCCAACCGCGGGTCGTCGCGGTGTCGGCGGGTGAGGGGACGCACCGACGCCGGGTAGTCGCGCACGAACGTCGGCTGCACGAGGGTGTGCTCGACGAGCTTCTCGTAGAGCTCCAGCACGATGTCACCGGCGCCCGCGTCGTCGCGCAGCGCGACCTCGCAGCGGTCGGCGATCGCGCGCAGCTGCGCCACGTCGGTGTCCGGCGACACCGCCTCGCCCACGGCGTCAGACACCAGCTCGTGGATGCCCACCTTGCGCCACGGGCTGTGCAGGTCGATGGCCACGCCGTCCGGCGTCAACGGGTCGGTGACGCCGATCGAGTTCGCGGCGTCGAGGATCAGCTGCCGGGTGAAGTCGGCCATCGAGTCGTAGTCGGCGTAGGCGGCGTAGGCCTCGAGCTCGGTGAACTCCGGGGAGTGCGTCGAGTCGACGCCCTCGTTGCGGAAGACGCGGCCCAGCTCGTAGACCTTGTCGATCCCGCCGACGATGGCGCGCTTGAGGTAGAGCTCGGTGGCGATGCGCAGGGACATGTCGAGGTCGAATGCGTTCAGGTGGGTGTGGAACGGACGCGCCGCCGCGCCGCCGTGCACCACCTGCAGCACCGGGGTCTCGACCTCGACGTAGCCGAGGGTGTGCAGCGTCTCGCGGATCGACCGGGTGATCGCGGCCCGCGCCTCGAGCATGCGCCTGGCCTCGGGTCGCACCACCAGGTCGAGGTAGCGCTGCCGCACCCGGGTCTCCTCCGACAGCGGCTTATGAGCGACCGGCAGCGGCCGCAGCGCCTTACCCGTCACCCGCCACGCCGAGGCCAGCACCGACAGCTCGCCGCGCCGCGAGGCGATCACCCGTCCCTCGACGAACACCAGGTCACCGAGGTCGACGTCGGCCTTCCAGTCGGCGAGCGACTGCTCGCCGACCTGGTCGCGCGAGAGCATCACCTGCAGCTCGACGGGGCCCTCGCGCAGCGTGGCGAAACACAGCTTGCCGGTGTTGCGCACGAAGATCACCCGGCCGGTGACGCCCACGATGTCGTCGGTCTCGGTGCCCGCGGCGAGGTCGGGATAGGCGGCGCGCACCTCGACGAGGGAGTGCGTACGGGCGACGTTGACGGGGAACGGCGCACGGTGCGGGTCGGCGATCAGGCGGTCGTACTTGGCCCGCCGCACGCGCATCTGCTCGGGCAGCTCGTCGTCGTAGGCGTCGGTGGGGCCGTTTTCAGTCACCCGGAAACCCTATCGGCGGCGCCGATGACGAATGTCAGGGTGCATCGGTGGCCGTCCGCTCTGCCACAACGGCGGCCCGTCCGGCAGGGTCTCGATCATGACCACGGACGTGCTCTCCGCCGAAGCCGTGCGCTCCGGCGGGATCGAGTTGAGCGGGCTGACGAAGACCTTCCGGACGCCCAAGGGGGCGGTGCACGCGGTGCGCTCGGTCGACATCGACATCGCCGCTGGCGAGACGGTGGCACTGCTCGGGCCGAACGGTGCCGGCAAGTCCACGACGATCGACATGCTGCTCGGGCTGCTCGCGCCGGACGGCGGGTCGGTGCGGGTGTTCGGCGAGACGCCCGCCCGCGCGGTGTCGCGCGGGCTGGTCGGCGGCATGCTGCAGGTCGGCGGCGTCGCGCAGTACCTGTCGGTGCGCGAGCTGTTGCAGATGGTGGCGAGCCTGTACCCGCGGCCGATGCCGATCGAGGAGGTCATCGAGCTGACGCGGATCGGCGATCTCGCCGGCCGGCGCACCAACAAGCTGTCGGGGGGGCAGACGCAACGGCTGCGGTTCGCGTTGGGCATCGTCGGCAACCCCGACCTGCTGGTGCTCGACGAGCCGACCGTCGCGATGGACGTCGAGTCGCGCCGCGACTTCTGGGCGACCATGCGGCACTTCACCGCCGGCGGCAAGACCGTGCTGTTCGCGACGCACTACCTCGAGGAGGCCGACGCCTACGCCGACCGGATCATCCTGATGTCGCGCGGCGCAATCGTCGCGGACGGCCCGGCGACCGAGATCAAGGCGACGGTCGGGTTGCGGACGATCCGGGCGACGCTGCCCGACGCGGACCTGGCGACACTCGGCGCGCTTCCCGGCGTCACCAATGCCGAGACGCACGGCGAGGCGGTGCTCCTGAACTGCGCCGACTCCGACGCCGCGCTGCGCGCGTTCCTCACCGTGGCACCGGCCGCGCGGGACATCGAGGTGCGCGGCGCCGGGCTCGAAGAGGCGTTCCTGCAGCTCACCGGCGACAACACCGAGGACGAGGAGGCGGCACGTTGAGCACGCTGACCTACACCAAGTACGAGCTGCGGCGCGTCTTCCGCAACCGGCAGAGCATGATCTTCTCGCTGATCTTCCCGATCATCATGTTCTTCCTGCTGGCCGGCCCGAACAAGGACAACCACAACTTCGGCGGCGACAGGAAGCACCCGACCGGGCTGTTCGCGCCGCAGTACTTCATGGTCGGCCTGCTCGCGTTCGGGGCGATGGTGGCCGTCCTCGCCGGCGGCGCACGCATCGCCGCCGAGCGCACCGTCGGCTGGAACCGGATGTTGCGGCTGACGCCGCTCACCCCGCGCGCCTACCTGCAGTCGAAGGTCCTCACCGGCTACCTCACGGCGGCGGTCGGCATCGTGCTGCTGTACGCGGCGGGCATCTCGCTCGGGGTGCGGCTCGAACCCGGCCAATGGGTGACGATGACGGCCTTGGTGCTGGTGGCGCTCGTCCCGTTCGCGGCGTTGGGCATCGCGATGGGTCACCTGCTCAACGACGACGCCGCCGGTGCGGCGCTGGGCGGCGGGGTGTCGCTGTTCGCGTTCCTCGGCGGCACCTGGTTCCCGATCAACGGGGACGGCCTGTTCGGCCAGTTCTGTCAGTCGCTGCCGTCGTACTGGCTGGTGCAGGCCGGCCACGTCGGGCTGGGTGCCGGCAACCCGTGGGGCGTCCGGGCCTGGGTGGTGATCGGCGTCTGGTCGGTCGCCGCCGCGGTGTTCGCGATGTGGGCCTATCGTCGCGACACCCGTCGCGCCTGAGTCAGACTCGCGGACATGAACGCTGTTGCGGGTCCGGTCGCGGACGAGGAGCACTCGACGCTGGTCGAGGCCAGTCAGCACTGGGGCGTGGGCTGGCGGCGGTACTTCTTCCCGGCCTTCTGGCTGGTGTACCTCGGCCAGGCCGTCGACGGGGTCGCCAAGCACTCGACCGGCGCGGCGGCCGTCGCGGGGTACGTCATCGTCGTCGCGTTCGCGGCGGCCTACCTGGTCGCGCTGCCGCTCGGGTGGGACCCGACGTGCGGCCGGCGGCTGTTCTGGGCGCTGTACGCGACGGCGATCGGGCTGACGGTCGCCGAGTCGTTCTTCGCCGGCAGTGACGCCCTCGTGTTCTGCGTGTACGTGGCCGTCCTCACCGTCGCCGCATGCGGCCGATCGGCGATCCCGATCGTCCTGGTGATCACGGCCGCCTGCGTGCTGGCACCGCGGTTCGTCCCGGGCTGGGGACACCGCTTCGGCTGGAACATCGGGCTGACGGTGTTCCTGGTGGCCTTCGCGATGTTCGGCTTCTTCATGATCATCCGGAACAACATCGCGCTCACCGCGGCCCGTGCCGAGGTCGCCCGGCTGGCGGCCGAGAACGAGCGCACCCGCATTGCGCGCGACCTGCACGACCTTCTCGGCCACTCGCTCACCACCATCACGGTCAAGGCCGGGCTGGCGCGCCGGCTGTCCGCGATCGACCCCGACCGGGCCGCGGGCGAGATCGCGGCCGTCGAGCAGCTCGCGCGGCGCACACTCGGCGAGGTGCGCGCCGCCGTTGCGGGCTATCGCGACCTCACGTTGACCGGCGAGCTCGCGAGCGCCCACGAGGTGCTGCGGGCGTCCGGGATCGAGGCGCGGCTGCCCGGCGCCGTCGACGCGGTGGACCCCGATGCCGTCGAGCCGTTCGGCTGGGTGGTGCGCGAGGCGGTGACCAACGTGGTCCGGCACTCACGGGCGACCAGCTGCACCGTCACCGTCGGACCGCGGTGGATCGAGATCACCGACGACGGCCGCGGGTCCGGTGCCACCGGGCGTCCGGGGTCCGGCTTGGCGGGGCTGCGCGAGCGGCTGGCGCACTTCGGCGGGACGCTGCATGCGAGCGGCTCCGCGCGGGGCTGGACGTTGCGGGCCGAGCTCGCGCCGGTCGCCACCGAGCGGGCACGCGTCGATGCCTGAGCTCGCCACGATCCGGTTGTTGCTCGCCGACGACCAGGCGCTGATCCGGTCCGCGCTCGCCGCGCTGCTCGAGCTCGAGGACGACTTCGAGGTGGTCGGGCAGGTGGGACGCGGCGACCAGGTGGTCGGCGCCGCGGTGTCGGCCCGGCCGGACGTCGCGCTGCTGGACATCGAGATGCCCGGCCTGGACGGCATCGCCGCGGCCACCGCGCTGCGTCACGAGCTGCCGTCCTGCCGGGTGATCATCCTGACCACGTTCGGCCGGCCCGGCTACCTGCGCCGCGCGATGGAGTCCGGCGCGCTCGGGTTCGTCGTCAAGGACACCGAACCGGAGCAGCTCGCCGACGCCGTCCGCCGGGTGCACCGTGGCGAGCGGGTGGTCGACCCGGCGCTGGCCGCGGCGACGCTCGCCGGCGGCGCGTCACCGCTGACCGGACGCGAGCGCGACGTGCTGGTCGCGGCCCGCGAGGGCGCCACGGTCGCCGACATCGCGACGAAGCTGTTCCTGTCGGAAGGAACCGTGCGCAACTACCTGTCCGCGGCGATCGCCAAGACCGGGACGCGCAACCGCCTCGAGGCGATGCGCGTCGCCGACACCCGCGGCTGGCTGTAGCCGCGCCTCCCCCGCCGAGTTGTCCGTGTGTCGCGACGTCATTTGCTCGCGACACACG
>DATBTJ010000019.1:0-47359 GCA_036559305.1 Jatrophihabitans sp.
GGCGCTACGACGTGCCGATCCACGTCCGCTCGTCCTTCTCCAACAAATCAGGCACGACCGTCACGGGATCGATCGAGGAGCAGGCCGTGGAACAGGCGATCATCAGCGGAGTCGCGCACGACCGCAGCGAGGTCAAGGTGACTGTCGTGGGCGTGCCCGACAAGCCCGGCGAGGCTGCCGCGATCTTCCGCACCCTGGCCGAGGCCGAGATCAACATCGACATGATCGTGCAGAACATCTCGACCGGGAACACCGGGCGCACCGACGTGTCGTTCACCTTGCCGAAGACCGACGGCCCGACCGCGATGGCGGCGCTGAACAAGGTGCAGGAGCAGGTCGGCTTCGAGCAGCTGCTCTACGACGACCACGTCGGCAAGCTCTCGCTGATCGGTGCCGGGATGCGCTCGCACCCCGGCGTGTCGGCCACGTTCTTCACCGCGCTGTCCGAGGCCGGGGTCAACGTCGAGATGATCTCGACGTCCGAGATCCGGATCTCGGTGGTGTGCCGCGACACCGACCTGGACGCCGCGGTGCGTGCCGTGCACGACGCCTTCGAGCTGGGCTCCGACGACGAGCACGCGGTGGTCTACGGGGGTACCGGCCGATGAGAGTCGGCGTTGTCGGCGCCACCGGCCAGGTCGGCGCCATGATGCGGCGCATCCTGGCGTCGCGCTCGTTCCCCGTCGACGACATCAGGTTCTTCGCCTCGGCCCGCTCGGCCGGTTCGACATTGCCCTGGGACGGGGTGGACATCCGGGTCGAGGACGCCGGGCGCGCCGACCCGTCCGGGCTCGACGTCGCGCTGTTCTCCGCCGGCGCGTCGACTTCGCGCGAGCTCGCCGAGAAATTCGCGGCGTCGGCCGTGGTCATCGACAACTCCTCGGCGTGGCGCATGCACCCCGAGGTGCCGCTGATCGTGTCCGAGGTGAACGGCCACCTCGTCCGGGAAGCCCCGAAGAACATCATCGCCAACCCGAACTGCACGACGATGGCCGCGATGCCGGTGCTCAAGCCGCTGCACGACGAGGCCGGGCTGCGCCGGCTGGTGGTGTCGACCTACCAGGCCGTGTCGGGCTCGGGCGGGGCCGGCGTGGCCGAGTTGGACAACCAGGTGCGGGCTGCCGGCGACAAGGCCGCCGAGCTGGCCTTCGACGGCGCCGCCGTCGACCTCGGTGCGCCGGTGAAGTACGCCCGTCCGATCGCCTTCAACGTGCTGCCGATGGCGGGCTCGCTGCTCGACGACGAGTCGGGCGAGACCGACGAGGAGCGCAAGCTGCGCAACGAGTCGCGCAAGATCCTCGACATCGCCGACCTGCTGGTGTCCGGCACCTGCGTGCGGGTGCCGGTGTTCACCGGTCACTCGCTCGCGATCAACGCCGAGTTCGCGGCCCCGCTGCCGGTGGCGCGCGCGCTGGAGCTGCTACGCGCCGCCTCCGGGGTCGAGGTCTCCGACATCCCGAACCCGTTGCAGGCCGCGGGTGCTGACCCGTCCTTCGTCGGCCGGCTGCGTCAGGACGAGGGGGTGCCCGACCTCCGCGGTCTCGCGCTGTTCGTCAGCAACGACAACCTGCGCAAGGGCGCGGCCCTCAACGCCGTCCAGATCGCCGAACTCCTCGTCTGACCCCGCTTTTGGCATCCTGGCAGCAGTAGTGCTGTCCCAGGGCCAAAAGTTGAGGTTGTGGATGACTGACACCGGGGAGTCGCTGTCAGGGCCATCATCCGCTGGTGATGTGGAGCGACCTCACCGCTGAGCAGGGCGGTCTCGTGAGCCGGCGACAGCTGCTGGCGGTCGGGTTCGACCGGGACGACATCGACTCGCTCGTGCGCAGCGGGCGCCTGCTTCGAACGCAGGCCGATGGTGTCTATCGCGCAGCCGGCGCGCCGGGGACGCCGGTGACCGAATCCTGGTTCGCCGTACTGAGCACGAATTCTCCGCTGAGTTTCATGTCGGGTGCGGCGTGGTGGGACGTGCCCGTTCCGGGTGACGGCCTCATTCACATCACCAGGTTCGACCGGCGCCGGCTGGTGTGGCCGCCCGGCGTCCGGGTGCATCGCGTCGGAGTCGAACCCTCAGCAGTGACGACGCACCGCGGGTTGGCCGTGACAACTCGACGCGAAACGGTGCTGGACTGCATCGGCTACCTACCCTTCGGCGCGGCGCGGACTCTCGCCGATCGCGCGCTTCACCAGGGCTGGCTGACCCCGGCCGACGCCACTGCCCGACTGGTCGATCAGCGCGGCCGGTGGGGAAACCGACAGATCCGCCGCGTCCTCGCAATCGTCGGTGATCGAGCCGCGGCCGAGTCGGAACGACGCCTGCACCGCATCCTGCGCGAGGCCGGAATCACCGGTTGGGTGGCCAACATGCCGTTCTCGGCGGGCGGTCGGAGCTACGAGATCGACGTCGCGTTCCCCGCTCTGCGGATCGCGATCGAGATCGACGGTTACGAGTACCACAGCCGTGAGGGCAGATTCCAGACCGACCGCACCAGACAGAACGTGCTGATCGCTGCCGGCTGGCGAGTGCTGCGGTTCACCTGGGCTGATCTGGACCAGCGCCCGTGGCTCGTCGTCCGTCAGATCCGTCAGCTTTTGGCCGCATAGCTGCACGGGTGCTGCCAGGATGCCAAAAGTGTCAGGGGACGGGGGCGTTCCACTCGAACGGCTCCATGTCGCGTAGTACCCGCCGGCGCCGGTTGCGCGGCAGGTGGTCGATATAGAGCACCCCGCGCAGGTGGTCGCTCTCGTGCTGCAGGCAGCGGGCGAAGTAGCCGGTGCCGCTCACCGAGACGGGGGCGCCGGTCTTGTCCACACCGTGCACGCGGGCCTCGGTGAAGCGCGGCAGGCTGTGGTACGGCCCGGGGACGGACAGGCAGCCCTCGTCGGAATCGTCGAGCGGTCCGGAGGTCTCCAGGATCGGGTTGACCACGTGCCCGACGGCCCGCGAACCCGTCCCGTCCGGGCAGTCGTAGACGAACACCGCGAGGTCGACGCCGACCTGCGGCGCCGCGAGCCCGACGCCCTCGGCGACGGAGAGGGAGATGAACATGTCCTCGATCAGGGCGGCCAGTTCGTCGTCGAAGCTGGTCACCTCGCGGGCCGGGCGATGCAGGACGGGGTCGCCCGCCACCCGGATCTTGCGCGCCGTTCCCGCCACGGCCGCAGCCTATTCGACCGCCGCGCAGCCGGGCGACACCCACCCGACGGCCGGACCGGGGAGCGGCGCTCAGCGAAACCTTTCGCTCCGCTTAGTTCGGGGCCGTCGAGGCGATATGGTTTCCGAGGAAAGAATTTCGTGGTCAGCGCGGCAGCGGTCGGGGAGGGAAGTCGGCGTGGGTAACGGTCCCGAGGTCCCCGGCGAGTGGGATTCCTCCGGGCCCAGCGAACCGCCCGCCCAGCTGTTGCGCCGGGCGATCTCGCACGTGGAGTCGCTGCTGCATCGTCTGGAGAGCCCTGAGGCGTCGCGTGCGGTCGCCCTGAATCCCGCCGACGAGCCCGCGATCGTCACCGCGCCGGCCGACGACACCGACCCGCCGGCCGAGCCCCCTGCGGCCGACGACCCGGCGCCCGAGCCGCCGCGTGCGGACAATGTCGTCGAGCTCGCCCGTCCCGTTCCGGCGTCGGCTGCACCGGTTCCGGCGGTCCCCGCCGAGGTCGTCGCGTTGCCGGTGCTGAGCAGTACCGCGCAGGCCGACGCCCTGCGGATCACGCTGCACGCGCACGAGGAGGCGAACCGGCTGCGCGCCGAGGCCAACGGTCTGCGCGCGGAGGCCGCGGCCGAGGGTGAACGGATCCTCGGCGAGGCGCGCCTGCTCAGCGACCGGTTGCACATCGAGTCCCGCGACAGCGCCACCGAGCTGCTGCAGGCCGCCCGCATCGAAGCCGCCACGATCCTGAACGCCGCCCGCGCGGAGGCCGAGCAGATCGCCGAGACCGCCCGCGAGGACGCCGAACGTGCCCGCGCCGAGCTGGCCGAACGCGCCGAGCGCGAGCGTGCCGACGCCCGGTCGGCCGTCCTGGAGGAGGTCGCCCACGAGGCCGAGCGGATCCGCGCCGAGGCACTCGAGGCCGGCCGCGCCGAGGCCGCCCGGCTGGTCGAGGCCGAGGTGGCGGCAGCGGCGAGCGAGGGCCGCCGCGCCATCGAGGCGAGCCGGTCGCGCGCCGAAGAGCTGCTGACGACCGCTCACGACGGCATCGACGACGTGCGCTCGAGCATGCGCCGGCTGCTCGAGGAGATGAACCACGCGCTCGTCGGCTTCAACGCCGCCGTGGGCAGCGTCGAACAGGCCCACGACTCGGTCGCCGAACTCGCCCCGGACGACCCGTCCGACCCGGTCAGCGAGGGCCGCCGTCCGCTGGGCCTGCTGTTCGGCGCACCACGCGGCTGAGGCGCTCGACGCCGCGCCGACGCCGCCGTTACGGAGACCTCGTCTCGAGTTGTTTTGCCCGGAAACGTTCCGGACAATCGGATGATCACATGTTCAATGTCTTGCCGGGCTGATGCCTCCCCGGTGCCCTCTGTCGCGAAAGGCGATCTCTGGTGGTGAACGGCCGCTCGGTCCCCGCTGCGCTCTGGCGCAGGCGGTGGACGGCGCTGCTCGCCGTCGCCCTCGTCGCGGCGGCCACCACGGCCTGGCTGATCCTGGCGCCGCGCGAGTACACCGCCACCGCGACCGTCACGGCCACCCCGCAGCAGTCGGCCGCCGCCGTGCACGGCACCGTCGAGGAGCTCCAGGCGACCATCGCGGCGGTTGCGAACTCCGCTCCGGTGATCCGCGATCTCGCCACCCGGGTGGATTACCGGGGGAATCCGGCGACCCTGCAAGGTCAGGTGTCCGCTGCGCGCGTGCCGGGCACGGCGTTGATCCGCGTGCAGGTCGAGAGCCGCTCGCCGCGGTTCGCCGCGCGGGCCGCCGATGCGCTGGTCGGCCTGCTGGCCGACCACGACCCGACCGGCGGCCAGTTCCGGATCGCCGTCGCGAGCCTCGCGCCGGTTCCGGCCGACTTCAGCTCGCCGAAGGTCGCCGGGACGATCGCCTGGGCGGTGCTCGGCGCCGTGGTGCTCGCCGTGGCGGCGGCGCTCCTGCGTGAGCGGACGGCCGGGCGGGTCGATGACCGGCGCCAGCTCGCCCGGCTGGCGCGCACGCCCGTCCTGGCCGTGATCGCGCGCCCGTCCGACCCCGGGGAGAAGACCGCCGACCTGCAGGCGGGGCCGAGCGCCGCGGACTTCCGGGCGCTGCGGATCGGCCTCGAGTTCGCCACCAGCGACCGGCCGACGTCGATCGCGGTGCTCGCGCCTGCGGTCCGCGACGACGCGGCCGCCTGGACCGCGATCAATCTCGCCGGCGCGCTCGCGGTGGTCGAGCACCGGGTGCTGGTCATCGATGCCGACTTCGGTGCGCCCGCTGCGCATCCGGCGTTCAAGAGCCGCGGGCCGGGCCTCGCCGAGGTCCTGCGGGGCCAGGTGGAGCTGCGCGACGCGGTGCGCCCGACGCCGGTGTCCGGTGTCAGCGTGCTGCCGGCGGGCAAGCTGGACGGCGCCGACGGCTCGGCTCTGCTCGAACTGCAGTTCCATCGTGCGATGGCGCAGATCGACAAGGAGGTCGACGTCATCGTGGTGCACTGCGCGCCGCTCGCCGAGCGCGACGACGCGCTGGTGATGGCCGCCGGCAACGCGCTGCTGCTCACTGTTGCGGCCGGCCGGGTGCGGCCGGGCGCGGTTCGCGACCTCGGGTCCCGCGTGCACCGCAACCGGGTGCGGCTGGTCGGAGCCGTCCTGCTCGGCCGCAAACCCCGCTGAATCAGGTCGAACCGGGCAACCGTCAAGGACGAGTTCAGCTCTGGCGTTTACTCCGCGTGAGTACCGGACCTACGATGTGATCACCACGCAGTCGGGGGAGGCAGTGCGGGGCGGTCCGAACGCGAGGAACGGTGAACGGCGTTGACTCACATCGACAGGCACGACGGCGCGACGCAGCTGTCGTCGCTGCTCACCCAGCTCAACGCTGACACCGGTGTCGTGCAGTCGGCACCGTCCCCGACCGAGGCGATGGCCATCTACTCCCTCGCCGTCCGGCTCGCCGAGCTGCAGCTGACCCGGACCGACGAGGCCCCGGCGCCGGCGCACGACGTCGCGATGACCCGCGACGTGCTGCTGGGCACCCGCCGCATGCTGCGCGCCGCGCTGGCCCGCCTCGAGCCCGAGGCGAACCCACGATTCGTGCTCATCGACGGTGGCGCACCCGCCTGACCCGGCTCGCGCCCGCGCCAGAAATCACCTTGTGTTGGTGATGCGGCGCGCGCGCTGAGGTGTTGCCCTGTCGGTGTGACAACCGAGGTCGACCCCCAATCAGCGGCTACCTCCTCGTCGGACGGCGAGCGATGGTACGCACGCGAGCCCAAGGCGGTCCTGGACCAGCTCCACGTCGCCGTCGACGCGGGTCTGACGGCGGCAGACGCGCAGCACCGGCTCGAGCGCGACGGCCCGAACGCTCTGCCGGTGGAGCAACCGCCGTCGATGCTGCGCCGGTTCTTGTCCGAGTACACGAGCTACATGCAGATCATCCTGGTCGGCGCGACGGTCGTCTCACTGCTGATCAAGCAGTGGAGCACCGCGATCGTGCTGATCGTGATCACCCTGTTCAACGCGCTGATCGGAATGCGCCAGCAGGGCAAGGCCGAGAGCGCGATGAACGCGCTGCAATCGCTGATGAAGGCGACGGCACGGGTGCGCCGCGACGGTGCGGAGGCCGAGATCCCGGCAGACCGGCTCGTCGTCGGTGACGTGGTGCTGCTCGCGGCGGGGGACGAGGTGCCGGCCGACGGACGGATCCTCACCGCCAGCGCGTTACAGATCGACGAGTCGGAGCTGACCGGCGAGAGCGTCCCGGCGGCCAAGGACTCCGCGACCCTGTCCGACGGGGCGATCCCGCTCGGTGAACAGCAGGACATGGCGTTCATGCACTGCCCGGTCACGCACGGCAGCGCGACGATGATCGTCACGGCAACCGGCAGCGACACGCAGGTCGGCAAGATCGCGCACATGCTGTCGGCAACGACGAACGAGCAGACGCCGCTCACCAAACAGATGAACACCCTGACGTTGTGGATCGTCAGCGCCGCCGGCCTGACGATGATCGTGATGTTCGCCCTGGGGCTGAGCCGCGGGCAGTCCTGGTCGACGCTGTTCGACACCGCCGTTGCCCTGGCGATCGCGGCGATCCCGCTGGCCTTGCCCATGGTCGTCCAGGTCGTGCTGTCGCTGGGCAGCGTGGAACTGGCCAAGCGGAAGGCGATCGTCAAGGACCTGCCCTCGGTGGAGACCCTGGGGTTCACGTCGGCGATCAACTCCGACAAGACCGGCACCCTCACGATGAACCAGATGACCGCGGTCGAGCTCGTGGATCCGACCGATCGGTACGCGATCAGCGGCACCGGCTACAGCCTGGACGGCAAGATCTCGCACCCGGCCGGGAAGACGGACACCCTGGACGCCGCGATCCTGCCGTTCGTCGTGGCCAGCGACGCCACGATCGTCGACGGCAAGGTCGTCGGCGATCCGACCGAGGGCGCCCTGCTCGTCCTGGCCCACAAGGCGGGCATGTACGTGGACGCCACCCGTGATCAGTTGCCCCGGGTCGCCACGCTGCCCTTCGACCCCGGCTACAAGCTGATGGCCACCTTCAACAAGACCAAGGACACGACCGGACGTGCGGTCGTGCGCTGCTTCGTCAAGGGAGCGGCACCCGCGGTGATGGCTCGCGCGGCGACGGCCTTGGCGAACGGCACCAGCATCCCCTGGGACGACTCGCTCAAGCAGCGCGCCGACCAGCAGGTCGAGCGGATGGAAGGCGATGGTCTGCGAGTCATGGCCGGTGCCTACCGCGACTTCGACGCGGCCGGTTTCGACCCGAACGGGGATCTGCTCGCCCTGGTCACCGACCTGGAGATGACGGCGCTCGTCGGCATGGTCGATCCACCGCGCGAGGAATCGAAGGCGGCCGTGCTGCACGCCCAGCAGGCGCACATCCGGGTACGGATGGTGACCGGGGACGACGTCGTGACCGGCGCGGCGATCGCCAAGCAACTGCACATCCCCGGCGAGGCGATCCTGGGTGCGGACTTCGCCGCGCTGCCCGAGCACGAGCGGCTCGAGCGGATCGACAAGATCGGGGTCGTGGGCCGGGTCGCGCCCGAGCACAAGGTGCTGCTCGCCCAGACGCTCAAGAAGCGCGGGCACATCGTCGCGATGACCGGTGACGGCGTCAACGACGCGCCGGCCATCAAGGCGGCGGACATCGGCGTGGCGATGGGAAGCGGCACCGACGTCGCCAAGAACGCCGGCCGCATGATCTTGTCCGACGACAACTTCGCGACGATCGTCTATGCGGTCGAGCAGGGCCGGAAGCTGTACGACAACCTCAACAAGTACATCCGCTTCGTTCTGCTCGAGCTCATCGCGTTCGTCCTCACCTTCCTCGGCGCGACGCTGCTCAACATCGCGGCCGGCCAGCCGTTCACGCCGGCGCAGATCCTGTGGATCAACTTCCTGGTCAACGCTCCGTTCGGAGTTGCGCTCGGCTTCGACGAGGAGACCCCCGGCCTGATGACGCGCCACCCGCACCCGCGCGGCGAGTCGATCCTCACCAAGCCGGTGATGATCACCTGCGGTCTGGTCGGACTGTTCATCGCGATCGCGAACCTGGCGTTGACCGCGCTCGGGAAGTCGCACTACGGCAGCGTCGAGGTGGGCCGGTCGATGGCGCTGGTCGCCTTCACCCTGATGCTCGTCACCGCCGCCTTCGAGGCCCGCAGCGCCACCGGGAGCGTCTTCGCCGTGAACACGTTCAACAGCACCCGGATGAACGTGATCGCGACCGCCGAGGTGGTCGGCGCCTTCCTGATCACCCAGGCGGACTTCATGCAGCGCCTGCTCGGCACCGAAGCGCTGAGCGGGATCCAGTGGGGGATGGCGCTGCTGTGCGCAGTGGTGCTGTTCGTCGCCTGGGAAGTCGGCAAATGGATCGCCCGTCAGCAGAAGCAGACCGCGAAAGCACCGCAGGGAGCATGAGCATGGCCAAGAAGACGTCGGACGAGCACGCCGAGCCGTCCCAGAAGATGAAGCGCAAGGCCTACGAGCATGAGATGCGCCGCCTGCATGGTGATCTCGTCGCGATGCAGGAGTGGATCAAGGACAGCGGAGCGAAGATCTGCATCGTGTTCGAAGGCCGGGACACGGCCGGCAAGGGCGGCACGATCAAGCGGATCACCGAACGGGTGAGCCCGCGCGTCTTCCGGGTCGTCGCGCTGCCGGCCCCGACCGAGCGGGAGAAATCGCAGATGTACGTCCAGCGCTACCTCCCGCACCTGCCGGCCGCCGGCGAGGTCGTGATCTTCGATCGGAGCTGGTACAACCGGGCCGGGGTCGAGCGGGTGATGGGGTTCTGCACCCCGCAAGAGACCGAACGGTTCCTCGAACAGGTGCCGACGGTGGAGCGGGCCGTCGTCGACTCCGGGGTCCAGCTGATCAAGTACTGGCTCGAGGTCAGCGCCGACGAGCAGACCCGGCGGCTGGAGAGCCGGATCAACGACCCGCGCAAGATCTGGAAGCTCTCGGACCTGGACCTGAAGTCCTACAGCCGGTGGTACGACTACTCGCGAGCCAGGGACGCGATGTTCGCCGCCACCGACGTGCCGTGGGCGCCCTGGTACGTCGCGCATACCGACAACAAGCGGCGGGCCCGGCTCAACATCATCACGCACCTGCTCGACCTGGTGCCGTACAAGCCACTCGACCACCACGACATCAGCCTGCCGAAGCGCCAGCATGCCGGCGGCTACCGCGATTCCGATCGCCCGTTGCACTACATCCCGACGCCCTTCGGGTGAGCTCCGGCGATGGCGCGATCCCACGGATCCCGGCGTCGGCGGGCGCGCTTATCTGGGACCGGAAGGGTCGACTGCTCATCCTCAAACCCACCTACAAGGCCGGCTGGACCGTCCCCGGCGGGATGGTCGAGGCGGACGGCGAGACGCCGTGGGAGGCGTGCCGGCGCGAGACGCGCGAGGAGAGCGGCCTTCGCCTTCGCCGCGGCACGCTCGTGTGCGTGGACTTCCTGCGCCCGCGCGCGAGCCGGCCCGGCGGGGTGCGCTTGCTGTTCGACACCGAACGCCTCGACGCCTCGGCGCTGGCCGGGATCGAGTTGCAGCAGGACGAGATCAGCGACTACCGGTTCGCCCGGGTCGAGCGGGCGCTGAAGCTGCTCAGCGGCCCGGTGCGCCGGCGGGTCGCCGCGACGCTGCACGAGCCCGGACGCTGCCGGTACCTCGAGGACGGGCGTCCGGTCAGACGTTGACCGTCTCGCCGGCCGACGGTGTGCTCGCCGGCGGTGTGGGGACATGCACGCGACGAGCGTGGACGAAGCCGAGAGCCGCGAGGACAGCCATCAGGGCGGCACCGACATAGGCCACGATTGCGCCGATGAGCGCGAGGTTGCCCATGGTGTCGAAGGCGTACGCATTCAGCAGCAAGCCGCGCAGCGTCTCTCCGCGGAACTCGGTTTGGACCAAGCCGGCCAGCTGCGTGTTCTTCGGGTCCGCCAAGGACTTGGCAGAAAGCTGGGCGTAGGTCTGGCCGCCGGCCATGTCCTTCAGGTGGACGGCGATGTAGTGGTCAGCCCACGTCCTGGCCTGGGCGCCAGTGACCAGCTGCTGGCCGGCGTACTGCTCCATCGCAGCCCGGTCCGCGGGAGGCAGTGCGATGAGCGACGGGCTTCCGTCGGCCGGGAAGTAGATCTTCTGCGCCGCCAGCTGACCGTGCACCTGGTCGTGCACGTAGCCGTGTGCCCACGTCAACAGCACACCCGCGATCAGGAGCACGGCGGCGACGACGGCGCCGCCGGCGGCGAGCAGGCGGTCCAAGGTCTTGCGATTCATTGCGGCCCTCTTCTGTCGGGACGGTTGATGTCAAGATCAGCGTGCTGGTCCGGCTCGAAGTCGATCAGGGACTTTGGGTTCATCCGGTATGGACCTTGGATTCCAAGATCGCCGAGCCTTTAGGGCACCGGAGGCCTCGCGCAGGGAGGTGCACGGGCGCGGTGCGGCGCGCATGCGACAACTGATCGAAGGAAATATCCTGCGCGGTATGTCGTCGGGTGAAGGCACGGAGCTGCACTTCCCGGACGTGCCGAAACTGGAGCTCGATCAGCTCATCGACCAGCTGGTCGAACGCGCCGAAGGGGTTCGGCAGGCGCAGGGCCGGCTGCGGAACCTGCTGCGCGCAATCGAGGCCGTGACCGGAGACCTGACCCTGGCCACCGTGCTACGCAACGTCGTCGAGGCGAGCGTCACGGTGGCCCGAGCGCGGTACGGCGCGCTCGGCATGATCAGCCCGGAGGGCGGGCTCGAACAGTTCGTCCACGTCGGCATGGACGCCGAGACCGTTGCCCGCATCGACCACCTCCCCGAAGGGAAGGGTCTGCTCGGTGCGCTCATCTCCGATCCGGAGCCGATCCGACTCGAACATCTCGGCGAAGACGAACGCTCCTCGGGATTCCCTGCCGGTCACCCGCCGATGGAGTCCTTCCTCGGTGTGCCGATTCGCGTGCGAGGTGAGATCTTCGGCAACCTCTACCTGACGGACAGCCTGCGTGGGCAGTTCAGCGCCGAGGACGCAGAATTGATCAACGCCCTGGCGCTCGCGGCCGGCACTGCGATCGCGAATGCCCGGCTCTACGACGAGGCGCGGCGCAAGCAACAGTGGCTGACGGCGTCGGTCGAGATCGGTGCGCAGCTGCTGGCAGCGACCGGCGAAGACCCGCTCAAGCTGATCGCGCGACGGGCGTTCGACATCGCCGACGCAGAGCTGGTCGCGGTCGGCCTGCTAACGCCCGACGGCGCCGAACTGCTCATCGAGACCGCTGTCGGCGAAACCGCCGACGAGCTGATCGCGCGCCGGTTCCGGCTTTCGGACACCCTTGCGGGCCGCGTCGTCGAGCAGCGCGAACCGATTCTGCTGCCGTCGAGCGAACCGCAGCCGACTCCGTCCTACGTGTCATCGGTCTTCGACGCAGGACCGGTGATGACGGTGCCGCTGATGGGCACCGCCCAAGTTCGTGGCGTGATGACTCTCGCGCGGGCTCGCGGGCATCGCGCGTTCTCGGCAACCGACCTGAACATGGCGGCAAGCTTTGCCAGCCAAGCCAGTGTCGCGCTGGAGCTGGCCGATGCGCGCGCGGCCGAGCAGCGAGTCGTGCTGCTCGAAGACCGTGAGCGGATCGCCCGCGATCTGCACGATCACGTCATTCAGGAACTGTTCGCCATCGGTCTCAGCCTGGAGAGCATGGTCGGGATGTTCGGTGCGAATCATCCGGCGGCGCAGCGCATGCAGGAACGGGTCGCCGATCTCGACCGAACGATCCGGCAGATCCGGACCAGCATCTTCCAGCTGCGCGGGCCGCTTGCGGTTTCCGCGACCGGCCTGCGCCAGCAGGTCCTGACCATCACCTCCGAACTGGCTCCTGCCCTCGGCTTCACGCCGCGGGCCACCTTCGAAGGGCCGGTGGACCTCGTGGTCTGGCCCGAGCTGGTCGACGACGTGGTGGCCACCGTCCGGGAAGGGCTCGCGAACATCGCCAAGCACGCGCAGGCGAGTCGGGCGGGGGTCGATGTGAGCGTTACTCCGTCGGAGCTGCTGGTCGTTGTCTCCGACAACGGGGTCGGGATGCACGCGAGCACCCGACGAAGTGGCTTGTCCAACCTCCGTGAGCGCGCGGAGCTGCACGGGGGATCATTCCGGACATCCGCGGGGACGAGCGGCGGAACCACACTCACCTGGAAGGTGCCGATCACATGACTGAGGCGTCGCTCGTGCGGATCTTTCTGCTCGACGATCATGAGGTGGTCCGACGAGGGATTGCGGATCTCCTCACCACCGTGGACGGTTTCGAGATCGTCGGCGAGGCGGGTACTGCCGGCGAGGCCGTGGGGCGTGCCCTGGCCGCCCGCCCTGACGTGGCGGTCCTCGACGCCCGCCTGCCGGATGGGAGCGGCATCGACGTGTGCCGCGAGATCCGATCGGCGCTGCCGTCGACGTACTGCCTGATCCTGACGTCCTACGACGACGAGGACGCCGTCCTGGCCGCTGTTCTTGCCGGCGCCTCGGGATATGTGCTGAAGGAGGTGCGGGGCGCGGCGCTGATCGACGCGATCCGCCAGGTTGCCATGGGACGGTCGCTGCTCAATCCGGCGATCATCGCTCGAGTCGTGGAGCGAGTGCGTGCCGGAGCTCCCGAGGACCCACGCCTGGCTGCACTCACCGCACGTGAGCGCGAGATCCTCGGCCTGATCACCGACGGACTGACCAACCGGCAGATCGGCGAACGGTTGTTCCTCGCCGAGAAGACGGTGAAGAACTACGTCTCGGGCATGCTCGCCAAGCTGGGCATGGAGCGCCGTACCCAAGCCGCCGTGTTCGGCGCGGATCTGCGGCACGAGAAGTAACCCTCGCGGTGCGCGCCTCGAGCCTTTGGGTCGGCGCGAGACGGGACCTCCTGCCCTATGGCGCTGATCGGCAGGAAACGACGCTCGCTCTGAGGGCATTACCCCGGATGCATCAGAGGAGTTGGGCTTGTCGGCGATCACCGAAGCGCGGCGCAGCACGGCGCTGCGCCGGGCCGCGGTGCGTGCCACACTCGCACCCTCGGTCCACAACACCCAGCCCTGGCGGTTGGTCTTGTTCCCGAACGCGCTGGAGGTGCGCGCCGACTGGATGCGTCAGCTGCGCGTGCTCGACGGCCGAGGTCGGCAACTGCTGATCAGCTGCGGTTGCGCCCTGTTCAACGGGCGGGTGGCGCTCGCGGCAGCCGGTTTGCCTGTCGCACTCACGCTGCCGCGCGTGGCCGCTCCGCTCGACGTCGTGGGACGCCTCGACCTCGCCGCCGTGACGAATGCGCCGAACCTGGACCCGGCCATCGGGCACCTCGATGCCGTCGTCGAAGTCCGCCAGACCAACCGCCGGCAGTTCCTCGACGACGATGTGCCGGCGGATCTGATCGAGCTGCTGACCGCCGCCGCCGGCGCGGAAGGAGCTTCGCTCACCCCGGTCGTGCGAGAGGCCGACCGCGCGACCCTCGCGCGACTGAGCCAGTCTGCCGACAAGGCGGAGAATGCCGACCCGGCCTACCGGGCCGAGCTGCGGATGTGGACCACGACCGATGCGCAACGCCTCGACGGCGTCCCGGCGTATGCCGTTCCGCACGTCGACGGCTTCGCCGGTGACGACATCCCGATCCGGGACTTCGACACGCACGGCGAGGGCAGCCTGCCGTCATACACCCGGTCCTCGGTCGACCAGTGCCTGCTTCTCCTGGGCACGAGCGAGGACGAACCGCTGTCCTGGATCCGCGCCGGTCAGGCGCTGGAAAGGGTGCTGCTCGAAATCGCCCTGCACGGCTACACCGCAAGCCTGTTCACCCAGGTCATCGAGGTGCCGGCGACCCGAGGACGGTTGCGGCAGGAGCTCCGGCTGTCGATGCACCCGCATGTGGTGCTGCGCGTCGGGCGGGCGCCGGCAACGCCGGCAACGCGGCGCCGGAGACTGGTGGACGTGCTGGAAGAAGCACGCTGAGACGTGTGAGCCGAGCTCCCTCTGCCTTCGGCCTGCGTCGGGGTGTTCGGGCTTCGCCCTCAACCCTCTCCTTGGCCTCAGCAGAGTGAGCGAGGTCCCTCTGCCTTCGGCCTGCGTCGGGGTGGCGGGATTCGAACCCACGGCCTCTTCGTCCCGAACGAAGCGCGCTACCAAGCTGCGCCACACCCCGGTAGAGCAACCGGCCCAGCATAGCGAACCGGTGCGCCGGTCATTACCGCGGCTCCCTCGCGACGAGGGTCAGCAGCGAGGCCTCGGGGCGGCAGGCGAACCGCAGCGGCATGTAGGGGTTGGTGCCCAGCCCGGCGCAGACGTGGAACCACATCCGCTCGTCCCAGCGGTGCAGCCAGCGGGCGCGGCGCACATCGATGCCGCAGTTGGTGACGATCGCGGGCCCGAACGGCACCCGCACCTGGCCACCGTGCGTGTGCCCGGCCAGGACGAGGTCGTAGCCGTCGTCGGCGAAGTTCTGCAGCAGGTACGGCTCGGGGGAGTGGATGACGCCGATGCGCACCACCGCTTCGCGGTCGGCAGGCCCCGCGATCAGCTCGTACCGCGCCTTGCGCAGGTGCGGGTCGTCGGTGCCGGCCAGCGCGACGGGCACCGACCGAATCTTGACGCGCTCGCGACGGTGGGTCAGGTCGTGCCACCCGGCCGTGGTCATCGCCCGGGCCAGCTGCGGCCACGGCAGCGGCGGCCCGGTCGGGTGCGGCGACACCGGCTTGAAGTACTTCGCCGGGTTCTTCGGGGTCGGCACGTAGTAGTCGTTGTTGCCCGGCACGAACGCCCCCGGGAACTCGTAGAGCGGCTCGAGCGCGCGCATGACGGCCGGGATGCCGTCCCGGTCGGACAGGGTGTCGCCGGTGTTGATGACGATGTCGGGTCGCAGCGCGGCCAGGCCGCCGATCCAGGCGTGCTTGCGCCGCTGCGCCGGCGTGATGTGCAGGTCGGACACGTGCAGCAGCCGGATCGGCTCGGTGCCCGGCTCGAGCACCGGCACCTCGAAGCGTCTCAGCGTGAACAAGTTGCGCTCGATGGCGCCGCTGTAGAACAGGCCCGCCGCCCCGGCCAGGGCCAGGGTGCGGACGGCGTGGCTCATTCGTCCAGCCTACGGATCAAGCTTGGCGGCCGTCGGTAGCGTTGCCGTCATGGCCGCCTTGAAGGATCAGTTGCACGCCGACCTCAACGCCGCGATGAAGGCTCGCGACGAGCTGACCACGGCAACGCTGCGCATGGCGCTGACCGCCGTGACCACCGAGGAGGTCGCCGGGAAGACCGCGCGCGAGCTCTCCGATGAGGAGGTGCTGCGCGTGCTCACCAAGGAGGCCAAGAAGCGGCGCGAGGCGGCCGAGGCCTACGACGGCGCCGGACGGCAGGAACTCGCCGACCGCGAGCGGGCCGAGGGCACCGTGCTCGACCGCTACCTGCCCAGTCAGCTCGACGACGCCGAGCTCAGCGAGCTGGTGCGAACCGCGATCGTCGAGTCGGGCGCGAGCGCGCCCAACCAGATGGGTGCGGTGATGAAGCTGCTCGCCCCGCGCACGGCCGGTCGGGCGGACGGCAAGCGGGTCAGTGACGAGGTACGCCGCCAGCTGGCCTGAGCAGCCCCGCGCGGGTCAGGCGGCGAACGAGAGTCCGAGCGCGGCCACGGACAACGTGAGCATGCCGAGGCAGTTCACCCAGAAGGCCTGCCCGGTGAAGCGTGCCCGGATGTGCGCGGCGGCCGCGCTGAGGAAGTAGACGATCACGCCGACGTTGGCGGCGAACGCGACGCCGGGCATCCAGATGCCGGCGACGAGCCCGGTCACCGCCAGCGTCTTGATGACGATGAGCGCCCACCACCACTCTCGGGGGAAATGCACGCCGTCGAGGCAGTCGCGGATGAACTTCGGCGGCCGCACCGACATCGCAGCGTCGCTGAACAGGGCGGCGGCGAGCAGGACGGGTGGCCACCACAGGTCGGGAGTCATCTCGGTTACTCCTTGCAGGAACAGATCGCGGCGAAGGTGGTGCGGAGGGCGGCGTCGAGCTCGCTCGGGTCGGCGGCTCCGCGGGCCGACCAGGCGAAAAGGTTGCCGATGTAGGCGAAGTAGAGCGCGCCGGCTCGCGGCGCAGCGTCCGTGGCGCCGGTGCAGCCGTGCTGCGTGATCGCGGCACGGATCTCGTCGATCAGCCGGGCGGCGAGTTCGGAGAACAAGGTCGAGGTGTGGTTCCCCGACACCAGGATCGATGCGTAGGCCCGCGCCAGCTCCTGGCGGCCGACGAACAGGCTCACGAAGGGCTGCACCAGGGCCATCACCCGCCGGACGCAGTGCGATTCCTCTGCCGGTGCGGCGCCGGCGTCGCGCTGCGCGTGCTCGGCCTCGATCAGCGCGTCGAAGACCCGCACCAGCAGGTCGCTCTTGTCGCCGGCGGCCATGACGCTGCCGATGCTGACCCCGCTCGCCTCCGCGACGTCGCGGATCGTCGTCGCCGCGAATCCGCGTTCCTGGAACAGGCGGTTCGCGGCGTCGACGACACGCTTCTGCGTGGCCCTGCGCAGTTGTTCGCGCGTCGGAGACACCGGCGTCCGTCCGTTCGGTGAACAGGTTCAGTGAACACGTTCACCGTACACGTTCACCCAGGGTTTCGCCGCGCGGGCCGCCGGTGGTCGAGACGGTGGGTCAGTGGTGCCCGTTGCCGTGACCGCCACCGTGACCGGGCGGCGGGGCGTGGCCGGTGCCGCCCCCGCCGCCGGCCGGCGGGCTCGGCGCCGGCGCGGGGCTGGACGCGCCGCCGCTGTTGCCGGGCGGGTGCGGGGCGTGGCTACTGCCGCCACCGTTACCCGGGGTGCCGGTCGGGTGCGGGTGCGTGACCGGCGGCGGGGGCGGTGGCGGGACGTAGACGTAGAGGTCCTGCCGCACGCCCGACGACGGGCACACGGTGATGGTCGCACCGCGCGGGGCGATCGAGGGGCCCTGGAAGGCGATCTCACCCGGCGGCAGCGCGCTCGCACAGCTCAGCCCGGCGGCTCCGCCGAGCAGCTGCATGCGGTACCCGTCGCTCTTGAGCTGGCGCCGGGCGTCGGCCGGCGTGGTGCCGACGACGCGGGGCACCGGGTCGCCGTTGACGGCCAGCGCCGCGGGCCACGTCCAACTCTGGTGACTGAGCGTCGGGTGCATCGCCGCGATCCAGAACTTGGCCGCCTCGCCACCGAAGGCGTTGTCGGCCGCATCGGTCACGCCCGGCAAACCGGACGCGGGCGAGCTCGGGTTGTTCAGGTCGATCAGGGCGGTCGTGGCCGCGTAGTCGGGCGTGATGCCCGCGAACCACAGCGCGCCGTTCTTGTCCGCCTGGTGGGTGCGCGGCGAGATGCCCGGCGCCGTACCGGTCTTGCCGGCGATGACGGTGTTCGGGTGCTGGGCGTACCAGCTCGCGAACGCGTCGGCGGAGGTGCCGGGGAAGCGGGTGTCACCCTTGAGGATGTCCACGGCCTGGCGTGCCACCTCGGGGCTGACGACCTGGCGCCCGGCGGTGCGCGGCACGCGGATCGGGTCGCCGTTGCTCGCCGTCACCGACTTGACCGGGACGGGCGCGTTGTAGCGGCCGTCGTTGGCGACCGCGGCGTAGGCGGCGGTGAGCTCGAGCGGGCTCGTCTCGATGTCGCCCAGGGTGAGCCGGGTGGCGCTCTGGTAGTTCACGATCGACTGCGCGATGTTGGTGCGCGGTTCGCCGGCCGGGCGGTAGAAGCTGCTGATGCCGAGCTTCTCGGCCATCGAGATGATGGGCTGCAGCTGGCAACCGAACAGCTGGTCGGCCACCCCCACGTAGAAGGTGTTGGACGACTTGACGGTCGCCTCGCGCAGGGTGAGGTTCCCGCCCGGATTGTAGTTCTCGTTGGCGTCGCCGTTGAAGACGTTGCCGTTGCTCTGCGGACACGACTGCCACTGGTACGGCCCGGTCGGGGTCCGCATCGGCCAGTCCGACCCGACACCGGTCGACAGGGCCACCAGCAGCGGGAACAGCTTGTAGGTCGACGCCGCCTGCGCGGTGTAGGAGGTGAAGATCGGCAGCGAGGTCGTGCCGCCCGTGCCGGACGAGCCGTACTTCTTGCTGGTCGCCATGGCCAGGACGTCGCCGGTGTGCGGGTCGACCACCGGCATGATCGCCGCCATCGGCGCCGTGGTGGACAGCTTGTGGAACAGCTGGCCCTGCATGCTGTTCTGCATCTTCGCGTCCAGGGTCGTCACGATCTTCAACCCGCCGGTCTGCAGCTGGGACTCGGTGACGGCCTTGTGGTCGAGCAGCCAGTTGACCGCGTAGTCGCAGAAGAAGCCGACGTTCGCGACGGTGTTCGGCGCGTTGGCACAGCCCTCACGGACCTGCGGCGGCGCGGTCGTCGCGAGCGAGACCGGTGTCGCCTTGTACTTGTCGGCCTGCGCCTGGGTGAGGTCGCCGACGGCGACCAGGTTGTCGATCACCTGGTCGCGGCGCATCCGGGCTGCCTGGGGGTTGATGAACGGGTCGTACTCGGTCGGCGCGCGCAGCAGCCCGACCAGCATCGCCGACTCGGGCAGGGTCAGCTGCTTGGCGTCCTTGTCGAAGTAGGTGCGCGCGGCGGTCTCGATGCCATAGGAGTTCTCGCCGAAGAAGGCGATGTTGAGGTAGTTGTCGAGGATCTGCTGCTTCGACTCGTGCTTGGTGCCCTCGATGTAGAGGGCGCACTTGGCGTCCTCGATCTTGCGGTTGAGGTTCTGGACGATCGCCTGGGCCTGCTTGTTCGGGTTGTCGCCGGCCTGGTAGTAGCGGATCTGCTTGACGTACTGCATCGTCAGCGTCGACCCGCCCTGGGTGTCGCCGCTGGACGTGCTGATCGCCGAGCGGATCAGCCCGCGCATGTCCACGCCGTGGTGGGAGTAGAAGCGCCGGTCCTCGGTCGCGACCAGCGCTTCCTGCAGGCTCTTGGGGACCTCGGTCAGCGGGACCGGCTGGCGGTCCTGCTTGAAGATGGTCGCGATGAGCGTCTTGCCGTCACTGGCGTAGACCTGGGTCTTCTCCGGCGGCGGCGTCTCCTGCAGGTTGCAGCTCGTGTTCTCGAACTTGTCCGCATAGTGCCTGGCGACCAGTCCGAGACCGCCCACGAACGGCAGCAGGACGCCTGCTGCGAGCACGCCTGCGATCACCAGCACGCCGATGAGTTTGGGCAGCACAGCAGTCGGGTTGGGGTTCGATCCGGGACGAGCCACGGCTACCCAGCCTACGTGGCGGGGCTGCCGAACCCGTTCTGCGCTCGGGGACGCCTCAGTTCGCGGTGATCACGACAGGGTCAGCAGTGCGCCGATGTCGTGCAGCCCGGCCAGGTCGTGGACGTCGGCCGGCAGGGCGGCGACCGACACCATCGGCACCCCGGGATGGGCGGCGGCGAAGCGGCGGATCATGCGCACGTCGTGCTCGGCGGAGGCCGCGAGCTCGGCGTGCACGCGCAGCGCCACCTCGGCCAGCCGGGTGGCCGGATCGTCGGGCTTGGCGGCCAGGGCGTCGGCCGCGGCCTCGGCGCGCGCGGCCGGCAGGGGGTGATCGCCGAGCGCGGTGCCGTGCACCCGGTTGACCACCAGCCCGGCGAGCGGCATCCGCTCGTCCGAGAGCCGCTCGACGAAGAAGGACGCCTCCCGCAGGGCGTCCGGCTCCGGGGTCGCGACCACGATGAACGCCGTTCCGGGGGCCTTGAGCAGCTCGTAGGTGTGCTGGGCGCGTTCGCGGAAGCCGCCGAACATGGATTCCAGCGCCGCGACGAACGAGGACAGGTCGCGCAGCAGCTCGCCGCCCAGCACCCGGGTGAACACCCGGGCGAGGACGCCGACGCTCACCGTGACGACCTTGAGGTAGGCCTTGCCGCCGGCGCGGGCGGGCGCGGTCAGCACCCGGATCATGCGTCCGTCCAGGAAGCGGCCGAGCCGGTTCGGCGCGTCCAGGAAGTCCAGCGCCGAGCGCGACGGCGGGGTGTCGACGACGATGAGGTCCCACTCGTTCGCGCTCACCAGCTGGCCCAGCTTCTCCATCGCCATGTACTCCTGCGTCCCGGCGAACGAGGACGACAGCGATTGGTAGAAGGGGTTGGCGAAGATCTGCTCGGCGCGATCAGGCGTGGAGTGTTCGATCACCACGTCGTCGAACGTGCGCTTCATGTCGAGCATCATCGCGAACAGTCCGGGCTGGCCGACCACCTCGCGCGGGGTGTTGTCGAGCTCGGTCAGGCCCATCGACTGGGCCAGGCGCCGGGCCGGATCGATGGTGAGCACCACCGTGCGCCGGCCGGCCTGCGCCCCGAGCATCGCCATCGCGGCGGCGGTGGTCGTCTTGCCGACCCCGCCGCTGCCGCAGGTGACCACGACCCGGGTGGCGGGGTCCTTGACGAGGGCTGCGACGTCCAAGGCGTTGGAGCTGTTCACTGCAGGAATCGCCCGGCCAGCTGGTTGAGCTCACCGCGATCGACGGGCGGGTTGAGCTCGGGCAGCTCGATGCGCGGCAGCCCGAGCTCGTCGAGCCGGGCGGCGTTGTCGGCCTGGATGCTCAGCCGGTCGGCGTACTCGGCCATCTCGCGGGTCAGGCCCTTGGTCAGGGCGGCGGGCAGCCCGACCTTGCGCAGCCCGGCGGTGAGCAGCTTCGGGTCGACGCCCGCGTCGGTGATCAGGGCCGGACGGACCCGGTTGACGATCACCGAGCCGAGCTCGAAGCCGGACTCGCGCAGTTCTCCGACCGCGTCGATGGTCTCCTGCACCGGCATCTCCTCCAGCAGGGTCACCAGGTGGACGGTGGTCTGGCTACCGTGCAGCAGCTGGATGACGCCCTCGCTCTGCCGGTTGATCGGGCCGAACTTGGTGAGGTTCGCGACCTCGCGGGTGGCGTCCAGGAACTTGGTGATGCGCCCGGTCGGCGGTGCGTCGAGCACCACCGCGTCGTAGGCGTGCCGGCCGTCGGCGTCGGTGCGGGTGACCGACTCCTTCACCTTGCCGGTGAGCAACACGTCGCGCAGTCCGGGCGCGAGCGTGGTCACGAAGTCGACCGCGCCCATCTTCTTGAGCCCGCGTGCGGAGCGCTTGAGCCCGTAGAACATGTCGAGGTACTCGATCATGGCCTGCTCGGCGTCGACGGCCAGGCCCCACAGCGAGCCGCTGCCGGCACCGGACACCAGCCGGCGTTCCTCGTAGGGCAGCGCCGGGACGTCGAACAGCTGCGCCAGCGCCTGGCGGCCCTCGACCTCGACGACGAGCACCTTGCGTCCCAGTTCGACCAGCGCCAGCGCGAGCGACACCGCAGCGGTGGTCTTGCCGGTGCCGCCCTTGCCGGTGACGACGTGCAGGCGGGCGCGCGTCGGGATCGCGGGGGACAGTCGCGCCGGTGCTGACCGTGCCGCGGCGCGCTGCGTCGGTGCGGCGGTCATCCTTCACAGCGTAGGAGATGCCGTCCACACGCCGCCGTGCGGACGGGACAGGTCACAGTACGGTCGTCCCCATGACCGCCGCACCGACCGAACCGCCGTCCCACCGCCTGTCCGAACTCGGCATCGTGCTGCCCGAGGTGGTGCCCCCGGTCGCGGCCTACGTCCCCGCCGTGCAGTCGGGCTCGCTCGTGTTCACCTCCGGCCAGCTGCCGATGATCGCCGGCGAGCTGCGCGCGACCGGCAAGGTCGGCGCCACGGTGGACCCCGAGCTCGCCTACGAGTGCGCCCGGGCGTGCGCCCTGAACGCGCTGGCCGCGATCGACGCGCTGGTCGGCATCGACGCGGTCGCGCGCGTGGTGAAGGTCGTCGGCTTCGTCAACTCCGCACCGGACTTCACCGGCCAGCCGGCCGTGGTCAACGGGGCGTCCGACCTGCTCGGTGAGGTGTTCGGCCGGCCGCACGCGCGCTCGGCCGTCGGCGTCGCCGCGCTGCCGCTGGACGCGGCGGTCGAGGTCGAGCTGATCGTCGAGCTGCGATGACGGAGGTTCCCGTCCGTCCGGCGGCAACGGTCGTGCTGCTGCGCGACGGCGCGGTCGGGCTGGACGTGTGGCTGCTCACCCGGGCGACCCAGATGGTTTTCGCGGCCGGCATGGCGGTGTTCCCCGGCGGCCGGGTCGACAGCGCGGACGCCGAACTGCCGTTCGTGCCGGGCTCGGACGAGCCGGCCGCCGCCCGGTTCGGCTGCGAGCCGGACCAGGCGCGTGCCCTGGTCGGTGCCGCGGTGCGCGAGGTCTTCGAGGAGACCGGGGTGCTGCTCACCGCGCCGGTGGCCGATCTCAGCGGCGCCCGCGCCGACGTCGAGGCGGGGACGGTGTCCTTCGGCGATCTACTGCGCTCGCACGACCTGGCCGTCGACGGCGCAGCGGTGCGGCCCTGGTCGCGCTGGGTCACGCCGCCCGGCGAGGTGCGCCGCTACGACACCCGCTTCTTCGTCGCCGCGGTGCCGGACGGCGAGGAGGCCCGCGACGTGACGACCGAGTCGTCCTCGGCCGGCTGGTTCGGGGTCGGCGAGGTGCTCGAGGCGGCCCAGCGCGGCGAGGTCGGCATGCTGCCGCCGACGATCATGACGCTGGCCTCGCTCGTTCCCTACGGCACGGTCGCCGAGGTGCTCGATGCCGCCGGCCAACGCTCGCTCGAACCGATCGCTCCGAGCGTCGAGCGCAACGACGCCGGGGACTTCCTGGCCAAGCTGCCCGACGGCACCGCCTTCGTGCTGCCGAGGTCGCTGTTTCCCGCATGACCTACGACGACCTCCGCCAGGTGACGCCGCAGGCCGCGGTGCTGCTGCAGGACAACCCCGGCCCGATGACCCTGGACGGCACGAACACCTGGCTGCTCGGCCGGGGCGGGGCGATCGTGGTCGACCCGGGGCAGGGCGAGGACCCCGACCGGCACGTGCCAGCGCTGCTCGCCGCGGCGGCCGACGTCGAGCTCATCGTGGTGACGCATCGCCACCACGACCACGCCGAACTCGCGCCCGCACTGCACGCGGCGACCGGCGCGCCGGTGCGCGCGGCCGACCCGACGCTGTGCCTGGGCGGCGCGCCGCTCGCCGACGGTGAGCTGCTCGCTGCCGGCGGGGTCGAGGCGCAGGTGCTCGCGACGCCGGGCCACACGTCCGACTCGATCTGCCTGCTGCTCGACTCGGGACCGGTGCTCACCGGCGACACGATCCTCGGCCGGGGCACCACCGTCGTCGCGCACCCGGACGGCGCGCTCGCACCGTACCTGGACTCGCTGGCCCGGCTGCGCGAGCTCGGCGACCGGCTCGTGCTGCCCGGCCACGGCCCGCAGCTGCCGTCGCTGGCCGTGACCGCCGGGCAGTACCTCGCGCACCGCAGCCAGCGGCTCGACCAGGTGCGCGCAGCCCTCGAGACCCTGGGCGCCGACGCGTCCGCCCGGCAGATCGTCGAGCACGTCTACGCCGACGTGGACGAGTCGGTGTGGTGGGCCGCGGAACTGTCCGTCCGGGCGCAGCTGGACTACCTGCGCTAGCGGGCTCGGCGGGCCAGCCGCTCGCGGTCGAGGATCACGACACTCTTGCCCTCCAGGCGCAACCAGCCGCGCGAGGCGAAATCGGCCAGCGCCTTGTTCACGGTCTCGCGCGAGGCGCCGACGAGCTGGGCGAGCTCTTCCTGGGTGAGGTCGTGGGTGACGCGCAGTTGGCCGCCGTCGACCGAGCCGAAACGCTGCGCGAGTTGCAGCAGCTGCTTGGCGACCCGTCCCGGCACGTCGACGAAGATCAGGTCGGCGAGCATCGTGTTGGTGCGGCGCAGCCGGCGGGCCACCACGCGTAGCAGCTGCAGGGCGATCTGCGGACGGTCCTGCACCCACTTCTGCAGCGCCTGCTTCGGCAGCCGGGCCACGCGCGCGTCGGTGACGACCGTGGCGGTCGCGGTACGCGGGCCGGGGTCGAACAGCGACAGCTCGCCGAACTGGTCGGACGGCCCCATGACCGCGACCAGGTTCTCGCGCCCGTCCGAGGACCGGCGGCCGAGCTTGACCTTCCCGGACAGCACGATGAACAGGCTTTCGCCGGGTTCACCTTCGTTGAACAGCGTCGTCCCGCGCGGGGCGTCGATGACCTCGAACTCGCTGGCCAACGCCTCGACCGACTCGGGGTCCACTCCTTGGAACAGCCCCGCCCTGCGCAGGATCTCGTCCACGTCCGCTCCTTCTGGGGCCGGTCCCCACAACAGAATCGGGGTGGGACCGGGATCACACGTCACAATGTGTTGCGAAAGTCTAGTGTGCGGGCCCTTAGCCCGCGCGGTTGCGCCGGAAACGGCTGCCGAGGCGGCCGCGGAAGCGCGAGAGAGCTGAATCGGTGCCCTCGCGGACGAAGGTGTTCAGCTCATCGGGACTGGCGTCGTCGAGGAACTGTTCGATCTGGCGTTCGGTCGCCACCTGGCTCAGTGGCTCCTCGACGCGTTCCATGAACAGTACGAACCCCATCAGGACGAAGGGGAACAGCAGCACCAGGAATCCGATCATGTCGGGGACCATTGTGCCGTAGGCCGCGATGTCGGTCGCGGCTCGTACGCTGAGCGGCGTGCCGCGCTCCTTTGCCGACTACGCCGACGAGTCCCCGATCGCCCGTACGCGGCGCGCGCGGCGCATCAACCGTGAGCTCGCCGAGCTGTACCCGGACGCGCACTGCGAGCTGGATTTCACCACCCCGCTGGAGTTGTCGGTCGCCACCATCTTGTCGGCGCAGTCGACCGACAAGGGGGTCAACCTGGTGACCCCGACGCTGTTCGCCAGGTACCCCGACGCCGCGGCCTACGCCGCCGCCGACCGCGCGGAGCTCGAGGACCTGATCCACTCGACGGGGTTCTTCCGCAACAAGGCGAACACCCTGATCAAGCTCGGTCAGCAGCTCGTCGAGCGCTTCGACGGCGAGGTGCCGGGCAACCTGGCCGACCTCGTCTCGCTGCCGGGTTTCGGGCGCAAGACCGCCAACGTCGTGCTCGGCAACGCCTTCGACGTACCCGGCATCACCGTCGACACGCACTTCGGCCGGCTGGTGCGGCGCTGGGGCTGGACGGACGAGACCGACCCGGTGAAGGTCGAGCGTGCAGTGGCGGCGCTGTTTGCGAAGAAGGACTGGACGATGCTCTCGCACCGCGTCATCTGGCACGGCCGGCGCCGCTGCCACGCCCGCAAGCCCGCCTGCGGGGCCTGCCCGCTCGCGCGGCTGTGCCCGTCCTTCGGTGAGGGACCGATCGACCCGGCGCAGGCGGCAAAGCTGGTGAAGTCGGTCGACCAGATGCTGGCGACCTCGTGACCCTGCCGCTCTGGCTGGAGCAGCTCGCCGACGCCGCGGACGGGGTCGAGCCCGAGCAGATGTCGCGCTTCCTGCCGCCGGACGACGGCAGCGGACGGGCCTCGGCGGTGCTGATGGCCTTCGGCGAGGTCGAGGCGGGTCCGGCCGTGCTGCTGATCGAGCGGGCCGCCGACCTGCGCAAGCATCCCGGCCAGGTCGCCTTCCCGGGCGGGGCGCTCGATCCGGGCGACGCCGACGCCGCAGCGGCGGCGCTTCGCGAGGCGACCGAGGAGGTCGGGCTCGACCCGTCCTCGGTTGACGTGCTGAGCACCCTGCCGGCGATCTTCATCCCGGTGACCGGCTTCGTCGTGACGCCGGTGCTCGCCTGGTGGCGCCGGCCGCACCCCGTCGCACCGGTCGACACCGTCGAGGTCGCGCGCGCCGTGGTCGTGCCGATCGCCGAGCTCACCGACCCGGCCAACCGGTTCCGGGTCACCCACCCGTCCGGCTGGATCGGCCCCGGCTTCCGGGTCGCCGGGCTGTTCGTCTGGGGTTTCACCGCCGGGCTGCTGGATCGCATGCTCGCCTTCGGCGGCTGGGAGCAGCCGTGGGACACCACGCGGCATGAGCCGCTGCCGGATCGGCTGATAGGACGCCCGTCCGCGGGCTGAGGCGGTACCCGGCGCCGGTACCGTCGTCGGCATGCCCGTGCGCTGCATCGCCGCCTGCGTGACGGCCGCCGTGATCGCGCTCGCCGGCTGCTCGAACGGCTCGTCGCCGGTCAACCGCGCACCGAACAGCGGGACCGCCACGGCCACCGCGGTCGGCGGCGTGCAGCGGGTCACCCTTGAGGTCGGCACCGACGACCGGTTCCACCCGTCCACGATCGTCGTGCACCGCGGCCGGGTCGAGGTCGTGCTCAAGCACGACGACGCCGGCGCCCCGCACGACTGGTCGCTCTCCGGCTTCCCCGGCGACTACGTCCCGATCGTCAACGGCGGGCAGTCGCGGGCGAAGACGTTCCTCGCGCCCGCACCGGGCAAGTATCCGTTCGTGTGCACGATCCACGCCAAGCTCGGCATGAGCGGGACCCTGGTCGTCGAGCCGTGAACCTGCTCGACCTCGTCATCCTGCTGGCTGCGCTGGCGTACGCGTTCACCGGATTCCGCAACGGGGCCGTCGTCGGCGTGCTGTCGCTGGTGGGATTCTTCAGTGGCGCGATCCTCGGGGCGCAGCTGGCCGAGCCGCTCGGCTCGCGCCTGGCGCACGGCCGGGCGCAGGTGCCGGTGGCGATCGTGTGCGTGCTGTTCCTCGCCATGCTCGGACAACTGCTGGGCACCTGGCTCGGCTCGCACCTCAAGCAGCGCTTCGTGCGCAACGTCGGCCGGCAGGTCGACTCCGGGGTCGGCGCGGTGCTCGGCGTGCTGTCGGTGCTGCTCGTCGCGTGGATGATCGCCGTCCCGCTCGCGTCCTCGCCGTATCCGTCCCTGGCCTCCGAGGCGTCGCAGTCGTCGATCGTGCGCGGCGTCAACGACGCGATGCCGGACGGCATGCGCGCGCTCTACGGCAAGCTGCGCGGCTTCCTGGATCAGAGCGGCTTCCCGCCGGTGTTCGGCGACCTGCCGTCGACGACGATCGTCAACGTCCCCGCCCCGGCGTCGCTGACGCCCGCCGAGAAGCGACAGGTGCACCTCGCCGCGCAGTCGACGTTCAAGGTCTACGGCCAGGCGCCCTCGTGCGGGCGCGGCATCGAGGGATCCGGGTTCGTCGTCTCGCCGCACCACATCATGACCAATGCGCACGTGGTCGCCGGCACCCGCCAGGTCAGCATCGTGGTCGGTGATCACCAGCTGGCGGCCACCGTGGTGCTCTACGACCCCGACCGCGACGTCGCGGTGCTCGACGTCCCGGACCTGTCCGCGCGCCCGCTGCGCTTCGCGCCGACGCCGGCCGGTACCGGCAACCCGGCCGTCGTCATGGGCTACCCGCAGGACGGCCCGCTGAACGTGCAGACCGCGCGGGTGCGGGCGCGCACCACGGTGTCCGGCTCGGACATCTACGGCAACGCCGGCGTGCGTCGCGAGGTGTACTCGATCCGGTCGCTGGTGCGCAGCGGCAACTCCGGTGGGCCGCTGCTGGCCTCCAACGGGCGCGTGCTCGGCGTGGTGTTCGCGACCGACCTGCGCTCGAGCGACACCGGCTACGTGCTGACCGCCGCGGAGGTCGCGAGCGCCTTCCGCGAGGGACGCCGCGAGACCACGCCGGTGAACACCGGGTCCTGCACGCCGGGCTGAGCCGGCTGCTGTCGTCGGGGCGGTTGGTGATCGAGCGGAATCTGCCGGCTGACTGTTGTCGTCGGGGCGGCGCTGAGCGGCTCGCGACTGCTAGTGCAGCTCCTTGGCGAAGCGGATGAGCTCGCCACTGACCAGGTCGGGCACCTCGTTGTGCGGGAAGTGCCCGACGCCGTCGAGCAGGCGCCACTCGTAGCGGCCGGTGACGTACTGCCCGGAGCCCTGGGCGGTCGAGGGCAGCACGCAGGTGTCGAAGTCGCCGTGCAGCTGCAGGACGGGTGCCGCGACGGGCGTGCGCAGGGCCTCGGCGAAGCGGCGGCCGTCACTGCGCGGCAGCGAGCGCACCAACCAGCGGAAGTACTCCGACGCGCAGTAGTAGGCCGGCGGGATGCGCATCGCCTCGGCGTAGCGCTCGACGTCGGCGACGTAGCCGGGCGTGCCGCGCCAGCGCGGGCCCGTCCAGGTGTCGAACAGCTCGCGCACCCACCGCGAATCCTGGGCCAGCAGGTGTTCGGGGCGGCGGGGTACCTGGAAGGTGCGCAGCGCGTAGCCGGACGCATGGCGCTGGGCGCGGTCGTGACGCACCGCCGAGCGCAACCGCAGCGGGTGGGCCGCGCCGAGGGCGACCACGCCGCGCACCACCTCGGGCCGGGTCGCCGCCATCGTCCAGGCGAGCATGCCGCCGAGGTCGCTGCCGGCCACCATCGCGGTGGTCTCGCCGAGGGCCGACACCAGGGCGGCCATGTCCTCGGCCAGGTTCGGCGCGTCGTAACCGCGCGGTGGCTTGTCACTGGCCCCGAAGCCGCGCAGGTCGACCGCGACCGCGTGAAAGCCCGCGTCGGCGAGGTCGCTCAGCTGCCGGTGCCAGGCCCACCAGAACTGCGGGAACCCGTGCAGCAGCAGCACCAGCGGGCCCGACCCGGCCTCGGCCACGTGCAGTGCGATGCCGTGTGCGCGCACGACCCGGTGCGTCCAGGGGCCCTCGACCAGGGCGACCGAGCTGTCCGGGGCGCGGGGGAGCGGTCCGAATCCCATGGCTACGGAGTGGACTCAGGAGCCTTGGGATGGGACTTCAGGTAGGCCACGGTGTCCCGACCGGTCTCGATGGTGCGCTGCGGGGACTTGACCCGCTTGACCTTCTTCACCCCGAGCAGGACGAGCAGTCCGACCACGACGACGAGCAGCGCGAACACCACGAGGTAACCCAGCCAGCGGTAGAGGCCGAGCGAGATGAGCCCCTCGGCGAGCGCCAGCAGGCCGAAGGTCAGCGAGTACGCGAGCAGGACGGCGGCCGCGATGAACATCCCCGCCCCGACCCCGGCGTTCTTGACCGAGGAGCGCAGCTCGACCTTGGCGAGCTCGATCTCGCCGCGAATGATCGTCGACAGCGACTCCGACGCGTCATGGACGAGCTGGCCGATGGACGGCTCGGCGGCATGCCGGGCGCTGTGCTCGGCGGTGGTCGGAGCCGGGTCGGAACTGGACGTCACGGCGGTGTTCTCCCTCTGACGAGCACGGGCGAGGTCGGGCGCGATCGGGCGCGATCGGGTCGATCCTTGCAGTTCCCCCTGCCGCGCCGCATCACGTCCCCGCTGCGGTCCCTTGCAGACGGGCCAGCAGCGCCGTCCCGTCCGGGCTGCCGAGGCCGGTGCAGGCGTCCCATCCGGGGCCTGCGGTGAACCCGCCGTTGTTGCCGCTGGTCACGTCCCTGAACCCGGACGGGCTGGTGCCGGCGGCTGCCCCCGCGTACAGCGTGTCGGCGAACCCGTGCAGCGGCCCCCCGGTCGCCTGGGCCAGCCGGGCGATCAGACCGGCCCACAGCGGCGCGACCGCGCTGGTGCCGCCGATGACGGTGCGGCTGCCGTCGACCAGCACCTGGTAGCCGGTGCGCGGGTCGGCGTTGCCGGCGACGTCGGGCACGCCCCGCCCGGTGCGCCCGGGCACCCCGACGTCGGCCTGCCGGGCCGGACGCTGGAACGCGGTGCTCACGCCGCCGCCGGTCGCGCCGCCGCCGGCGCCGTCGTTCCACACCGTCTCGGCACCGGTGAGCTCGGGCAGCGAGGTGCCGCCGCAGCCGATGACGTTCGGGCTCGACGCCGGGAAGTCGCAATGGTCGGAGCCGTCGGAGGCGCCGTCGCCGCTGCCGTTGTCGCCGGCTGCGGCGGTCACCACGACGCCCAGCTGGGCCGCGTCGGCGAACACGCTGTCCATGGCGGTGCGTGCCTGGGCGGTCCACTGGTCCTCCCGCTGGCCCCAGCTGATGCTGATCGAGGCCGGCGCGGGCGTGGCGTGGACGGCATCGCTGACCGCGTCGAGGAACCCGGCGTCGGTGTTGGGCGCGAAGTAGACCGCGATCGCGGCGGCTGGTGCGACCGCCCCGGCCACCTCGATGTCGAGCAGCACCTCGCCGTCGGCGCCCTGCGGATCCTTGCCGGGCTGGTTGGCCGCGCCGTCGACGCCGACCGCGGTGACGGCCGGGGTGCTCAGCCCCAGATCCCGGAAGTAGTTGTCGAGGTCGGCCCGGGCGTAGCCACCGCCCAGTTCGATGATCGCGATGGTCTGCCCGGTGCCGTCGGTGCCGGCCGGGAAGTTGTAGGCCTGCGCGAGCTGGACGGGCGTGTAGCTCACCGATACCGCCTGCGCGGCGGCGACGCGGAACTGGCCGCGGGCCTGTGGGCGGTCGTCGATGCCGAGCACGGCGAGCACCCGGTCGGCGAGCGCGGCGGGCACGGACAGCTCGCCGGTGCGCTGCCGGTGGGTGACGGTGCGCCCGTCCGGGGCCCGGCTGGTGACCTGGTGCAGCTGGGTGCCGAAGGTCGCGTTGACGGCCGACGCGGTGCCGCGGACCCGGATTCGGCGCGACGGGGCATCGGCGGACACGATCTCGAGCCCCTCGGCCGCGAGGGTCGAGCGCACCGTCTCCAGGTCGTCGGGATCAGCGCCCAGCTCGCCGTCGGCCCGGCGGCGCAGCACCACCGTGAGCTCGACCGACGCCGTCGGGTCGAGCGGCTGCGCACCGCTGGCCTCGGGCGCGGCATCACGGGCGCTGCCGGGAAGGATCGTCCGGCCGGATTGGTCACGGTTCTCGGTCATGGTGTGAGTACACGCGGTGGGTCGGACAATTCGCAAGACCGCTAGCGTCGCCGATGTGGACGACCCGCTGCGCCCCCTGCTCGACCTGCCGGGCGTGACCGCCTCCGTCGACCAGGCCCGCGCCGCGGTCGACGCCCTGCTCGGCAACCGGGCGCTGCGGCGCCGCTCGGCCGACGTCTCCACCGAATCCTCGGTGCGCGGTGCCTGGGCCGCCGCCGTCCTCGCCGGATCGACGGCCGAGCTCGCCGCTGTCCGCTCCGGAGCTGCCGGGGACGATCCGCTGGTGCAGGGCGCACTGCGCGCGCAGGGTGCGATCGGGCCGCTGGCCGACACCTGGTCACGCGCCCCGCGGCAGGCGCTCGCCCGGCTGCACGCGCTGGCGGCCGCCGACCTCGTCCCCGCCGACGCGCTGGGACGCCCGCGCGCGGGCGCGGACCGGCTGGACACGCTGGCCGCGGTGCTCGCCGTGACGTCGGCGCCCGCGATCGCCGTCGGCGCGCTCGTCCACGGCGAGATCGCCGCCCTCGACGCGTTCGCCCCGGTGTCGCCGCTGGTCGGGTTGACCGGCGTCCGGCTCACGCTGGTGGCGCGCGGGCTCGACCCGAAGTCGCTGGTCGTGGTCGAGGCGGGGCACCTCGAACTGCGCGCCGAGTACGACGCCGCGCTCGCCGGCTACCGCAGCGGTGAACCCGACGGGGTGGCCGGGTGGATCCGCTACAGCGCCCGGGCGATCGAGGCGGGCGCGGTCGAGGCGAGCGCCATCTGCCAGGCGCTGACCCGCGGCTGATCCGCAGCTGACCCGCAGAGCACAGGCCGACGGCGCCGGGGTGACTGTGCGGTCACCTCGACGCCGCCGCCACGGCCGTTCGGGCTACCAAGCGTGCTCTTGGTAAACGTCGTGTCGAGGGCCGGAAACACCGGTCCCCGCCGACTCACCGTTGGTGGTGTGGACGCCCGCGTGGGTACCCGACTGGCCGTGTAGGTACGCGGTCCCACTGGGGGCTGGACCGCCATGGACGGGGCCGCGAACCTGCTTCGACTATGGCGCGGGTCACACGTCGTGGCAAGGGATTCGCGGCGTGTCGGCACGCGTGCTGCGGATCTTCTTCGGTGCTGCCTGGCTCGCGCTCAGGTGCGCCGCGTCCGGCGCCGGGAGGCGAACCAGAACAGCCCGCCCGCCGCGAGCCCGGCGCCGACGGCGGCCGCGGTGAGCGTCGGGTGGTCCGGGCGCAGCCCCGAGATGCGTTGCCGCAGCGGCACCGCGTTGGAGAAGGTGAGGGTCGGCCAGTCGCGCTCGGCCGCGATCCGGCGCAGGGCGCGGTCGGCGTTGACCGCGAACGGGTGGCCGACCGTCTCCAGCATCGGGACGTCGGTCGCGGAGTCGGAGTAGGCGTAGCTCGCGGCCAGGTCGTAGTGGCACGCCTCGGCGAGGGCTCGCACGGCGACCGCCTTCTCCGCGCCGTAGGCATAGAGCTCGATGACGCCGGTGTACTTGCCCTCGGCGACGACCATCCGCGTCGCGACGACGTGGTCGGCGCCGAGCATCGCGCCGATCGGGCCGACGACCTCCTCACCGGACGAACTGACGATCACCACGTCGCGTCCGGCGGCCTTGTGCATGCCGATCAGCTCCACCGCCTCGTCGTAGACGATCGGATCGATGATCTCGTGCAGCGTCTCGGAGACGATGTCGCGGACCTGGGCGACATCCCAACCCGCGCACATGCTGGTCAGGTAGGCGCGCATCCGTTCGATCTGGTCCTCGTCGGCGCCGGCCAGGGCGAAGACGAATTGGGCGTACGCGCTGCGCAGCACGGCACGCCGGTTGATGAGCCCGCCGTGGTAGAACGGCCGGCCGAATGCCAGGACGCTGGACTTGGCGATGATCGTCTTGTCCAGGTCGAAGAACGCTGCGCTCCTTGCCGGCCCTGCAACCACGTCTGGTGATGCTACGGACGTGGGCTGTCAAGCCCGTCGTCCACAGCCCGGCGTGTTATCCACAGCCGACGCCGACGGGCATGCCGACGGGGCGGATCGGCGCTTGACTCGGTGGCGTGATCGGCGTGGTGGGCGGCAGCGGGGGTGTGGGCGCCTCGACGTTCGCGGCCGTCCTCACGTCGGTCGCCGATCGGGCGACGCTGATCGATCTCGACCCGGTCGGTGGCGGCATCGACGTGCTGCTCGGCATCGACGACCTGCCGGGCGCCCGGTGGTCCGGGTTGCGGACCGGTGGCGGCCGGCTCGATCCCGAGGTGCTCGCCGCCGGGCTGCCGCGCTGGAACGCGACGCCCGTCCTCGCCGCCGATGTGGCGCCGGCGGTCGAGGCGGTCGGCGAGGTCGTCGCGGCCGCGGCGGCGCGCGGGCCGGTGGTGCTCGACCTGCCCCGGGCGCCGGGGCCGCTGCGCGAGGCGGGGCTCGCCTGCTGCGCGATGTGCGTGCTCGTGGCCGCAGCCACCGATGTCCGCTCGCTCACGGCCGCCGCCGCGGTCCTGCGCTCGCTGCCCGACGTCGCGGTCGGGCTGGTGCTGCGCCGGGGCGGCTTCGGCGTGGCCGAGGCCGTCGATCTGCTGGGGGCGCCGTTGCTCGGCGTGCTGCCGCCCATCGACCGGCCGGCCGAACGGGTCGCCCGGCGCGTGGCTGCCGGCATCGTGGACGGGATCGCCGCATGAAAACCGGAAGCAAGCTCCTCATCGCACCGCAGGGCCAAGTGGCGGGTCCGGTGATGTCAGCGTGAACGCCCCGCTGGTCGCGCGGGTGCGGCAGCGCCTGGCCACCGCCGACGGTGACCTGGGCGCAGCCGTGCGGGCCGAGACGGTCGGCATCGTCGACGACGCGGTGCTTACCGGCCTCGAACGCGAGATCGGCTACGAGCTCACCGGCGCCGGGCCGCTCGAGCCGCTGCTCGCCCTGCCCGGCGTCAGCGACGTGCTGGTCAACGCGCCGGACTCGGTCTGGATCGACCGCGGCAGTGGCCTCGAGCGGGTGCCGGTGCGTTTCGCCGACGACGCCGCGGTTCGCCGGCTCGCGCAGCGGCTGGCCGCGGGTGCCGGCCGCCGCCTCGACGACGCGCAGCCCTTCGTCGACGCCGGTCTGGCCGACGGCACCCGGTTGCACGCTGTGCTTCCGCCGCTGTGCGCGTCGACGACCGTCTCACTGCGGGTGCTCGCCCGCAGCCGGCCGACGCTGGCCGACCTGCTCGCGCGCGGCGCGTGCCCGCCGGCGGTCGGTGACCTGCTGACGGCGGTGGTCGCCGCACGAGTGCCGTTCGTCGTCTCGGGCGGGACGGGCGTCGGCAAGACGACCCTGCTCGGTGCGCTGCTCGCAGGGGTGCCCGCGGCCGAGCGGATCGTCGTGATCGAGGACGCCGCCGAACTCGTGCTCGACCACCCGCATGCGGTGCGGCTGGTCAGCCGCGCCGCCAACATCGAGGGTGCGGGCGCGGTCGGACTGCGCGAGCTGGTGCGCCAGTCGCTGCGGATGCGGCCGGACCGGTTGGTCGTCGGCGAGTTCCGCGGCGCCGAGATGGTCGAGCTGCTCGTCGCGTTGAACACCGGCCACGACGGCGGCGCCGCGACCCTGCACGCCAACTCGGCGGCCGACGTGCCGGCCCGGCTGGCCGCGCTCGGCGGGCTGGCCGGCCTGCCGAGCGCCGCCGTGACCTCGCTCGCGGCGAGCGCGCTGCGCGTGGTCGTGCACCTGCGGCGGTTGCGAGACGGCAGCCGCGTCGTGGACGAGGTGAGCCTGCTCGACCGGGCCGGCGACTCGCTCGGGGCGCATCCGGTGTGGCAGCGCGCCGCCGGGACCGGTGCCGCGGCGGGCGCCCTGTTCGACGAGCTCGCGGCGCGTGAGGTCGCACCGCCGGCGCTGCTGCACGGGGTGGCGCCGTGAGCTGGGCGCCGTGGCTCTGGCTGGCGCTCGCGCTGCTGTTGCTGCCCGGGGTGCCGGCTGCCCGAGCGCGGGCGCGGGTGCTCGTCGCTCGTGGCCGGCTCGCGACGGTCGCCGGCGGCGTGCGTGACCGCGCAGCTCGCCCGCCGCCGGCACGGGCTGACACGCTCTCGCCCCGGGCGGCGGCCGCGGTGGCGGTCGGCGCCGGTGCGGGCGGGTGCGTCGCGCTTGCCGGGCCGCTGGTCGGGCTCGCGGCTCTGGTCGCCGGTGGCACGTCCGCCCGGCTGGCACTCGCCGCCCGCACGCGGCGCCGGCGTGAGCGCGCCGACCGCCAGCTCCTCGCCGCGCTGCGGCTGGCCGCGGCCGAGCTCGACGCCGGCGCGGCACCGGCAGTCGCGCTGCACGCCGCTGCGCAGGTCGCGCCGCTGCATGCCGCCGAGCTGACCGCGACGGCCGTTGCGCTCGGTTCCGGGACACCGCCGGACCCGACCGGCACGCTCGGGGGGCTCGCACCGGCCTGGCAGCTGGCCGCTGCCACGGGCGCACCCCTGGCCGACGTGTGCGCGCGCGTCGCACGCGACCTCGCGGCCCGCATCGGCCAGCGCGATGCGGTGGCCACCGCGCTGGCCGGCGCCCGGTCGTCGGCAGCGCTGCTCGCCGTGCTGCCCGCGCTGGGTCTGGCGCTGGGCAGCGCCATGCAGGCCGCCCCGGTCACCGTGCTGCTCACCACTCGTCCCGGCCACGCGCTGCTCGTGGTCGGGGTGGCCCTCGATGCGGCGGGGCTGCTGTGGACCCATCGCCTGGCGAGCGGTGCGGAACGGCCGTGACGCTGTCGTGGCTGCTGGCCGCCGCCGCGCTGCTGCTCGCCGGCGGCCGCCCGGCCGCCGAGCGGCGGCCCCGGCACTCGCCGGCCCGCGCGATCCGGGCGCGCGAGCTGTCGCCCCGTGCGCTCGACGCGGTCGCCGCGGTCGCGATCGGCTGCTGCTGCCTCGCGCTGCTCGGCCACGGGCGCGGGCTGCTCGCGGCCGCGCTCGCCGCCCCGGCCGGCGTCGCCGGGGTGCGTCACCTGCGCGGGCGCCCCGGGCGCGGTCGCGCCGAGCCCGCGGTCCCGCTCGCGCTCGACCTGCTCGCCGTGGCGTTACAGGCCGGGCAACCGGTCGAGCGCGCGGTGCTCGCGGCGGCGCCGGCAGCGGGCGCACTGGCCGACGAGCTGACCCGGGTGGGCCGGTTGTTACAGCTCGGTGCCGACCCGGCCGACGCCTGGTCGAGCGTCGCCGCGGACCCGGCACTGGGACCGGTCGCCGCGGTCGCTGTGCGCAGCGCGCACAGCGGGGTGCGCCTCGCCGTGGGGGTCGAGGCCCTCGCCGCCGACCTGCGCGCCCGGGCCCGGCAACGCGGCCTGGCGCGAGCCCATCGCGCGGGCGTGCTGGCAGCTGCCCCGCTGGGCCTGTGTTTCCTCCCCGCGTTCGTCTGCCTGGGCATCGTGCCCGCGCTGATCGGCCTGGCCGGCCGGTTGCTCGGTTGATCTTCGCGCACCCCGCTCGACCCGGATCGCGCGTCGCGGGGGACCCTCGCGCGCCAGCACAGTTCGTCCGACATATGGTGTGCCCGTCGAAGCCACGGCGTGACCCGGATCTCGGTCCGGTGGCCGCTGTCGGCGGCCAGCTTGCGCCGTCGCGCGAACGGTCGATCTGTTCGGTCAGAGGGCCTGTTCGAGCGTGCGGTTTTCGCCGTCGTACGTAACGAACTGATGAATATTGTCGAACTTCGCGATTCGACTGGAACTATGGGTCGCGTCCGCGGAGAGGAGCAAGCTTGACGAAGTTCTTGTTGAGGCGGCTCGTGAACTACGTGATCCTCGTGTTCATAGCCACCTCACTGGCCTACATTCTCGCCGCGGTCAGCCTGAATCCGAAATCGAATTACGAGAATCGGAACCCCAAACCGCCGGAGGCGGTGATTTCGGCGAAGCTCGACTCGCTCAACCTCAACCCGGACACCCCGGTGCTCAATCGATACGGGCACTGGCTCGACGACCTCGTCCACGGCAACCTCGGCTCGGAGGTGCAGGGCGGCTCGGTGAACGCCGACGTCGGCCGGCGCCTGTGGGTCAGCGGTCAGCTGTTGCTGGTCGGAACCATCCTCGGCGGCATCCTCGGGGTCGTGATCGGTGCGTGGTCTGCCGTCCGGCAGTACAAACTCATCGACCACTTCTTCACGTTGTCCTCGTTCGTGATCTTGTCCGTCCCCACGTTCGTGCTCGCGATCTTGTTGCAGATTCTCGCCACGAAGATCAACGGCTGGGCCGGGCACACGATCTTCGAGTTCTCCGGCCAGTACAACCCGAAGATTCCGGGCGACAGCTGGGCGCACTTCTTCAACCGGCTCAATCACCTGATCCTGCCGACGGTCACCCTGGTGCTCGCCGGGGCGGCCTTCCTGTCGCGCTATCAGCGCAACGCGATGCTGGACGTGCTGGCGAGCGACTACGTCCGCACCGCCCGTGCCAAGGGTCTGCGGCGGCGCACCGCGCTCGTCAAGCACGCGCTGCGCACCGCGCTGATCCCGGCGGCGACGATCTTCACCTACAGCTTCGCCCTGATCTTCGTCGGCGCCACCTTCACCGAGATCATCTTCGGCTGGCACGGCATGGGCGAACTGCTCGTCACGTCCATCCAGGGCAACGACACCAACTCGGTCGCAGCCGTCACGCTGTTCGTCGCCGTCCTGGTGCTGTTCGCGTCGTTCCTGCAGGACTTCGTGGTGGCCCTGCTCGACCCCCGAGTGCGGAGCTGACCCATGACCTCTCCCACCGAAGCCCTGCTTCCCTCCGGCCATGCGCCCGAGGGCGAGGCGAAGCCCGGCGCCGCGATCGACGACACCGCGGTCACCGGTCGCGGCCGGCTCGTGCTCAAGCGGTTCGCCCAGCAGAAGCGCGGTCTGTTCGGCCTGCTCCTGGTCGTGCTGCTGATCCTGCTGGCCTTCGTCGGGCCGCACTTCTCGAAGTGGAGCTACACCGACCACGACTTCGAGAACTTCCTGACCGCACCGAGCAAGCTGCACTGGTTCGGCACCGACCAGACCGGCCTCGACCTGTTCGCCGCAACCATGCGCGGGGCGCAGAAGTCGATCCTGATCGGGCTGCTCGTCGCAGTGTTCGCCACCGGTCTTGCGGCCATCGTCGGCTCGGCAGCGGGCTACTTCGGTGGCTGGACCGACCGCATTCTGATGTGGATCGTCGACCTGCTGCTCGTGGTTCCGTCGTTCCTGATCATCGCGATCATGTCCGGTTCGTTCGCCGGCAACTGGATCCTGTTCGTCGCGCTGCTCGCCGCGTTCATCTGGCAGATCACGGCGCGCATCGTGCGCGGCCAGACGCTGGCGCTCAAGGAACGCGAGTACGTGATGGCGGCCCGGTACATGGGCGTGCCACAGTGGAAGATCATCCTGAACCACATCCTGCCGAACCTGTCCTCGCTGCTGATCATCGACGCGACGATCAATGTCAGCACCGCAATCATCCTCGAGGCCAGCCTGTCGTTCTTCGGCTTCGGAGTGCAGCCGCCGGACATCTCGCTCGGCACCCTGCTCAACGACGGACAGAACGCCGCATTCACCTATCCGTGGCTGTTCCTGTTCCCCGCCGTGTTCTTGATCCTGCTCGTGCTCGCCGTGAACCTCGTCGGCGACGCGCTGCGGGACGCGCTCGACCCCTCCGCCGGGAAGGCCCAGTGACTACCGAAACCACCGAGTTCATCTCCACCGGAAAGATCGACACGGACAGCGTCCTCACGGTCGAGGACCTCTCCGTCACGTTCCCCGGCGGCGACGGCAACGACGTGCGTGCCGTCCGCGGGCTGAACTTCTCGCTGCGCCGCGGCGAAGTGCTCGCGATCGTCGGCGAATCCGGGTCCGGCAAGTCCGTGACCTCGCTTGCCATCATGGGGCTGCTGCCGACCAACGCCCGCGTCGGCGGCTCGATCCGGCTGCGCGATCGCGAACTGCTCGGGCTCGACGACCGGCACCTGTCCGACATCCGCGGCAAGCAGCTGTCGATGATCTTCCAGGAACCGCTGTCGGCGCTGACGCCGGTGTACACCATCGGCCAGCAGGTCAGCGAGGCGTTGCTGATCCACAACGACAAGATGACCAAGCGGCAGGCCCGCGACCGCTCGGTCGAGCTGCTCGACCTGGTCGGCATTCCGAACCCGCGGGATCGCATCAACGCCTTCCCGCACGAGTTCTCCGGCGGTATGCGGCAGCGCGTGATGATCGCGATGGCGATCGCGAACGATCCCGACGTGATCATCGCCGACGAGCCGACCACCGCTCTCGACGTCACGATCCAGGCGCAGATCCTGGACGTGCTGCAGACCGCCCGGCGCGAGACCGGCGCCGCGATCGTGATGATCACCCACGACCTCGGTGTGGTCGCCGGCCTGGCCGACCGGGTGATGGTCATGTACGCCGGACGTCCCGTCGAGATCGGGACGACCGACGACATCTACTACCACCCGCGCATGCCCTACACGCTGGGCCTGCTCGGCTCGATCCCGCGCATCGACGCGCAGGGTGGCTCCTCGCTCACCCCGATCGAGGGCAACCCGCCATCGCTGGCGACGCTGCCGCCGGGCTGCCCGTTCGTCCCGCGATGCCCGCTCGCCATCGACGACTGCAAGACGATCGAGCCCCCGCTGGAGCCGATCGGCCGGTCGGGGCACCTCGCAGCCTGCATCCGCAAGACCAAGATCGAGCAGGAGAACCTGCAGGTCAACGACGTCTTCCCCGCACCGGAGATCGCGGCGGCCGCGGTTGCACGCATCCCTCGCGACGAGCGCAAGGCGGTGCTCGAGCTCGACGGGCTCAAGCGGCACTATCCGCTGCTCAAGGGCGCGGTGCTCAAACGCCAGGTCGGCACAGTGAAGGCCGTCGACGGCATCGACCTGGAGATCCGCGAGGGCGAGACCCTCGGGCTGGTCGGCGAGTCGGGGTGCGGCAAGACGACCACCTTGCTGCAGATCCTCGAGCTGAACAAGCCGCAGGAAGGCGCGGTGCGCATCAACGGCCGCGACACCCGCGAGCTCACCGGCGGCGAGCGCCGCGGGATCCGTCGCGACCTTCAAGTGGTCTTCCAGGATCCGCTGGCAGCGCTCGACCCGCGCCTGCCGGTCGGTGACGTGCTCGCCGAACCGATGCGTACGCACGGCATGAATCGCAAGGAGATCGAGCGGCGCACCAACGAGTTGCTGCGGCTGGTCGGGCTCGACCCGGCGATGAGCTCCCGGTTCCCGGCCGAGTTCTCCGGCGGCCAGCGGCAGCGCATCGGCATCGCCCGTGCGCTGGCGTTGACGCCCAAGGTGCTGGTGCTCGACGAGCCGGTGTCCGCCCTCGACGTGTCGATCCGAGCCGGTGTCATCAACCTTCTGCTGCAACTACGCGCAGAGTTGTCGCTGTCCTATCTGTTCGTCGCCCACGACCTGTCCGTCGTACGGGTGATCGCCGACCGCGTCGCGGTGATGTATCTCGGTCGCATCGTCGAGATCGGCGACGTCGACTCGGTCTATGAGCGGCCGTCACACCCGTACACGCAGGCGTTGCTGTCGGCGATCCCGGTTCCTGACCCGGTCAAGGAGCGGCAGCGTCGCCGCCTGCTCCTCAAGGGAGACCTGCCCAGCCCGGCGAACGTGCCGTCCGGCTGCCGGTTCCGGGGACGGTGCTTCAAGTACGAGGCGCTCGACGCGCAGGACAAAGCGCGCTGCGAGAACGAGGACCCCCCGCTCTACGAACAGGGCGCAGACCACAAGGCGGCGTGTCACTTCGCCGAAGCCGTGATGGTCGTGTAGCTGTGTCGATTTGATCGTGAACTTCGCGGGGCCAGTCATGAGCTGGGAAATACCCACCACCCAACAGGAGGACAAGTGAAAGCAACTACCCGAGGCGTGGCGCTGACTGCCGCTGCGCTGATGGCCGCGCTCGGCGTGGCCGCATGTAGCAGTTCCGGGAACGGTGGTGGCGGCAGCGGCAACACCAGCAGCAACGGTTCGTCGTCGACCCCGAGTTCGGCTCCGTCGACCAACTCCGGCGGCGGCACCAGCGGGCTCGTCGCCCAGGACATCAACCCGCAGCCGGTGTCGAAGCTCAAGCAGGGCGGCACGATCGTTTGGGGCCTGGACCAGTTCTCCACGCAGTGGAACTACAACCAGACCGACGGTCCGGAGTCCTCGACCGCGAACGTGATGGACGCCATCATGCCGATTCCGTTCGTTTCCGACTCCAAGGCCAACGTCACCCCGAATCCCGACTACGTCACGTCGGCGGCGCAGACCTCGGCCAGCCCGCAGACGATCGAGCTGAAGCTGAACCCGAAGGCCAAATGGTCTGACGGCTCGTCGATCACCGAGGCCGACTACGCGGCCACGTGGAAGGCGAACAACGGCAAGAACAAGGCCTACCAGGTCGCGAGCTCGACCGGCTTCGACCAGGTCGCGAGCGTGACGCAGGGCAAGAACAAGTTCGACGTCATCATCAAGTTCGCCAAGCCGTTCGTCGACTGGAAGGCGCTCTACGCCAACCCGCTCTACCCGGCGAAGTACAACAACGACCCGAACTTGTTCAACAAGGGCTACCTGAGCAAGATCCCGGTGACCGGCGGTCCGTTCGGGAATCCGCAGTTCAGCCAGTCCGCCCAGACCGTCACGGTCACGCCCAACCCGAAGTGGTGGGGCAACAAGCCGATGCTCGACAAGATCGTTTTCAAGGCCGAGCAGTCGACGGCGGCGAACCAGGCCTTCGTCAACGGTGAGATCGACTACGTCTTCGACGTCGCGGTCGACCCGGCCGACTACAAGCAGGTCAAGTCTGCGAGCGGTGGCCACGTCACGCTGGCCGCGGGCCCCGATTATCGCCAGTTCACCTTCAACGGCACGCACGGCTTCATGACCGATCAGAAGGTGCGCCAGGCGATCGCGATGGCCACCAACCGCACCGCGCTCATCAAGTCCGACCTCACCGGCATCCCGTGGCCGGACATCCCGCTCGGCAACCACTTCTACATGAACAGCCAGGCGGGTTACCAGGACAACACCGGCACCATCGGTACCTACGACGCCGGCAAGGCGAAGCAGATGCTCGAGGCCGACGGCTTCAAGATGAACGGCGGGTACTACGCCAAGGGCGGCAAGCCCCTCGAGATCAACTTCACGATCCCGGCGGGCATCGCCTCCAGCAAGAACGAGGGCGAGCTGTTCCAGGCGATGATGAAGGTCATCGGCGTCAAGGTCGACATCAAGACCGTGCCGTCGAACGACTTCTTCGACAAGTACGTCATCCCCGGCAACTTCGATGTCTCGCCGTTCTCGTGGCTGGGCACGCCGTTCCCGATCTCGAGCAGCCTGTCGATCTACAAGTCGCCGAAGGCCGGCGGTGGCCAGAACTTCACCGGCATCGCGAACCCGACGGTCGACAAGTACCTCAGCCAGGCGGTCTCCGCGACCGACCAGGCCCAGGCCACCGCGCTCGTCCAGCAGGCCGACAAGGCGCTCTTCCAGGAGGTTCACACCCTCACGCTGTTCCAGCGTCCGCAGATGTGCGGTGTGAAGAACGGTCTGGCCAACCTGGGCTCGTTCGGCTTCGCGTCGATCGACTACACCAAGATCGGCTACACGAAGTAAGCAGCTGACAACAGCGATCGCGAGGCCCGGCCGGGACACCGGCCGGGCCTCGTGCCGTCTCCGGGCCGCACCGTCAGGCGAGTGCGCATAGCGCATCGCCGCGACAGACGCCGACCGCGCGTCCACAGCGGGTCGGGCCGTCCACAGCGGCGGTCGGCGGGGCCCGCAGAGGGGGTGGGGCTGGTCGACTTGCCCCATGACTCGGTTACGCATTCTGCTGTCCCGCGGCGCACGCCGTATCGCCTTCCGCACCCGGTCGGTCGCCGACGCCGGCATGAGCACCGCTGAGTACGCCGTCGGCACGGTCGCGGCCGTCGCCTTCGCGGTCGTGCTCTACAAGATCGTGCGCAGCGACGCGGTGTCCTCGGCGCTCAGCTCGATCGTCCGCTCGGCGCTGCATGCGATCTGAGCGCCGCCCGTCCCGAGGACGTGACGGCGGCATGGTCACCGCTGAGCTGGCCGCCTGCCTGCCGGTGCTGATCGTGCTGCTCGCAGTCGCGCTGAGCGCCGTCTCGGTCGCCTCGGCGCGGTTGCGGGCGCAGGACGCCGCGCGCGAGGCCGCGCGGGCGGCAGCGCGAGCGAGCGGCCACGCGGCGCCGTCCCTGCCCGGGCGTGCGGACGGAGCGGTGTCGGTGACCTCCGACGGCACGTTCGTGCGGGCGGTGGCCCGGGTGCAGGCGCACCTGCTCGTGCCGTTCCTGCCGGCGGTCGTGGTCACCGAGCAGGCCGTCGCGGCGCGGGAACCGCCGTGAGCCGGTCGCGGCTGCACAACGGCGACCGGGGCAGCGCCGCGGTGTGGGTGCTCGCGTGCAGCGCCGTCGTGCTGGCAGTCGGGGCGGTCGTGGTCGTCCAGACCCTCGCCGTGCTCGCCCGGCACCGCGCGGAGGCGGCTGCCGATCTCGCCGCGCTCGCGGCCGCCGGCCGGATCGGGGCCGGCGGTGACCCGTGCGCCGCGGCCCGCGTGGTGGCGGCAGCCAACGGCGCGACGGTGCGGGCGTGCCGGGTGTCGCTCGACCCGTCCGGGCGCAGCGGCACGGTGCGGGTGCAGGTCAGCGCTCGTGTCGACCTGCCGCTGGTCGGCCCGCGCCAGACCGGGGCGCGGGCGCGTGCCGGTCGGCTCCCCGGACGCTGGTGAACCGTCACCTGAAGTCTGTGTGGCATGCTGTCGCAGGCCGGACGCTCAGGACTCGGGCGAGATTCGGATCCGGCGAACCGCCGGTGTTCGCAGTGACAAGGGATGGCACACGAGTGGAGCTTTCGGTAACCAGACAGGGCTCGCCAGAGGTCCCCGTCGTCGCCGTGAGCGGCGAGGTCGACGTCTACGCCGCTCCGGCGCTCAAGGACGGGCTCACCGAACTGCTGGAGAACGGCTCGTCGGTCGTCGTCGATCTGACCGACGTCGGCTTCCTGGACTCGACGGGCCTCGGCGCTCTGGTGGCCGCACGGACCACCGCGGCCGAGAAGGGCGCTGCCCTGCCGCTGGTGTGCACCCATCAGCGCATCCTCAAGCTTTTCACGATCACCGGCCTGGACGGCGTGTTCCGCATCCACGACTCCGTCGATGGCGCGCTCGCGGGCCTGCAGAACGCCGATGAGGCCGATCCGGCGAGCACCGACGGCGACTGAGGTCTGAAAGAGACCCGCGCCACACCCCGGCAGGCCGGATCCTGTGCCTGCGGTTAGACTCCGGCCGTCAAATACGGCCCGCTGTGCGATGCGAAAACGCGCGCCCGGCGGTGCCATTGAAATTGCCGTCGCGAGCCGCACTGGTGCCGGCCGCGGGTGACGTTCACTGAGAGGTAACTGCATGGTGTCGCACGACGCTGGCGTACTGGCAGCACTGCCACTGCCAGGAATCACCGGTGGGCAGAAGGGCTTCGTCGCGATCATCGCGGTCATAGCCGTGCTCGCCCTGGCCTACGCATACGTCCTGGTGAAGGAGGTGCTCAAGGCCGACCAAGGCACCGAGAACATGCAGAGCATCAGCAAGGCGGTGCAGGAAGGCGCTGCTGCCTACCTGAACCGCCAGTTCCGCACGCTCGGCATCTTCGCCGCCATCGTGTTCGTGCTGCTGCTCCTGCTGCCGGTCAACGAGGGCGGTGCGAGCGTGCGCATCGGGCGCGCGCTGTTCTTCCTGGTCGGCGCGGCGTTCTCGGCAGCCGTCGGTTACATCGGCATGACGATGGCCACCCGCGCGAACGTCCGCGTGGCGGCGGCCGCACGGGGTGGCGGCGCCGAGCGCGGCTTCCACGTCGCGTTCCGCACCGGCGGCATCGTCGGCATGCTCACCGTCGGCCTCGGCCTGCTCGGCGCGAGCATCGTGCTGCTGACCTACAACAGCCACGCCCCGACCGTGCTCGAGGGCTTCGGCTTCGGCGGTGCCCTGCTCGCCATGTTCATGCGTGTCGGCGGCGGCATCTTCACCAAGGCCGCCGACGTCGGCGCCGACCTGGTCGGCAAGGTCGAGGCGGGCATCCCCGAGGACGACCCGCGCAACGCCGCCACGATCGCCGACAACGTCGGCGACAACGTCGGCGACTGTGCCGGGATGGCTGCGGACCTGTTCGAGTCCTACGCGGTGACCCTGGTCGCGGCGCTGATCCTCGGCCAGACCGCGTTCGGTGCGAAGGGCCTGATGCTGCCGTTGATCATCGGCGGCATCGGCGTGATCAGCTCGGTGGTCGGCATCCTCACCACCAAGCTGCGTGCGAGCGACCGCAACGGCCTGGTGCCGATCAACCGCGGCTTCTTCATCTCCGCGGCGACCTCGCTCGTGCTCGTCGCGATCCTGGCCTTCACGTACCTGCCGAGCACGTTCAGCGGCTTCGGCGACGCCATCAACGCCAGCGGTAATCCGAAGGTGATCGCCTTCGTCGCGGTGCTGATCGGCATCGTCCTCGCGGTGATCATCCAGCAGCTGACCGGGTACTTCACCGACACGATCCGCCGTCCGGTCAAGGATGTCGCGGACACCTCGCGCACCGGCCCGGCTACGGTCATCCTGTCCGGCATCGCGCTCGGTCTCGAGTCGGCCGTCTACACCGCGGTGCTGATCGCGCTGGCCGTGTTCGGCGCCTTCCTGCTCGGCAGCGGTTCGATCGCCGTCTCGCTGTTCGCCGTCGCGCTCGCCGGCACCGGCCTGCTGACCACCGCCGGCGTCATCGTCTCGATGGACACCTTCGGCCCGGTCAGCGACAACGCCCAGGGCGTGGCCGAGATGAGCGGTGACATCGACGAGGCCGGCGCCCGCGTGCTCACCGACCTCGACGCCGTCGGCAACACCACCAAGGCGATCACGAAGGGCATCGCGATCGCGACCGCCGTGCTCGCCGCCACAGCGCTGTTCGGCTCGTTCACCGAGGCGATCGCGCGGGCGTTCACGAAGTACCACGCCAAGGGCAGCATCGACTTCCAGGTGACCTCGCCCAACATCCTGATCGGCGTCATCCTCGGCGCAGCGGTCGTGTTCCTGTTCAGCGGCCTGGCGATCAGCGCGGTCGGTCGCGCGGCCGGACGGGTCGTGTACGAGGTGCGCGAGCAGTTCCGCACCCGCCCCGGGATCATGAACTTCACCGAGAAGCCCGACTACGCCCGCGTGGTCGACATCTGCACCAAGGACTCGCTGCGCGAGCTGGCCACGCCCGGCCTGCTGGCGATCCTCGCCCCGATCACCGTCGGGTTCGCCTTCGGCGCCGGTCCGCTTGCCGGCTACCTCGCCGGCGCGATCGGTGCGGGCGTGCTCATGGCGGTCTTCCTGGCCAACTCCGGCGGCGCCTGGGACAACGCGAAGAAGATGGTCGAGGACGGCAGCTACGGCGGCAAGGGCAGCGAGGCCCACGCCGCGACCGTCATCGGTGACACCGTCGGCGACCCGTTCAAGGACACCGCCGGCCCGTCGATCAACCCGCTGATCAAGGTCATGAACCTGGTGGCGGTGCTGATCGCCCCGGCCGTCATCGAGTTCAGCTTGGGCCACGACGCCAACAAGGGCATCCGGGCCGCGATCGGCATCGTCGCCTTCGTCATCATCATCGGCGCGGTGACCGTGTCGCGGCGACGCAAGGTGTCGATGGGTGACACGCCCGCCGGCGAGCCGGCCGCGGTGGTGCGCTCCGGCGTGTAGACGCCATCGACACGGGCGGTTCCGGGGCGTCACGCGCCCGGGCCGCCCGTTCGGCTTTCCGCAGCACGCCGTCGAGAGGAGGTACCGATGTCGCAGGAGGGGCAGTTCTCGCTCTTCGGTGCCGCCGCCACGCCCCCGGCGGTCGACGACCTGGACGGCGTGCTGCTCGCGGGCGGCCACTGGGTGCGCTCGAACGGGACGGCGCGGCTGTCCGTGGTCGTCGCCGACCGGTGGCGCGCGGACGCCCTGGCCGCCGAGTTCGCCGTCCGCAGCCTCGTCGCCGGCGACGAAGCGATCGTCACCGCCGAGGACGGGTGGAGCGTGCGCACCGCGTTCACCGCGGACCTCGCGCCGTACGCAGCCAGCTGGAGCCGAGGCGCCAACGAGGGGCCGCCGCCACGCTTCGA
>DATBTJ010000020.1:0-9527 GCA_036559305.1 Jatrophihabitans sp.
TGGTTGAGCCGGCGGTCGCGCACGACGTCCCACAACGACCCGACGGCGCCCGCCTTCGGGTCCCAGGCGCCGAACACCAACCGCGCGACGCGGGCCAGCACGAGCGCGCCCGCGCACATCGTGCACGGCTCCAGCGTCACGGCAAGAGTGCAGCCGGACAGTTGCCACGAGCCGAGCGCCTCGCCGGCCGCGCGCAAGGCGACGATCTCGGCGTGCCCGGTCGGGTCGTGCCGGGCCTCGCGCTCGTTGCGCCCGGTCGCGATCACCGCTCCGGCCGGATCGAGCACCACGGCACCGATCGGCACGTCACCGGTCGCGAGCGCCGCGCGGGCCTCGACGAGCGCGGCCGCGATCGCGTCGGACTCGGTCACGCGCGCAGGTCGTCGAAGGCCTCGCCGCAGCCGGCCTTCTCGCACACGGCGACGAGCACGTCGATCGGCAACGTGCCCTCGTGCGCGCACATCGACAGCAGGTCCGACGGTGACGTGCCGAGGTCGTCGACGATCTCGGCGTCACCGAACGGGGTGCTGTCGTGCCCGCGCGGGGCGTCCTCGTCGCCGTCGAGCTCGTCCTCGCCGATCTCGACCAGATCCTCGGCGATGGCCGCGGCGAGCGGGTAGGCGTCGGCGGCGTGGCCGTCGGACAGGAACGCGCGCAGGTCGTCGTCCGGGTCGTCGATGCGCACGATCGCGGCATACTCGTCGTCCTGCTCGATCACGACCAGACGCACCTCGCCGTCGACGTCGCGCGCGAGATCGGCGAGGTCCTCGACGCCCTCGCACCCCTCGACGTCGACCTCGGCCACGCGCCAGCGCTCACCACGGCGCGCGAGAACGGCAGCGAAGGCGCTCACGGTCAGCGCACCGCCAGATCGGTCGCCGCGAGATAGGCCTCAGTCATGCTCAGCCGGTCCATGACGGCCTCGAGCATCTCGTCGGGGTAGGCGTCCATGTCGTCGAGGATCTGCTCCATCTCGTCCTCGGAGATGTCGAGATCGGCGAAGATGTCGAGATCGCCGACCGGCCACACCTCGTCCAGTTCGTCATCGTCGGGTGGGTCCTCGCCGAGGCGCGCCAACGCCTGCTCGGCAAGCGGATATTCGACCGACGCGGTGAGGTCGGACAGCAGCAGCGAGATGCGCGCGCCCTCCTGCCGGGCGATGACGAAGAACTCGTCGTCCACGCACGCGAGGACGAACGGGCCACCCTCGGACGGCTGCGCGCGGAGGGCCCGCAGCAACGCGCCGAGGTCGTCGAGGACGGCCGTCGGCAGCGGCTCTGCACGCCACTGCCCGGCGTCGCGATACCCCGCGACGGCGAACCCACGATGTGCCATGTCCCCACCCGATGCGTGTCGGAAGATACCGATCCTGACACGTCCGCGGCGGCTGCGGGAAGTCGTTGCAAGTCTGCTACCGGTCGGCGACTAGCGTCGGATCGGTGAACGGGCAGCCCGCGGACATGCGATGACCGCGCACTTCCACCGCGTCGCGGTCCTCGGGCTGGGGCTGATCGGCGGCTCGCTGATGCGCGCGATGCGCCAGGGTGGCCTCGAGGTCGTCGGCTTCGACGCCGATCCCACCGCTGCTGCGGCGGCGAGCGCCGACGGCTACCCCGTCGCGCCGAGCGAGCAGGCCGCGGTGCACGGCGCCGACCTGGTCGTGCTGGCGATGCCGCTGCCGCAGGTGCGCGACGCCCTCGCCTCGCTGGCGCCCCACATCGCGCGCGGTGCGCTGCTGACCGACGTCGGCACGCTGAAGGCGCCCGTGCTCGCGGCGGTGCGCGAGCTCGTCCCGCAGGTCGGCTTCGTCGGCGGCCATCCGCTGGCCGGCACCGAGGACAGCGGCTGGGCCGCTGCCGATCCGCTGCTGTTCCGGGACGCGCCGTGGACGCTCACCGTCGAGGACGACACCGAGGTCGAGGACTGGCTGCGCATCGCCGAACTGGTCTGCGACCTGGGCGCCCGCCCCGTTCCGGCCAGCGCCGCCGAGCAGGACGCCGCGGTCGCCCGGGTCATCGGCCTGCCGCACGTGCTGGCCGAGGCGCTCGCGCTGATCGGGCTGGACGGCGGCCCGCTCGGGCTCTCCCTCGCGGCCGGCTCCTACCGGTCGGGATCGCGGGTGGCCCGCACCCGGCCCGAGCTGGTGGCGACATGGTGCGACGGCAACCCCGCGCTCGTGCACGCCCTGGACGACGTGATCGGACGGTTGCGCACTGCCCGCGACGAGCTGGCGGCGAACACCTCGGTGTACGAACTCGCCGAAGCGGGCCATCATGCCCGCATGAACTGGGAGCAGCGCAACGTCGAACCGGTCGAGGTGCCCGTCACCGCCGCCGCGCTGTGCGAGCACGGCCGGCAGGGTGGCTGGATCACCGCGGTGCTGCGCGACGACGACGGCGTGCGCCTGCTCGGGATGAGGCCGCAACCGTGATCCTCTACATCCTCGGCCTGTTCCTCGTCGGCCTGCTCGCCGGCGCGCTCGCACGGCTGCTGGTCCGCAGCCCCGAGCGGCTGGGCTGTCTCGGCACCGCCCTGCTCGGCATCATCGGCTCCTACGCCGGCGGCAGCCTCTGGGCGATCATCGCCTACGACCGGTTCGACCTGCGCAAGGCGTCGACGTTCATCGGCGCGGTCATCGGCAGCGTGCTCGTGCTGCTGATCTGGCGGCTGTTCGCGGGCAGGCGGCGGAGGCGGTTGTGAATCGCTGCCCGGCCGTCCCCTATGCTTAGCGAGTCCACCGACGGGGCTAGAGTGATGCGGTTCGCCCTCATCGTCTAGAGGCCCAGGACGCCGCCCTTTCAAGGCGGTAGCACGGGTTCGAATCCCGTTGGGGGCACGCTGTACCGCAAGACGCAAGGCCCCGTAGCTCAGTTGGTTAGAGTGCCTCCCTGTCACGGAGGAAGTCGCCGGTTCAAGTCCGGTCGGGGTCGCCAGTCCAGTTACTGCAGGACGGACGCCCCGTGAGCGCTGATCTACGGCTCGGGGTCGGCCTGGTCATCCTGATCGCCATCGCGCTCGTCGTCCTGGCGATCGCGCAGATCCCGCACCGCCGCGCGCTGCTCATCGCCTCCGTCCGCGCCATGGTGCAGCTGACGATCGTGGCGCTCGCGCTGCGTGGAGTGTTCGCCGCGCCGCTGGCCGTCATCGCCGTGGTCGCGGTGATGTTCAGCGTGGCCACCTGGACGGCCGGACGCCGCCTGCGCGAGCACGAGCACGCGATGCGTTCGGTCGTGCTCTCGTGTTTCGCCGGCGCCGGTGTGGCCATCGCGGTCATCGTCGGGATGCCCACCCTCGACCGAAACGTCCGCACCCTCGTCGCGGTGGCGGGCATCGTGATGGGCGGGACGATGACCGCGGCGACCCTCACCGGGCGTCGGTTGACCTCGGGGCTGCGCGCCCGGCGCGACGAGGTCGAGGGCTGGCTCTCGATCGGGGCGACACCGCGTCAGGCGGTGCTGCCGATCGCGCGGGAGGCGGTATTCGAGGCGCTGGTCCCGGCGCTCGACCAGACCCGCACGGTCGGGCTGGTCACCCTGCCCGGCGCGTTCGTCGGGGCGTTGCTGGGCGGTGCGAGCGCGGGGCAGGCCGCCCGCTTCCAGATCGTGGTGCTCGTCGGCCTGCTGTGCGCCGAGGCGATCACCGCGGTGCTGCTGGCCTACCTGCTCGGCGCGCCCGCGACGCTGCCCGAGGTCACGCCCCTCCGGCAGTGACGACGGCGTCGGTGACGAAGCCCGCGAGCAGGCCGATGAGGATGCCGACCGAGAGCAGGTCCATGCGGTTGGCGCGTGCGGCCACGCCGATCAGCTGGCACAGCACGTAGATGATCGAGCCGGCGGCCAGGGTGAGGAAGGCGACGCTGACCGCCACGCTGGTGAACCCGTGGCCGATCCAGGTGCCGACGAAGGTCGGGCCGCCGCCGATCAGCGCCATGGCGGCGAGGAAGCCCCAGGACGGCCGCCGCGCGGCGCCGCGCTCGTCGACGTCGCCGGCCAGCGGGGCGACGATGCCGAAGCCCTCGGTGGCGTTGTGCAGCGCGAAGCCGATCACCAGGACGGTGGCGAGCGCGACCTCGTTGCTCGCGGCGGACTGGCCGATCGCCAGGCCCTCGGCGAAGTTGTGCAGGCCGATGCCGATCGCGATCAGCAGGGCGGTCTGGCGGGCCTTGCTCCAGGAGGCGACGCCCCGGGAGGCCGGGGGACGCTCGGACACCGACATCGCCCCCGGGCCGCCCTTCCCGGTCGCCTGCTTGCGCTTGTTCAGGTAGCGGTCGTAGCCGACCAGACCGAGCAGGCCGACCGCGAGCCCGGCGGCGAACAGCACGCCGTAGCGTGCGACGTCGCCGGCGCCGCCATGGCCGTCGTGGATGCTCGTCAGCGCGGTGTCGATCGGCTCGAACGCCGCCGACAGCACGTCCCACACCAGGAACAGCAGCACGCCGATCGCGACCGCGTTGAGGACCAGCCGGAGGTTGGGACGCGGCGTGCGCATCCGCCCGATCGGCATGCCGATCAGGATCGTGACGCCGGCGATGAAGCCGAGCACCAGGGTCTTCCAGAGATCCACGAACGCACCTTTCCCGCGTTTGTTAGGGCAGCCTTACCTAAACACACGGTACCGCGAGATGCGAATCCGGGTCATTACGCTTCCCGGGTGGCCGCCGTCCTGCTCCTTGCGGCCCACGGCACCCGCTCGGCCGCCGGCTCCGCGACCACGGCGGCGTTCGCCGCGGCCGTGCAGGCAGCCCGGCCCGACATGCCGGTCGAGCTGTGCTTCCTCGACGTCGCCCGTCCCTCGCTCGCCGATGCGTTGCCGGCGCCGTCCGTTGCGGCGGTCGTCGTGCCGTTCCTTCTGTCGGCGGGCTATCACGTCACCACCGACATCCCCGCGGTCGTGGCGGGACGCGACGGCGTGCGGGTCGCCCGTCATCTCGGGCCCGACCCGGCCGTGATCGCCGCCGTGGCCGATCGGCTGGGGCCCGTGGCCGACCCGGCGACGGTGCTGCTCGCCACCGTGCCGTCGTCGCGCCAGACGGCCCGTGACGAGATCGCGCGCGCCGCCGACCTGCTGGCGGCCCGGCTCGGACGCCCGGTGCGCGTGCTGACCCTGGGCGGGTCGACCCCGCTGCCCGACGGCCCGCTCGCGATCGCCTCCTACCTGCTCGCCGAGGGCGACTTCCTGGACGCGCTGCGCACCCGGGTCGGCGCCCGAGGGGTGGTCGCCGACCCGATCGGGACCCATCCGGCCGTCGTCGACCTGGTGTGGGCGCGCTACGACGAGGTGTCCTGAAGCCGTCGGTGGACACCTGGCCCCGGTGTACGAGTCCGGCGGCGGCGGTTACCACGACCCGATGAGCCGCTTCAGACGCCGACCCAGACCGGGTCGGGCCGTCCGGTAAACTTCGCTGGTCCTCGCTGAGGACGCGGCCAGGTAGCTCAGCTGGTACGAGCGACCGCCTGAAAAGCGGTAGGTCGGCGGTTCGATCCCGCCCCTGGCCACCACCGAGACCCTCGACCGGCGCTGGGCCGGTCGATCCGCCGCGCCCGATACACCGGACGGCGCCGGCACGTCGTCATCCGCTGCGACCGGTTCCCGAAGGCTGGCACGTCAGATACGATTCCGGCGCTGTTGTGCCAGTGATCAGGTGTGCCCGGCTCCTTCCGGTGCCTGAAGGAGCCCGAGAACATGACCCGAAACCGAACCCGTCGCGCCGCCCTGGCGGCAGCCGCCGTCGCGCTGATCGCCACCGTGCTGAGCGTGTGCGCCGCACAGACCCGGGGGGCGGCGCCGAGCACCACGACCCCGCCGCCGCCGCCACCGCCCCCGGTGGGCATCGGCCAGGCCGACCGCTGGTTCGACAACTCCCTGCCCCAGCCCGCGGCGGAAACGGGCAAGTCCGCCGCGCGTCCCAATATCGTCTTCGTGCTGACCGACGACCTGTCGATGAACCTGGTGCCGTACATGCCGCACGTCCAAGCCCTCATGCAGCGCGGCATGAACTTCACCAACTTCACCGTCACCGACTCCTTCTGCTGCCCGTCGCGCGCGTCCACCTTCACCGGCGAGTACCCGCACAACACCAAGGTGTTCAACAACGTCGCGCCGCGCGGCGGCTACCCCGCGTTCCAGACCAACCACGACGGCACGCACACCTTCGCCGTGGCGCTGCACGCCGCCGGCTACCGCACCGCCTTCGCCGGCAAGTACCTCAACAAGTACAACCCGGTGAACACTGCTGGCACCGGCGTCGTGCCCGGCGGCTGGTCGTCCTGGGGCGGGGAGAACACCGCCGGCTACAACGAGTACGACTACGCCATGGCGCTCGGACACCACGCGGTGTCCTTCGGCGAGGCACCCGCCGACTACGGGACGACCGTGCTCGACGATCTCGGCACGTCCTACATCCGTCGGGCCCCCACGCACCACGCGCCGTTCCTGCTGGAACTGGCTACCTACGCCCCACACTCGCCCTACGTGCCCGCGCCGCAGGACGCCGACTCCTACCCCGGTCTCACCGCCCCGCGCGGCCCGGCCTGGGACCAGAAGCCGGCCAACGCACCGGGGTGGATCGCGAACAAGAAGCCCCTCACCGCCTCGCTGATGAAGCGCTGCGACGACACCTTCCGCAAGCGGGTACAGGACGTGCAGTCGGTCGACCGGATGATCGGTGACCTCGAGGACACCCTCGTCCAGACCGGGCAGTTCGACAACACCGTGTTCGTGTTCTCCTCCGACAACGGCTTCCACACCGGCGAGTACACGTTGTCCCCGGGCAAGCTCACCGCGTTCGACACCGATGTACACGTCCCGCTCGTGATGGCCGGGCCGGGCATCGCGCCGGGCTCGACCAACGCCGACCTCGTGCAGAACACCGACCTGGCCCCGACCTTCGACGCCCTGGCCGGCGCGCACATGCCGGGCGCCCCGGCGAGCGTGGACGGGCAGAGCCTGGTCCCGCTGCTGCACGGCCGCTCGGTTTCCTGGCGCAACGCCGCCGTGGTCGAGCAGTGGGGCGGCGCCGGCACCGACGGCGGCGATCCGGACGCGCAGTCGGGCCTGGCCGGGACACCGCCGCGCTACACGGCCGTGCGCACCGCCGACTACACCTACGTGCGCTACTCGACCGGCGAGCACGAGTTCTACGACCGCCGGACCGACCCGAACCAGCTCGACAACGTCTACGGCCAGCTCTCGCCGGGCGTCGACGCCAAGCTCAACGCCGCCGCGACCGCGCTGTCGACGTGTTCGGGACGGGGTTGTCGCAAGGTCAGCGCCCCCGTCGTGGTCGGGGCGCCCGGAGCGCACTAGCCGAACCCCTCTAGGGTCGGCAGGTGCTTTTCGACGCCGTGCTGTTCGACTTCTCCGGGACGCTGTTCCACGTCGAGTCCGCCGCGGAGGCGGTGGCGGCGACGCTCGGGCCGGACTTCGCCGACTGGGCGCCGAGGCTCGACCGGGCCGGCGCGATCAACGGCAGCGGCACGCCGGAGGACCTCCCCGAACACCTGGTGGACGTGTGGGAGCGGCGCGACCTGTCCCGCGAGGCGCACCGCGCCGCCTATTCGGGGCTGTCCGTCCACGCCGGTCTGACTCCTGAGCAGGCCGGCCTGGTCTACGACCGCGGGATCACGCCCCAGGCCTGGCATCCCTACCCCGACACCGCGCCGGTGCTGCACCGGTTGCGCGAGCAGCGCGTCCCGGTCGCCGTCGTGAGCAACATCGGATGGGATCCGCGGCCGGTCATCGCGGCCTACGCGCTCACCGAGCACCTGCCGGTGCTGGTCCTGTCCGACGAGCAAGGGGTCATCAAGCCCGACCGCAAGATCTTCGAGATCGCCGTCGCCGAGCTCGGCGTCGACGGTGACCGGACGCTGATGGTGGGCGACAACGCGCACGCCGACGCGGGCGCCACCGCGATCGGCGCGACCTTCCGGCTGGTGTCCTCGGACGCGGACCGGGCGGAGGACACGCTGCTGCGGGCGGTCGGCGAGCAGTGACGCCGTCGCGGCCCCCGCAACGAGGAACGGCCACGGCCGCCTGAACCCAGCGTCGGGAACCCCCGCACCCACGCAGGCAGGCCAGGCCGTGGCCGCCCTGTCGTACCGCACCCGAGGGTGCGATACCAGCTAAACGTACGATCCCGCGGGAAGGTGCCCGCCGCGGGTGTCGACTACCGGCCGGGTGATCCACCCGTCGGCGCCGGCGCGGCCTCCGGCTCGTGCGTCGCACCGCCGGCGTCGGGCATCGTCGGGTCGGTCGCGGCGGCGTGCTCGCGGGCGGCCTGCAGCCCCGACTGCGTGCGCAGCGGGACCTCCTTCATCATCGCGGCGAGGACGACCGCGATCACAGCCACGCAGGCACCCACCAGGAACACGATGTCCATCGCGTCGGAGAAGCCGACCAGGATCGGGTGCTTGATCGCGTCCGGCAAGGACGACAGACCGCTGGTGTTGTTGATGTCGACCTTGCCCGCCGCCGCAGCGGAGACGCCTGCCGCCCGCAGGTTGTGCGTGATATTGGTGGCGGCGTTCGAGAACAGGATGGACAGGAAGACCGCGGTGCCCATCGAACCGCCGACCTGCCGGAAGAAGGTCACCGCCGAGGTGGCCACGCCCATGTCGCGCGGCTCGACCGCGTTCTGCATCGCCAGCACGATCGACTGCATGTTCAGGCCCAGCCCGGCGCCGAACACGAGCATGCAGAGGTCGGTCTGCCAGAGCGCGGTGTCCGCGCCCACCTGCGAGAGCAGCAGCAATCCGATGACCAGCAGGATCGAGCCGATGACCGGGAAGATCTTGTACCGCCCGGTGCGGGAGGTGACCTGACCGGCGAGCATCGATGCGCCCATGATCCCCGCGACAAGCGGCAGGATGAGCAGACCGGCCTTGGTCGGCGATGCGCCCTTCACGATCTGCAGGTAGAGCGGGATCGACACCATGCCGCCGAACATCGCCATGCCGATGACGAACGACTGCATCGAGCCGACCGCGAACACGCTGCCCTTGAACAGCCGCAGGGGAAGCAGCGCCTCGTCACCCATCCGCGCCTCGACGGCCACGAACGCCACGAGACCGAGCGCACCGAGGACGTAACAGATCCACGCGCTGGCGCCGCCCCAGCCCCAGGTGCGGCCCTGCTCGGCGATGATCAGCAGCGGGACGAGTCCGACGACCAGCGCGGCAGCGCCGCCCCAGTCGATGCGGTGGTCGCGCCGGATGTGCTCGAGCTTGAGGACGGCCTCGACGACGATCAGCGCCACGATGCCGATCGGGACGTTGATGTAGAAGATCCAGCGCCAGCCGGCGATGCCGAGGATGGACGGGGTGCCGGCGAAGAAGCCGCCCACCACCGGGCCGAGCACCGACGCGGTGGCGAACACCGCCATGAAGTAACCCTGGTAGCGGGCCCGCTCGCGCGGCGGGATGATGTCGCCGATGATCGCGAGCGCGAGCGGGAACAGCCCGCCGGCGCCGATGCCCTGGAAGGCGCGGAAGGCCGCGAGCTGATACATCGAGTGCGCGAGCCCGCACATC
>DATBTJ010000021.1:0-37341 GCA_036559305.1 Jatrophihabitans sp.
GTCGTCGCGACACACGGACAACTCGTGCGTGGGGGAGGCTCAGAGCAGGCCGGCGGCGCGCATCGCCTTCACGGTCGGCGCGATGATCGCGGTCGGGGCGGCATTGCCGCTCACCGCGTCGATCGTCTTCAACCCGTCGCCGGTGTTGTAGATGACGGTCTCGAGCGAGGTGTCGATCTCGCCGGATTCGACCAGTTTCTTCAGCACCGCGGTCGTCACGCCGCCGGCGGTCTCGGCGAACACGCCGGTCGTGCGGGCCAGCAGCCGGATGCCCTCGCGGATCTCGTCGTCGTCGACCGACGCCATCGCCCCACCGCTCGTGCGCACGACGTCCAGTGCGTACGACCCGTCGGCCGGATTGCCGATGTTGAGCGACTTGGCGATGCCGGTCGGACGCACCGGGATGACCTCGTCGGTGCCGTTGGCGTACGCGGTGGCGATCGGCGAGCAGCCCGCCGACTGCGCGCCGAACGCGCGGTACGGCGTCGCGTCGACCAGGCCCGCGGCAGTCAACTCCTTGAACGCCTTGTTGATCTTCGTGAACATCGACCCGGACGCCATCGGCGCGACGTACTGGCCGGGCAACCGCCAGCCGAGCTGCTCGGCGACCTCGTAGCCGAGCGTCTTCGAACCTTCGGCGTAGTACGGCCGGACGTTGACGTTGACGAAGCCGGTCTTCTCGAACTCGTCGGTCTCGGACAGCTCCGAGCACAACCGGTTGACGTCGTCGTAGGACCCCTCGATGCCGACCAGGGTGCCGCCGTAGATCGCGCTCTGCACGATCTTCGGCGACTCGAGGTCAGCCGGCACGAACACGATCGACGCCATGCCGATGCGGGCGGCGTGCGCGGCGACCGAGTTACCCAGGTTTCCTGTCGATGCGCACGCGATCCGCTCGAAACCGAGTTCGCGGGCAGCGGTCACCGCCACCGACACGACGCGGTCCTTGAACGAGTGGGTCGGGTTGGCGGAGTCGTCCTTCACCCACAGCGGTGCGGTGAATCCCAGCTCGGCGCCGAGGCGGTCGGCGCGGATCAGCGGCGTCATCCCGGTGCCGCTGTCGACGCGCGTAGCGGCGTCCTGCCCGACGGGAAGCAGCCCGGCGTAGCGCCACAGCGAATGCGGGCCCGCCTCGATGTCGGCGCGAGTGACTCGCCCCAGGGCATCGGGGTCGTAGGCGATCTCCAGCGGGCCGAAGCATTCGAAGCAGGCGTGCTGGGCGCCCAGCGGATAGGACGCGCCGCAGTTGCGGCAGCTGAGCCCGGAGGCGGGCGAGGTGAGCCGATCGGCGAGTGCAGTCATGGCGAAGCGAGACCCTTCTCCTCATCTTTCCCGGCGCGTGTCACGCGTCCGGGCCGGAGTTGGCACCTCCGTGCAGGCACTACGGCGTCACTGCCGTACTTCGCACGCGGTTGCCGGGGCTTCGTCGGGCCGGTCCCTCTGCCCCTCTGGATGAGCATTGCTATTCGGTTGTGTGACCCATCATCGCACGGGCGCTCAGGTCGACGAGTAGTCGGTGGTGAGCACGACCACGACCGGCCCGGCGGGCAGCTCCGGAAACTTCGCTGCGACGCGGTGGATCGTCGGGTACTGCTTGGCGAGCTCCTGCGCCGCCTTCTGCGCGCCCGCGACAGCAGGGTCGTAATAGGCGGTCGTGGTGATCACGTCGTTCTGGTAGGCCTCCTGCACGCCGGTCACCTTCCACCCGCCGGTGCGAAAGCGCTGCGCAGCCTGGCTCGCGAGGCCCGGCGTCGTCGTCTGGTTCAGCACGACGAGGGGCTCCGCACCCGCGGGCGCGGAGGACCTGTGCGACGACGGGGTCGCGCTGGGCGACAGGGTCAGCGGATGCGACGCCGACGGTTTCGCGGGCACCGAGGACGACGCGTGATGGGTGTCGGTGCCCGCCGCGGTCGCGTTGGTGTGCGGGTTGCGCAGCGCCACGATCGCGATGATCGCGACCGCCACGCCGAGCACGGCGATCAGCACGCCGGCGATGCGGTCGCGACGATGACGGCGCGCCACCTGGCGCTCGATCCGGCCGGTCCGTGCGCGCGGACGCGCGTCGTCCGCGCGTGCTTCGGCCTCGGCGCTGTCGCCGGTGCTGCCCGTGTCGTCGGTGTCGTCCATCGCTTCGCTAAGCAGAGTCGTCGAGCGTCAAGATTCGCTCTGCATCTTGCCTGCCCGCGCTCGCGCGCGGCCGGGCGGGGTGCGGAAACGAAGTTCAGACCTCGATGCCGAGCCGGCGGGCGGAGCGCTGCCGCTGCCGGCTGGCCCGCAGCCGGCGCAGCCGCTTGACCAGCATCGGGTCGGCGGCGAGCGCGGCGGGAGTGTCGATCAGGGCGTTGAGCACCTGGTAGTAGCGCGTGGTCGACATGTCGAACAGTTCGCGGATCGCCTGCTCCTTGGCGCCGGCGTACTTCCACCACTGCCGCTCGAAGGCGAGGATGTCGCGGTCGCGGCGGGTCAGGCCGTCCTGCGGGGTGTCGGCGTCGTCGCCGGGGTTCGAGACTGCGTGGGCGTGATCGCCGTTTGCCATACGAGTCGCGCTCCCTTTCCGACCAGTGCGTGCTCAGGCGGGCTCACCGCTACCTCGACCGTAGTCGAATTGCACCGGTGTGATTTGCCCTGCGGTCATCTAATCACGGCGGGTGCGCCTCAGGTCCCCACGGCGCGCTGTGGACGCACGCGTGTCTGTCCACGCCACCGTCCACACCGCCCGCAGCCGCCGCACGCCGCCGCACGCCGCGGCGCACAGTGACCGGCCATGACCACTCCGGCCGACACCGCAGCGACGGCGGCGGCACTGACCGCCGCGGCGGCCCGGCTCGACCTGGCCGGCGAGATCCTCGCCGGCCGGGTCGCCCTGATCGCCCGGCAGCGCGACACGATGCGGTGGGCGTCGCCGGGGGCGCGTGCCTGCCGCGCGCGGGTCGAGACGCTGCTGCGGCTGCTGTCCGCAACCAGTGGCCGGTTGAGCCTCGGCGCCGACGACCTGCGCCGCTGCGCCGGACGGCTGAGCCGTTGACCGGCGTCACGGTCACCGGCGGGGTGGACGGCATCGCCGCTCACGTGGCCGATCTGCTGGCGCTGGCGCGGGTGCTCGACGTCGGCGCCGGGACGGTGGACGACGCGCTGCACACGCTCGAGGCGCCGACCCTGGGCTGGACGCTCGTCCTGGCCGCCCCGCTCGACCCGGCCGGCATCCGCGAGGTGCGGGATCGACTCGCCGCCCTCACCAATGCCCTCCAGGCCACCTCGGCCGAACTCGCCGCGCTGTCCTTCGCCCTGCTGATGACCGCGCAGACGTACCGGGACGCCGAGCAACGCGTCGGGTCGTCGCTGCTGTCCCGGCTCGCCGACGACATCTGGAGCGGGTTCTCCCCGGTGCCCACCCCGCTGCTGGCGCAGCTGTTGAACGTCCCCGAGCACGAGCTCACCCCGCCGGCCGGGCTGCCGCGCATCCTCGCGACGGTGCTGCCCGACGGGTCGCCGGTCCTGCACGACCTCGGCGAGGATCCGTACGTCACCATCCCGCCGCACGCACTGAGCGACCTGGTGCTCGACCTCGAAACCCGCAACCGGGGCCGGCCCGGCGAGATCTCGGTGTCGTTCGTGACCGGCGCCGACGGTCGGCGCCGCGCGATCGTCGACCTGCCGGGCACCAAGTCGTGGAATCCCGCCCCGGGCCCGGACGTCACGAGTGTGGGGACGGACGTCATCGCCATCGCCGGGCGCAGCACTTCCTACGAGCAGGGCGTGTTCGCCGCCCTCGCCGACGCCGGGGTCGGGCCGCACACCGAGGTGATGCTCGTCGGCCACAGCGAGGGCGGCATCGTCGCGGTGAACGCGGCGCGCGACGCCGCGGCGTCCGGCCGGTTCCGGATCACGCACGTCGTCACCGCCGGCTCACCCGTGGGCGACCTCGCGGGCGGGCTGCCGTCGAGCGTGCAGCTGCTCGCGCTGGAGAACACCGCCGACGTCGTCCCGGCGCTCGACAACGCGCCGAACGCCGAACTGCGCAATATCGTCACGGTCCGAGCGCGCGAGCAGCACGGCAGCATCAGGGCGAACCACTCGCTCGAGCAGAGCTACCAGCCCGAGGCCGTCGACGCGCAGACCGCCGGCAACGGCTCGATCGATGCATTCCTGTCCGGCGCGCACGGGTTCCTGTCCGGCGCCACGATGACCACGCACGCCTACCTGATCACCCGCGCACCCTGAGCGAACTCTGTCTTGCCCTTCACCCCGGCCTGCACCATCGTTTGCCTCATGCGCGGACTGATGCAGGACACACAGCTCACCACGAACTGGATCTTCGGCCGCGGCGAACGGTACTTCGGCACCAAGACCGTCGTCACGAACACCAAGGACGGGCTGCACCGGGCCACGTTCGGCGACGTCGCCGACGATGCCCGCCGCATCGCGTCGGCGCTCGACGGTCTCGGTGTTCCCGACCAGGGCCGGGTGGCGACCTTCGCCTGGAACTCGGCGCGCCACCTCGCGCTCTACTTCGCGATCCCGGGCACCGGGCGGGTCATGCACACCGCCAACATCCGCTACTTCCCCGACCAGTTGATCTACGCCGTCAACCACGCCGAGGACGACGTGGTGTTCGTCGACCGGTCGCTGCTGCCGCTGCTCGGTCAGCACCTGCCCAAGCTCGAGACCGTGCGCCACGTGGTGGTGATGGACGACGGCGGCGACGACGAGCTGCCCGACGACCCCCGCGTCCTGCGCTACGAGGACGTCGTCGGCGGGGCCGAACCGATCGACTTCACCGACCGCGTCGACGACGAGCACCAGGGCGCGGCCATCTGCTACACGACCGGCACCACCGGCAACCCGAAGGGTGTGCTCTACAGCCACCGCTCGATGTGGCTGCACTCGAACGCCGCGCTGACGACGTCCACCTTCGCGCTGAGCGAGGCCGACAACGTCCTGCCGGTCGTGCCGATGTTCCACGCCAACGCCTGGGGACTGCCGTACGCGGCGTTCCTCGCCGGCTCCTCGTTCGTGATGCCCGGCCCCGACCTGTCGCCGGCGACCCTGATCGGGCTGATGGAGTCGGAGAAGGTGACCGTGGCAGCGGGCGTGCCGACGATCTGGATGGGCATGGTGCCGATGCTCGAGGACCACGACCTGTCCGCGGTGCGCACGATCATCTGCGGCGGGTCGGCCGTCCCGCGCTCGCTGTCGGAGGCCTGGCACGCGGCGATCGGCATCCCGATCACGCAGGCCTGGGGCATGACCGAGACCTCGCCGATCGCGACGGTGTGGATCGAGCGGTCCGAGATCGCCGACGAACCGGACGACCGCAAGGCGGACCTGCGCGCGGGCGTGGGCATCTGCCCGCCCGGGGTGGAGCTGCGCATCGTCGACTCCGAGACCCGCGAGGAACTGCCGTGGGACGACAAGGCGACCGGCGAGATCGAGTGCAAGGGCCCGTGGGTCGCCAAGCAGTACTACCGCACCGACGAACCCGGTGAGCAGTTCTCCCCGGACGGCTGGCTGCGCACCGGCGACGTCGCGGCGATCGACCCGCTCGGCTACGTCCGGCTGGTCGACCGCACCAAGGACCTCGTCAAGTCGGGCGGTGAGTGGATCAGCTCGGTCGCGCTGGAGAACGAGATCATGGGCCACCCGAAGGTGGCCGAGGCGGCGGTCATCGCCATCCCGCACCCGAAGTGGTCCGAGCGGCCGCTCGCCTGCGTCGTGCTCAAGGAGGGCGAGAGCGCTGACGCGCAGGAAATTCGCGATTACCTCGCCGAACGCCTTGGGAAGTGGCAGGTGCCCGACGATGTGGTCTTCATCGACGAGATCCCGAAGACCAGCGTCGGGAAGTTCTCGAAGAAGACGCTGCGGGACCGCTTCGCCGACTACGTCCTTCCGGAAAGCTGAGAAGTCACATCCGGTTGGGGCCGAAAGTCCGAATTGCTCCGCGTGTCGCATCACACGCCCCTCTTGTCACATCAGTAACTTAGATGATTTGATCGGTGCGCCCCCGGACCACTCGGGGGCGGACGCGCGGGGGCACGTCAGCGTCCGAGACGAGCGCCGTCCGGGCACCACAGTGATCGGTCGGCGACACGCCACCTGGATCGATGCTGATGTCTGCTCCGCGCACCGCCCGTACCCGCCGCACCGCCGTGACCTCGTTCGCCGCGATCGCGCTCTGCGCCCTCTCGAGCGTCTCCGGCCTCGACCTCACCCCGGCGAGCGCCCGAGCGACGCACACCCCGACCGGATCGGTGAGCGTCATGCGCCGCAGCGGGTATGGCATGGCAGTGCGCGGTGTAGCCGCCGACGCCGACACGGCCGGCCCGGCGACCGTGCTCGTGCGCGTGGACAACGTGCGGGTGGCCCAGATGAAGGCCGCCGACCCGAACCCCCCAGGCACGCACGCACCGCCGACCCACGGATTCAACTTCCAGGTGCCGCTGACCACCGGCCCGCACCAGGTGTGCGTCTGGGTCCGCGATTACCCGAACTGGCACCAGATCGTGCAGTTGAAGTGCGCGAACGTCAACTACGACTACAACCCGCAGGGCGACTTCACGCTCACCCAGTCCCCCGGCAAGCTGACCGCGACCGGCTGGGGCATCGACTTCGATGCGCCGAAGCAGCAGATCAGCTACGTCATCCGCCTCGACGCCAAGGCGGTGGCCAGCGGCACTGCCGATCAGAACGATCCCACGCTCGGCACCCAGCACCCGGCGGCAGGGCCGCTGCACGGGTTCACGACCACCTTCCCCGTGACCGAAGGCTCGCACCGGGTGTGTCTGAAGCTGATGAACTACGGCGCCGAGGGCGTGAACACGATCGTCAAGTGTTACTACCCGTACAACGTGAACTTCAGCCCGACCGGCCAAGTGCGGGTGCTGATGCAACATCCCGGCGGCATCCACATCGGCGGCTATGCCAGCGACCCGGACACCACCGCACCGACCTCGGTGCGCATCGTCGACTCGAGTGGGAGAACGGTCGGGACGGCCCCGGCGAACGGCGTCAACACCATCCGGCCCGGGCACGGCTTCAGCGCCGACTTCCTGCTGCCCGGTAAGAATCTGACACCCGGACCGCGCACCTTCTGCGTGATCGCCCGGAACCGCGGCACATACGGGTCGGACAAATCGATCGGGTGCCTCACCCACACCTTCAACTGGAACCCGTCGGGCGCGATCACCGGCGCTGCGCAGAGCAACGCCAAAGCAGTCGTCACCGGTTGGGCCACCGACCCCGACACAGCCAAGCCGATCAAGGTGCAGCTGCTCGTCGACGGCAAGCAACTGTCGACGGTGACCGCCAACAGTTCGGGCGGGTCGCACCCCGGCCACATGTTCACCGCGAACGTCGCGGTTCCCGCCGGCAAGCACACCGTGTGCGCGGTCGCCGTGAACACCCTCTACGGCTCGGGGAACAGCGCGCCGAGCTGCGCGACCGTGACCATGCGGCTCGACCCGTACGGCGCGTACGAATCGTTGTCCCGTAACGGGTCGAACATCGTCGCCACGGGCTGGGCGATCGACCCGGAGACGACGTCACCGATCAACGTCCAGGTGCTCGTGGACGGCACGGCGACCACCGTGCGGGCGAAAATCGCCCGTCCCGACGTCGCCGCGGCCCACCCGGGCACCGGCACCTCGCACGGGTTCTCGTCCAACATCGCCGAACCGAGCACCGACGGCGAGCACAAGGTGTGTGTGCAGGCGGTGAACACCGGCGGCGGCAGCACGCCCTACGTCCCGCTCGGCTGCAAGGTGCTCAACGCGGTGCACCCGACCGCGCCGGCCGCGCCGACCAGGGTCACCGCGGTGGGCGGTTACGGCGGCGCGCAGGTCACCTGGCAACCCTCACCGAGCGACGGCGGCGCGCCGTGGACGGGCTACACCGTGCGTGCCCTGCCGAGCGGACCGGCCGTGCAGTTGCCGGTCGGGGTGACCTCGACGACGGTCACCGGCCTGCAGTCGAGCACCAGCTACACCTTCTCCGTCGTCGCGACCAACGTCGCGGGCTCCTCGACGCCCGCGGTGTCCCCGTCGATCACCACGCAGAAGGCGCCGCCGCCGCAGACCTCGCCGGCCCCGATCTCGACCAGCCGCTACATCCGCAACATCACCGGCGCCGGCAGCGGTGACCTGTCGACGCTGCGGCGTGAGGGCGCTGCCGACGCGGCGGCGAACCCGTCCGGTCACGGCTACATGATCGTGCTCGCGATCGGGGGCCAGGACGAGTCGCGGCAGGGCGTGATCCTCAGCGCTGGGATCCGGTTCATCTCCTACCGCGACATCGTGAAGAACCTCCAGTCCTACGTGGACGGCTACTCGAGCAAGCAGCGGCCGAGCGCGCCGCTGACGATCGCGATCGCGACGAACAACGACATCGACGTGTCGTACTCGAGCGGCGCGAGCTTCGCCAACAACGTGATCGACCCGGTGCAGTCCTACGCCCGGCGCTACCCCGGGATCACGATCGCGGGATCGGATGACATGGAGCCGGGCTTCCTGGCCGGCTACTCCTCGACCAAGGCCTGGCTACAGGGCTACCTGAAGTCGACCAGCGCGCCGTTCGTGTTCACCGGCTCGGCCGACGGCTGCGCGTGGAACTACACCAACGGCTCGTGCAACAACGGCTGGACGATGGCCGGGCTGTACTACCTGACCGGTGGTGCCTACCCGATCCGGATGATCAACCTGCCGCAGGTGTACAACACCACGATGGCCGCACAGTGGCGCTACATATCGTTGACCGGCGTCCGGCAGGGCAACCCGAAGATCAACTTCGGCGGCGCACTGACGGAATGGACGGCCTGCCAGCAGGCCGGCTCGTGCGGCAGTCTGACCGGCAACAACGCCTGGCGCGCGATGTGGGCGCAACTGCGCGCGGACCCGGCGCTGAAGCCGACCAGCCTGCCGTACTCGACCGATCTGCGGATCGACAGTTGAGCAGGTCCCGGCTCGCGGTCTCGACCCTCGCGGCGGTCACCGCTGTGGCGCTGACCGCGGCGGCGTGCTCGTCCTCGACGGGCGGCACGCCGTCCGCGGCGCCCCCGGTGCGCCCGTCGCAGGTCAGCTCGGCGCCGGTCTCGGTGCCGCCGACCCCGTCAACGACCCCGCCGTCGTCGACCCCGCCGACCACCCCGCCCAGCACGCCGACCTCGCCGCCGCCCCGTCCGACCCGAACGCACTCGACCTCGCCACCGCCTCCCCCGCCGACGACCTCCACGCCGCCGCCGACCCCGACACCGTCGTCGTCGACCCCGCCGGCCGGACCGGCCGCGTGCACCGCCACCCAACTGACGGCCACCGGCGTGCGCGGCGGTGCCTACCAGGGCCGTGAGATCGCCGGCGTGCTGTTCACCAACTCGTCCTCGACGGCGTGCTCGGTGAGCGGGTATCCGTTCGCGCAGCTGCGCTATCAGGGCCGGCCGCTGGGCAAGCCCGCCTCGGACAACCCCGGCACCGTGCGCCTGATCGTGCTTCGGCCGGGCAGGTCGGCGCAGTCGCAGCTGACCGCCGTGTCGACCTGCCAGGCGCCGGAGTCGGACCACGTCCGCGTCGTGGCACCGCACACCGGCACGGCGAAGACCGTCACGGTCGAGCTGCGCGGCTGCGCACTGAGCATCGACCCGCTCGAGGCGGCCTGACCCGCTGCGGCAGGATTGCTGCACGTGACCGCTCGCGCCTGGCTGCTGGTGTCGGCGCTCGCGCTGACCGGGCTGTCGATGCGGACCGCGGTCACGAGCGTCGGCGCGGTGCTCGACGACATCGAGGCGGGGCTGCACACCTCGTCCGGGATCTCGGGGGTGCTGACCACCCTGCCGGTGATCTGCTTCGCGGGGCTGGGCGCGCTCACCCCGCGACTGGCCGGCCGGTTCGGTGCGCACCGGGTGCTGGTCGCGAGCCTGGTCGCGGCGACCCTCGGCACGCTCGCGCGCGCGGTCAGCGCGACGCCATGGGCGTTCCTGGTGCTGTCGTTGCTCGCGCTGACCGGCGGGGCGATCTCGAACGTCGTGCTGCCGTCGCTGGTGAAGGCGCACTTCCCGGAGCGGATCGGGCAGATGACCGCGGTGTACACGACGGCGCTGGCGGTCGGCACGACCGCGGGCGCCGGGCTCACCGTCCCCATCGGCGAGCTCGGCGGCGGCTGGCGATTCGGCATCGGGTCGTGGGCGCTGTTCGACGCGATCGCGGTCGTCCCGTGGTTGTGGACACTGCGTCACGACGGCCCGGCCGGGGCGGGCACGCTGCGGATCCGTCCGCGCGAGCTCGCGCGCAGCCGCACCGCCTGGATCCTGACGGCGTTCTTCGGGATGCAGTCGATGCAGGCCTACATCACCTTCGGTTGGTTCGCGCGGTTCCTGCACGAACACGGGATCTCCTCCAGCACCGCCGGCTGGATGGTGGCGCTGTTGTCGGCGCTGGGCATCCCCACCTCGGTGATCGCGCCGAACGTTCCGGTGCGCCATCACCGGCTGCTGGTGAACGTGCTCGCGTTGTGCTTCGTCGGCGCCTACATCGGGCTCGGCGTCGCGCCGGTGGGCGGCGCGTGGGTGTGGATGGTGCTCAGCGGGATCGGCAACGGGATGTTCCCCCTGGCGCTCACGATGATCGGCCTGCGCTCGCGCTCACCGCAGACCACGGCGGCGCTGTCGGCCTTCGTGCAGGCGATCGGCTACATCGTCGCCGGCACCGGGCCGCTGCTGTTCGGCGTGCTGTTCGGCGCGACCGGGTCGTGGGCGCTGCCGCTCACGCTGCTGTGGGTGTCGCTCGGGCTGGCGTGGATCGCCGGGTTGCTCGCGTGTTCGCACCGCTACGTGGACGACGAGATCCCGACCCCGTTGGTGACCGCGTCCCCCCTGGGGTAGTCGTTTCGCCCGCCGGATCCTGACTGTGCCGGAGACGAGGCGTGCCCGCCGGCCACCGCCGCCCAGGTGCCGGACATGTCCAGACCGGCCGCCCAGTACGCCGCGCCGGCCATGCCGCTGGCCCGGGCCAGGCCGGTGCGGACGGCGACGGCGTGGGGGCCGCTGAACCAGACGGTGTGCGTGACCCCGCCGGAGCGGTAGCGGAACGTGCACTCGCGCTGCGTGGCGCTCCAGTGCACTGCCGCGTGGTGGCTCCGGGCCAGGGCGATCGGCTCGTCCCCGGCCAGCGCCACGCTGCTGCCCCTGGCGAAGTCACGCCCGTAGGTGGGCACGCCCAGCTCGACCTTGCCCAACGGCACCTTGCCGGCGGTGTAGCGGATGATCGACTGCACCCACGGGTAGCCGGCGATCGGGCCGGGACCGTAGGCGCCCGCGTGCTGGTCGTAGGCCATGACCCGCAACCGGGTGACCGCGCTGCCGAGGGCGGCGTAGTCGTAGACACCCGGGCTCAGCTTGCCGCGCCAGGCCGGCGTCACGTCCGAGGTCCGCGGCATCACGGTGACGATGCACTGCTTGTGCACCACCCGCAGGCGCCGGCACAGCTGGCGGACGAAGACCGAGAACGCCCACTGCACACGTGCGGCGAGACGCGCGTCGTTGGTCAGGGCGAGGTGCTCGTAGTCGAGATCGAGGCCGGCGTACGGGCGGCTGCGCACGAGTCGCACGAGGCGCGCGACGTGCGCCGCCCTGCTCTGCGGATCGGAGAAGCAGGCCACCGCCGCACGAGGGGTCAGCCCGCTGGCCGTGACCGTGGCGACGACCGCGACGTGCCGCGCACGCAGCCGCGCGATCACCGTACGGTCGCCGGCACCGGACCAGCCCTGGATCGACGAGCACGACTTCGCGTCGTACCAGAACATCGACGCCGTCCGCAGCGTCCCGGCGTTCTGGACGACCTCGTTCGTCGCCTCCGACATGCGCCAGTACGGCAACCAGGCCGAGGACCGGAACACCGGCGCGGCGCCGGAGCGTGCCGGGCCGACGGGGACGGAGCCGACCACGACGCAGCCGGCCGCGAGCAGCGCGTACAGGCGACGGCGTGCGGTCACGCGAGAATGGTCACGCCCCAGCCGGCTCGCGTCCAGAGGACGTCGCTCGGCGCCGGGCGCGGATGCCGTAGAGACCGATCAAGGTGCCGAGGGTCAACGACACCACGGTCAGTACCAGATGCACCGCGAAGAACGCCGTCATGCCGTGGTTCCAGGAGCGGTGATCGGCCCAGATGTTCTTCAGGAAGGTGGGCCAGATGACCCAGCTCCACACGCCGAACGCGACGAAGAACCAGGCAACCCGCTTCGAGACGACCACGAACTACTCCTCGCCGATGTCCTCGTTCCACACCTCGGGATGCGCCGACACGAACTTCCCGAGGAGCTGCACGCACTCCGGGTCGTCGAGCACGATCACCTCGACGCCGTGCTCGGCCAGCCAGTCGTGACCGCCGTGGAAGGTGCGCGCCTCGCCGATGACCACCCGTGAGATACCGAACTGGCGCACCAGACCGCTGCAGTACCAGCACGGCGACAGCGTCGTCACCATCGTCGTCCCGCGGTAGGAGCGCTGCCGGCCGGCGTTGCGGAAGGCGTCCGTCTCGCCGTGCACGGACGGATCGTCGTCCTGCACCCGGCGGTTGTGGCCCCGGCCGAGCAACTCGCCGTCGCGCCCGATCAGCGCGGCGCCGATGGGGATGCCGCCCTCGGCGAGACCCGCGCGGGCCTGCTCGACAGCGATCGCGAGCCAGGAACGGTAGTCGGGATCGGTCACTTCGCCAGTGTCGCAGCGGCCGGTTCCTGCGGCGCCACCGCACTCGAGCGTGGGCGCAGCACGGCATAGAGCACGCCGTACAGCACGACGGCGATCACGAAGCCGACCTCGAAGGTCAGGTCGCCGATGCCCGGGTGGCTCTTCACCAACGGGCCGACGTACTTCGCCTGGTTCGAGAACAGCCAGATCGACACCACCATGGCGACGAGCATGGCGATCGGGCCGGCGAGGTTCAGGTACCTGCGATCGCCCAGCATCGCCTGGATGTCCTGGCGCCGCCGGAGGATCCGGTCGAGGAAGACCACGCCCAGCCACGGGCCGATCCAGTACGCGATGATCAGCAGGAAGTCCTCGTACTTGCTCGGATCGTTCAGCGACGTGAAGCCGAGGATCATGCCGATCAGGCCGAAGACCACGGCGACGACGGCACGCACGGTCGCCCCGCTCACGTTGAACCCGAGCGCCATGAACGAGATCGAGCCCGAGTACACGTTCAGCGCGTTGGCGGCGATCGCGCCGATCACCACCGCGACCAGGGTCAGCTTCCCGAGCCAGGTCGGCAGCAGGTTGGTGAACGAGCTCGGGTTCAGCGCCGACTGCCCGGCGCTCACCACGCCGGCACCGGCGACCTCGAGCAGCGTGCACGACCAGAACACCCCGAGCCCGGCGAACAACCCGACCGCCACCCGGTTCGACTCCTGCGGCAGGTAACGGGTGTAGTCCGACGCGTAGGGGTTCCAGCCGCACGCGTAACCGAAGGTTGCACCGAACATGATCAGCCAGCCGCCGGGGACCGGCTTGTGCGCGGCCCCGGGGTGGCTCTTAGTCAGCACCCAGATGCTCGCGACGACGAAGATCACGAACAGTGCGGGGAACGCGTACCGCTCGAACGCCTGCACCAGGTTGTGCCCGAAGAAGGCGAGCAACAACTCGGCGGCCACGACGATCACCAGGCACAGCCACTTGGGGATTCCCGATACGAGGACGTTCAGGGCGAGGGCGCCGCTCACGCTGTTCACGGCGAACCAGCCGATGCCGGCGACGATGGAGTTGATGCCCGCCGGGAGGACGTTGCCGAAGAATCCGAAGGCGCTCCGGCTGATCACCATCTGCGGCAGGCCGTGGCGCGGGCCCCACGCCGACAGCACGCCGTGCGTCGAGCTGCCCAGGGCGGTGCCGAGCACGATCGCCCAGAACGCCTGCCAGAACGACAGGCCGAAGTACAGCGTGCCGAGGATGCCGACGCCGACGGTCGCGAACTCCATGTTCGGCGAGGTCCAGGTCCACAGCAGCTGCAACGGACGGCCGTGCCGCTCGTCGAGCGGGATGAAGCCGGTGCCGCCGGGTTCCACAACAGCGATGCGGTCGCCGTAGTTACGCGAAGGGTCGTCGACGACCGGGAGGGTGCTCGTCACGCCGCAACATTTACACGACGGTCGTGTCCGCGTTGTTTCCGCCCCCGTCCCGCCACCTTGCCCCGCGAACGTGGCCGATCGAACGCCCGGAGCCGACCTTGCCGGGGCGGGGTCGCCGACCGGTTGCGGGTGCGGGTTACCGATCAGTAGGGCATGCTCCACGAATGGCCTGGCACCCCCTCGAACCGATCGACGTGACCTTCTTCGACACCGCGCCGCAGCGCTACGTCTACCGGCTCGACGTCGCCGTCCCCCCGGCTGAGGTCTGGCGCTCGCTGCAGTCGGACGAGAGCCTGGGCGCCTGGGGACCGTCGGTGAAGCAGGTGCGCTGGACCTCGGCGCGCCCGTTCGGCGTCGGCACGACGCGCGAGGTCGAGCTGGCCCTTGGGATCGCGACGGTCCGCGAGCGGTTCTTCATCTGGGACGAGGGCACGCAGTACGCCTTCGAGGTCTATGAGAGCAACCGCAAGCTGTTCCGCCGCTTCGGCGAGAACTACGTGATCGAACCGCGCAACGGCGGCGCCCGGCTGACCTGGACGGTGGCGATCGAGCCGGCAGCGGGCCTGCGCCGCCTCGCCCCCGTCACCGGCCCGATGAACCAGTTCGCCTTCGGCCGGATGGCCCGCTCGGGCCGCTCGTACTTCGCCCGGCAGCTGACCAACTAACGTCGGCGCCATGCAGGTCGACGGCGTGCGGCTGTCGCTGTGGCGCGCCGCGTCGGTGTACCGCGTCGCCGCGCTCACCTTCTGCCTGTACCTGATCTTCCTCCGGTGGGACGAGCTCTACGCGCACCCCGGCGCCGCCCAGGCGATCGGCATCGCGATGGCGCTCGTCACGGCCGCGATGGTCTGGCTCGGCTGGACCGGACGGGCGCACCGCGCCGCGATCGTCGCCGCCGACGTCGTCGTCACCGGCTCGCTGACCCTCGCCACGATCTGGGCGCAGACCGTCCCGCAGCGGCACGGCGGCATGCCCACTCTCACCACGCTGTGGGCGGCCGGCCCCACCCTCGAGGCGGGCATCGTGCTCGGCTGGGGCGGCGGGCTGGTCGCCGCGCTCGTCCAGGCCGCGCCCACCGTCGTCGTGCGTGCCGGCTACGACGGGCGGACGGTCTTCAACGCCGTCGTGCTGCTGCTCGCCGGCGGCGTGGTCGGCTATGTCAGCTCGCTCGCAGTCCGGTCGGAGGCCGACCTCGCCGAGGCGGTCGCCGCCCGCACCGCCCTGGCTGAGCGCGAGCGCATCGCCCGCACCGTCCACGACGGCGTGCTGCAGGTGCTCGGGCTCGTGCACCGCACCGGCCGTGACGATCCGGGCGAGTGGGGCCGGCTCGCGCGCGAGGCGGGCGAGCAGGAGGCCCGGCTGCGTGCGTTGCTCACCTCGCGCCAGGACGACGCGGTGTCCGACCTCGGCGCCGCGCTGCGCGCCCTGCGCAGTGGTCGCGTGAGCGTGTCCGCGCCCGTCCGGCCACCGCCGCTCACGCCGCAGGCGGCCGCCGAGGTGGCCGCGGCCGTCCGGGCGGCCCTGCAGAACGTCGTCGAGCACGCCGGTCCCGACGCCCGCGCCTGGGTGCTGGTCGAGGACGTCGACGACGAGGTGCGGGTGACGGTGCGCGACGACGGCGTCGGTTTCGAACCGGCCCGGCTGCGCGACGCCGAGCGCGACGGCCGGCTCGGTGTCGCCTCGTCGGTGCGCGGGCGCATCGAACGACTCGGCGGACGCGTGCACATCGTGGCGGTGCCCGGCGAGGGCACCGTGATCGAGCTGGCGGTGCCGATCTCGTGAGCGAACCGGTCCGCGTCGTCATCGTCGACGACCACCCGATCTGGCGCGACGCGCTCGAACGCGATCTCACCGCCGCCGGCTACCAGGTCGTCGGCGCCTTCGGCGACGGCGAGGCAGCGGTGCGCACGGCGCCGGCGCTGCGGCCCGACGTCGTGCTGATGGACTTTGCGCTGCCGGGCATGTCCGGCGTCGATGCGGCCGCCGCGCTGGCGGCGAGCGACCCCTCGGTGCGGGTGCTCATGCTGTCGTCATCGGGTGAGGACGAGGACGTCCTGGCGGCCGTCAAGGTGGGCGCCCGCGGCTACCTGGTCAAGTCTGCCCGCAGCACGGACGTGCTCGAAGCGGTGCGCCGCACCGCCGAGGGACGGGCGACCTTCTCGCCGGGGCTCGCCGGTCTGGTCCTCGGCGAGTACCGCCGCATCAGGCGTGACGAGCCCGACCCGCTGGCCGTGCTCACCGAGCGCGAGACCGAGATCCTGCGGATGGTGTCGACCGGGCGCACGGCCCGGCAGATCGCCGAGCTGCTCGTCGTGTCGCACCGCACCGTGCAGAACCACATCCAGAACACGCTGCGCAAGCTGCAGTTGCACAACAAGGTCGAGCTGACCCGCTGGGCGGTCGACCACGGCATCGCCGAGTGACGCGCCGACGGTAAAGCCGGGATCGGGGCGTACCCGGCGTTACCGTCGATCGGTGAGTTCACGCACGCGGGTCGGTGCGGTGGCCGCCGCCGCCGTCCTCGCTGCCGCCGCCACGGCGGGGTGCGCGCACCGCGTCGATCCCGGTCGCACCGTGATCAGGACGGTCATGGTGACGCCGACCCCGACGGTGACGCCCACCCCGACGCCGGCGCCGTCCTCGACTCCGCCGCCGTCGCCGACGACGTCCAACGTCGCGGACGTGACGCACAAGCCGCCGCCGCCGAAGATCCGGCACCTGCCCGGCAGCTGCGCGAGCCTGCTGTCGAGCACCGACGTGGGCCACGAGTACGGGCACAAGCTGCGTGGCGCCACGACCTTCCTCGTCGGCAGGCCCGACCCGAGCATCGACCGGCTGACCTACCTGAACTGCAAGTACGGCATCAGCAATGCCAAGGGCCCGACCATCGAGATCACCGTCAGCCTGTACCGCACGGGCACGCAGGCCACGCAACGCATCGAGTCGACCGTGCAGGACTTCATCTACCACGGCGCCACCGCCACGCCGACGACCGTCGCGAAGCGCCCGGCGACCCTGCTGCTCGACGCGAACATGCTCGCCTACGGCCCGACCATCGTGCTCGCCCACGGCCAGCGCACGGTCGCCGTCACGTTGCGCCCGGGCACGCACCAGCCGGCGCCGTTGCTGGAAAAGCTCGGCAAGCTCGCGCTGCTGCGTACCGCTAGCTGACTTCGGCCGCGGCCGCGCGTCCCGCCGCCCGGCCACCGAAGATGCAGCCACCCAGGAACGTGCCCTCCAGCGAGCGGTAACCGTGGACGCCGCCCCCGCCGAAACCGGCGACCTCGCCGGCCGCGTACAGCCCGGGCACCGGCTCGCCGGAGGCACCGAGCACCCGCGAGTCGAGGTCGGTGTTCAACCCGCCCAGGGTCTTGCGGGTGAGGATCGACAGCCGCACCGCGATCATCGGGCCCGCCTTGGGGTCGGTGAGCTTGTGCGGCGCGGCGACCCGGGTGAGCTTGTCCGGCAGGTAGGTGCGGGCCTGCCGCAGCGCGGCCACCTGCAGGTCCTTGGTGTAGACGTTGTCCAGCTCGCGGTCGCGCGCGAGGATCTCGCGCCGCACCGTGTCGGGATCGAGCAGCGGCGTGTCGGTCACCTTGTTCATCCGCGCGATCAGCTCGTCGAGGGTGTCGGCCTGGACGAAGTCGACACCGCGGTCGAGGAACGCGCGCACCGGCGGCGGCATGTCGGCCCGGGCCCGGTCGAGCACCTGCCGCACCGACTTCGCGGTGAGGTCGGGATTCTGCTCCTGACCGGACAGCCCGAACTCCTTGCCGATGATCTTCTTCGTCAGCACGAACCAGGTGTGCTCGTGCCCGGTGGTCATGATGTGCTCGAGCGTCCCGAGCGTGTCGAAGCCGGGGAACAGCGGAACGGGTAAGCGCTTACCCGTCGCGTCCAGCCAGACCGAGGACGGCCCCGGCAGGATGCGGATGCCGTGGTTGGTCCACACCGGGTCGTAGTTGTGGATGCCCTCGACGTAGTGCCACATCCGGTCGCGGTTGACCACCCGCCCGCCGGCCGCCTCGGTGATCGCGATCATCCGGCCGTCCACGAAGTCGGGGACGCCCGCGACCATCCGCTTCGGCGCCGCGCCCATCCGCTGCGGCCAGTTCTGCCGCACCAGCTCGAAGTTGCCGCCGATGCCGCCCGAGGTGACGATCACGACCGGCGCGTGCAGTTCGAAGGCGCCGACCACCTCGCGCGAGCTCGGCGCGCTGCGTGCCACGTCCGACGGCGCGAGCAGCGAACCGCGCACCCCGTCCACGGCGCCGTTCGTGACGGTCAACCCGTCCACCCGGTGCCGGAACGCGAACCGCAGCAGCCCGCGGTCGGCGCCCTCTCTGGCCCGCGCCGCGAACGGCGCGACCAGGCCCGGGCCGGTGCCCCACGTGATGTGGAAGCGCGGCACGGAGTTGCCGTGCCCGTTCGCGGTGTAGCCGCCCCGCTCGGCCCAGCCGACCAGCGGGAACCAGCGCACCCCGCGCTCGTGCAGCCAGGCCCGCTTCTCGCCGGCCGCGAAGTGCACGTACGCCTCGGCCCAGCGGCGCGGCCACACGTCGCTGGCATCAGGGCCTTCGAGCCGGTCGAAGGCGGCGCTGCCCTGCCAGTCCTGCCAGGCCAGTTCGACGGAGTCCTTGATGCGCATCCGGCGCTGCTCGGGCGAGTCGACGAAGAACAACCCGCCGAAGGACCAGTAGGCCTGCGCGCCGAGGTTCTGCTCCGGCTCCTGATCGACCAGGATCACCCGGCGGCCGGCGTCGAGCAGTTCGCTCGTCGCCACCAATCCGGCCAGCCCGGCTCCCACCACGATCGCGTCGGCGTCCATGCTGCTGATCCTGCCAAGCCGATCGCCCCGGTGCTACCCGCGAGTAACCGGTCGGGATCTGCCGTTGGGTTTAGGTGAAATTCATCCGGGAACGCGGATCGCTTGAATTTCCAGGTTTATCGTCGACGGCGAGCGGTTCCCCCGCACCGCTGCGCAAAGGAGATCACCGTGCACGGACGCACCGCCCTGGTCGTCGATGACGACGACGACATCCGGGCCCTCATCACCACCGTGCTGGCGCGCGCCGGCTACAGCACCGGCGCGGTCGACGCCGGCCGGCCGGCGCTCGCGAGCGCGCAGGCCGACCCGCCGGCCGTCTATGTCCTGGATGTCCGGATGCCGGAGATGGACGGCCACGAGGTGTGCCGCCGCCTCAAGGCCGACCCGCACACCAGTGCCCCGGTGCTGATGGTGAGCGCGGAGGCCTCGGAGGCAGACGTCGCCGCAGGCTACGAAGCCGGGTGCGACGACTTCTTGCCCAAGCCGTTCTCGCCGCGCGAACTGCTCGCCCGGCTGGACCAGATGCTGGCCGCCGCCTGACGGCTTCGGTGATGCCTGTCGCGCTCGGCGATCCGGCGCGGTCAGACCTCGCGCCGCGGGGCGTTCCGGGCGATCATCGCCGCGCGGATGTCGTCGATGAGTGCGTCGATGTCGCCGGCCGCGGCGAACACCCGGGCGGCGGCCTGGCGCTCGGGCAGGACGCTGCGCGCGCCGTCGAGCTGCAGGCTGATCGCGAACAGCCGGGTGACGAGCAGGTCGGCGAGCTCGGACACGTCGTCGGTGGGGAATGCGTCGCGGAACGGGCGTGCCGTCCGCCGTCGGGTGTGCTCACACCCGGTGACCGGCGCCCGTCCCGGGAGCCGGCGCCGTTCGGTGTCAGCAGCGCCGAGATCACCGCTCGCGCCATGGCCGCGAGCTCCGCATCGTCGCGCGCCGCCGGGTCGGCACCGGCGAGCGCGTCCGACGCGCCGGGGCGCAGCTGGACCGCGAGCTGCTCTCCGGCGAGGTCGGCGAGCAGCTCGACCAGGCGGAGACTGAGCGGGTCCGGCAGCTGCGGGGCGCGGTGATGGGTGGAGACGGCCCCGATCACGTTCCCGGCGAAGTCGAGCAACGGGGTGGACAGCGCCGCCCGGATGTCGGCGGCGGCGATGACCTGCCGGTGCGTGGCGAAGGCGGGTTCGGCCAGGAAGTCGGAGGTGCCGATCTGGCGCCGGCGTCGCGCTGCGAGCCCGGACGGCGTCCGCAGATCGTCCACCACCGTGAAGTGCTTGATGACGTCGTCGCCGAGACCGGACCGGGTCACCACCCGCAACGCCAGGGTGACCGGATCGACGAGCTGGAGGCTACCGAAGTCGGCCCCGGTGAGCTCGACCGCGCCGTCCACGACGGCCGGCAGCAACTCCTCCAGCGACGAGACGACGGCCAGCCGACGCGTCGCCACGTGCAGCCGGGTCATCGCTGCGGGTTGCAGCATCGCGAACCGCACCGCGCCGGCGAAATGACGAGACCGCTCGACCGCCCGGCCTGCCGGTGGCGGAACGGTCGTGGCGAAACCGGCGCGGTAGATGGCCGCGGCACTATCGAGCGCGTCCGGCCGGCTGGAGCCGCCTGCGGGATTCGAACCCGCGACCAATCGCTTACAAGGCGATTGCTCTGGCCAGCTGAGCTAAGGCGGCAGCGCAGCCGAGCGTACGGGAACCCGGGACGGGCACACTCACGAAGGACGGGCAGACTACCTACGCCACCGTAACCTCCGAGAGGACGCCATGAGCAGGCTGCACAGGCCGAAGGCCGGGTTCTGGATCAGGCTGTGCGTGGTCATCCTCTACCCGCTGGACGCGCTGCTGTTCCGCATCCGCTGGCGCCACCTCGACCGGATGCCCGCGCCCGACCAGGGCGGGGTGATCGTGGCGATCAACCACATCTCGCACGTCGACACCGTGCTGATGGCCCGGCTGATCTGGCAGTCCGGACGCGTCCCGCGCTTCCTGATCAAGGCGGGCCTGTTCGACGTCTTCGGCATCGGCAAGATCATGCGCGGGGCCAAGCAGATCCCGGTCTACCGCGGCACCACCGACGCCTCGAACTCCCTGCGTGAGGCCGTCACGGCGCTCGAGGACGGCGAGGCGGTCATCTTCTACCCCGAGGGCACGATCACCAAGGATCCCGAGCAGTGGCCGATGCAGGCCAAGACCGGCATCGCCCGGTTGGTGCTGCTGTGCCCGGACATCCCGGTGGTGCCGGTCGGCCAGTGGGGCGCGCAGGTGCGCCGCGGCCAGCCGGTGTGGCAGCGGGTGCGGCGCCACCGGGCCGGCGCGTCGGTCGGCGAGCCGCTCGACCTCTCCCGGTACCGCGGTCGCGAGCCCTCGGCGGAGACGCTGCGCGAGATCACCGACGAGATCATGGACGCGGTACGCGTGCAGGTCGCCGAGCTGCGCGGCGAGCCCGCGCCGGCCTCGTTCTTCCACACCCACCACGAGTTCGTCGACCGGATCCGGCACCCCCGCCGGAAGGCCGGCTGACCTCACCGTCATTTCACTGCCGGTGTGCGTAGTTGACGCGCGCCCGTCCGCCGTGTCGAATGTCACCGTCAGGCCGCTACGCCGGTCTGTGGGGCCTGCCTGGACGTCGGTGGGGCAGACCAACACCCCGCAGCTCGGAAGACCGTGAGGTGCCCGACCGCGTGACCCGACGCGGACCCGGCTCCACCCGTAACCGGTGCGGCGCGAACACACCGACGAGGGAGTGCCTCTCATGGCCACAGTCGATTACGTCGACGCCACCTGCATCTACCCCGGGGCCACGGCTCCGTCGGTGGACAAGCTCAACCTCGATCTCAAGGACGGCGAGTTCATGGTGCTCGTCGGCCCGTCCGGATCGGGCAAGTCGACCGCGCTGCGCATGCTCGCGGGACTCGAGGAGGTCGCGAGCGGCGAGATCCGCATCGACGGCACCGACGTCTCGAACCGGCCGCCGAAGGACCGGGACATCGCGATGGTGTTCCAGAACTACGCGCTCTACCCGCACATGAGCGTCGCCGAGAACATGGGCTTCGCGCTGAAGCTCAAGGGCGTGCCGAAGGAAGAGCGCTCGCGCAAGGTCCGTGAGGCCGCGGCGCTGCTCGACCTCGAGCGCTTCCTCGACCGCAAGCCCAAGGCACTGTCCGGCGGGCAGCGTCAGCGCGTGGCGATGGGCCGCGCGATCGTGCGCGAGCCGGCGGTGTTCCTCATGGACGAGCCGCTGTCGAACCTCGATGCCAAGCTCCGCGTCGAGACCCGCGCGAACATCGCCCAGCTGCAGTCGCGGTTGGGCACGACCACCCTCTACGTCACCCACGACCAGGTCGAGGCCATGACGATGGGACACCGGGTCGCGCTGCTCAAGGACGGCAAGCTGCAGCAGGTCGACACGCCGCGCAACCTCTACGACCGTCCCGGCAACGCGTTCGTCGCGGGCTTCATCGGCTCGCCGGCGATGAACCTGCGGGTCGTCGACATCGTCGACGGCGGGGCGCAGCTCGGCAACATCGTGCTGCCGCTGAGCCCCGAGATGCGCAAGGCTGCCGACGACGCCGGGCTCAAGCAGATCAACCTCGGCGTGCGTCCCGAGTCCTTCCACGCGATCGACGCCTCGGGGTCCGGCCTGGACAAGAACGAGACCGCCCTCAAGATCGAGGTCAAGCTCGTCGAGGAACTCGGTGCCGACGCCTACGTCTACGGCGAGCTGCCCGGCGACAACAGCGACGCGCGTCCGTACGTCGTGCGCTTCGACGGCCGCGTGCCGCCGCGCATCGGCGAGGTGCTCACGATCGGTGTGCGCACCGGCGAGGAGCACGCGTTCCACCCGGAGACCGGCGAGCGGCTCGGCTGAGCCTGCCCAGCACTACCGAAGGGGCCGCACCCGGCGACGGGTGCGGCCCCGTTTCGTGAGGTGCACCGGCGCCGCTCGCCCTAGGCGTGGCGGCGGCGGCGGGCGATCTCGGCCAGGGTGACCGATGCGGCCACGCTGGCGTTGAGCGATTCCGCGGCGCCGGACATCGGGATCGACACCGTCAGGTCGCAGGTCTCGCCCACCAGCCGGGACAGGCCACGCCCCTCGGAACCGAGCACGACCACGACCGGGTCGACCGCGGCCTCCAGGTCGTCGAGCGAGACGTCGCCGTCGGCGTCGAGGCCGAGCACGAACAGGCCGGCCTTCTGGCACTCCTTGAGCGCGCGCACCAGGTTGGTCACCTGGGCGACGGGCACGCGCGCGGCGGTGCCGGCCGAGGTGCGCCAGGCCGCTGCCGTGACCGCCGCCGAGCGGCGTTCCGGGATGATCACGCCGTGGGCCCCGAACGCGGCCGCCGAGCGGATCACCGCGCCCAGGTTGCGCGGGTCGGTGATGCCGTCGAGCGCCAGCAGCAACGGGGCGGTGGTCGCCTCGGCCGCCGCGGCGAGGACGTCGGCCAGCTCGGCGTAGCTGTACGGCGGCACCTGCAGCGCAATGCCTTGGTGCAGCAGGCCGCCGGTGCGCCGGTCGAGCTCGGCACGGGTGACCTCGAGCAGCGCCAGCCCGCGATCGCCGGCGATGTGCACGGCCTCGGTGATCCGCTCGTCGGATTCGAGGCCGAGCGCCACGTACAGCGCGGTCGCCGGGATCTTCGCCCGCAGCGCCTCGACGACCGGGTTGCGCCCGACCAGCAACTCGGGGCTCCCGCCGCCCTCACGGGGCGAGCGCTTGTCGGTGCGCCGCGCGGCTGCGCTCGCCCGCCGGGCCGCCGGGTGGCCCTTGCGGTCGACCGCCTTCGGCGTGGGCCCCTTGCCCTTGAGCGCGCGGCGCGGCTGGCCGCCCGAGCCGACCTGGGCACCCTTCTTCGATTTGCGTACGGCGCCGTGGCGCTGCGAGTTGCCTGCCATCAATCGTCCTTCAGGGTCCAGCGCGGGCCGTCGGCGGTGTCTTCGACGACGATGCCCGCGCGGGTCAGCTCGTCCCGGATCGAATCGGCTGCGCCGTAGTCCTTGCGGACGCGGGCTGCCGTGCGCTGGTCCAGGGCGACCTGGACCAGGGAGTCGACGACCGAGGTGAGGTCCGAGGCCCGGTCGTCGGTCCAGTGCAGCGGATTGATGCCCAGCACGTCCGTCATCGCCAGTACCGAGGCCAACGCGCCGCGGACCGCCTCGTGGCGCGCGTCGGCGAGTGCGGCGTTGCCCTCACGCACCACGTTGTGGATCGCGGCGAGCGCGCCGGGAACGGACAGGTCGTTGTCGAGCGCTGCGCCGAATTCCGCGCACAGCGCGCCCGGCCCGTCCACCTCGACGACACGAGACGCCCGCTCGACGAAGTTCTCGATGCGCCGGTACGCCGCACCCGCTTCGGCGAGGGCGTCCGGCGAGTACTCCATGACCGAGCGGTAGTGCGCCGAGCCGAGGTAGTAGCGCAGCTCGACCGGACGCACGTGCTTGACCAGTTCGCTGACCTGCAGGGTGTTGCCCAGCGACTTCGACATCTTCTCGCCGGCCATCGTCAGCAGGCCGTTGTGCATCCAGTACCGCGCGAACCCGTCCCCTGCCCCGCGGGACTGGGCCAGCTCGTTCTCGTGGTGCGGGAACACCAGGTCGAGCCCGCCGCCGTGGATGTCGAAGCTCGCGCCGAGGTACTTGGTCGCCATCGCCGAGCACTCCAGGTGCCAGCCCGGCCGCCCGCGTCCCCACGGCGAGGGCCACGACGCGGTGTCCGGCTCACCGGGCTTGTGGCCCTTCCACAGCGCGAAGTCGCGCGGGTCGCGCTTGCGGGTGTCGCCCGCGCTGTCGCCGGCCGGCTGCATCTCGTCGGCCCGCTGACCGGACAGCGATCCGTACGACGGCAGCCCGGCGACGTCGAAGAACACGTCGCCTTCGGCGGCGTAGGCCAGCCCACGCGCCATCAGCCGGTCGATCAGCTCGATCATCTCGGTGATGTGCCCGGTCGCGCGCGGCTCGTAGGTCGGCGGACGGACCCCGAGCGCCGCCTCGGCGGCGTGGATCGCCTGTTCGAACCGGTAACCGAGGGCCCACCACGGCCGGTCCGACTCGGCCGACTTGATCAGGATCTTGTCGTCGATGTCGGTGACGTTGCGGACGTAGGTCACCTCGTGCCCGCTGTGCTCCAGCCAGCGGATCAGGATGTCGGTGGTCACCCAGTTGCGGGTGTGGCCGATGTGCGGCGCGCCCTGCACGGTGAGCCCGCACAGGTAGATCGACGCCTTGCCGGGGACGAGCGGCTCGAAGGGCCGCACCGACCGGGACGCGGTGTCGTAGAGGGCGAGAGGCACCGGTCCAGTCTAGGGAGGGCAGGATGCCGGTATGGCCGCCGACGCGTTCCACCCCAACCTGCAGCACATCCCCGCGGGCTCACTCGACCGTGACACCGCCCAGACGCCGGGCATGGACCGCCGCTCGGCGATCAGCGCGCACCGGGTCGGCTCGGCGAAGCTCTGGATGGGCGAAACCCACGTCGGGCCGTCCGAGCGGTCCGGCGATCACCATCACGGCGAGGCGGAGACCGCGATCTACGTGGTCAGCGGGCACCCCGAGTTCGTGTTCCTGGACGAGCGCACCGGCGAGGAGACGCGGTTGCGCCCGGAGCCCGGCGACTACGTGTTCGTGCCGCCGTACACGCCGCACCGCGAGGAGAACAACAGTCCGGACGAGCCCGCGGTCGTGGTGCTCGCACGCAGCACCCAGGAGGCGATCGTCGTCAACCTGCCGTCGCTGCGGGGCGACCGGTGAGGCGCGAATCGCTGATCGTCTCGGCCGGGCGTCCCGAGCAACCCGGCGCGCCCCTGAACGCGCCGGTCGTGCTCGCCGCCCCGCTGCGGCACACGTCCGAGGACAACCCGTACTCGCGCGCTGCGACGACCGAGACGCGTGGGGCGCTCGAGGACGTGCTCGGCGCACTCGACGGCGGTCGCGCCCTCGCCTATGCCAGCGGCATGGCGGCGATCGCGGCGATCGCCGAGGGCCGGCCGACCGGCTCGGTGGCGGTCGTGCCGCACGCGGCGTACTCCGGCGCGGTGTCGATCTTCGCCCACGAGCGCGACCTCGGCCGGCTGACGCTGCGGCCGGTGCCGATCGCGGACACCGACGCCGTGCTGGCAGCGCTGGACGGCGCGGGGCTGCTCTGGCTCGAGGCGATGACCAACCCGCTGCTCGAGATCCCCGACCTGCCCGTGCTGATCGAAGCCGCTCATCGGGCCGGCGCGCTGGTGTGCGTCGATGCCACCTTCGCCTCGCCGCTGAACGTGCGTCCGCTCGAGCTCGGCGCGGACGTCGTCATGCACTCCGTCACGAAGTACCTGGCCGGGCACTCGGACCTGCTGATGGGTTCGCTGACCGTGGGCTCGGACGAGCTCTACGAGCAGTTGAAGTACCGCCGCATGCTCACCGGCGCGATCCCGGGCGCCCTGGAGTGCTTCCTGGCACTGCGCGGGATCCGCACGCTGGCGTTGCGGATGGAACGCGCCCAGGCCAACGCGGCCGAGCTCGCGCGGCGGCTCGCGACACATCCGCGGGTGGCGCGGGTGCGGTACCCGGGCCTGCCCGACGACCCGGGTCATGAGCGGGCGAGCCGGTTGTTCGGCGGCTACGGCGCGATGGTCGCGATCGAGTTGGACGGTTCGGCCGAGGCTGCGGAGGCGGCGTGTGACCGCGTCCGGCTGATCAACCACGCGACCAGCCTCGGCGGCGTGGAGTCGCTGATCGAGCGGCGGGCCAGATACGAGGTGGACGCCGGCTTCGGCACGCCCGCGAACCTGCTGCGACTGTCCGTCGGCATCGAGCACGTCGAGGACCTGTGGGCCGACCTCGACCAGGCGCTGCGCTGACAGTGGTTCAGCGGGTGAGCAGGGCGGTCGCGGTCGCGGCGCGGCCCTCGCCGCGACCGGTGAGCCCGAGCCCGTCGGTGGTGGTCGCGGCGACCGACACGGGGGCGTGGACGGCTGCCGCGAGCACCTGCTCGGCCTCGCCGCGGCGGGGCCCGAGCTTGGGGTCGTTGGCGATCACCTGGACGGCGACGTTGGCGACCGTCCAACCCGCCGCGGTCACCCGCGCGACCACCTCGGCCAGCAGTTGGACGCCCGACGCTCCGGCCCAGCGCGGGTCGGCTGTGCCGAAGACCGCGCCGAGATCGCCCAGGCCGGCGGCCGAGAGGAGCGCGTCGCACATCGCGTGGGCGACCACGTCGCCGTCCGAGTGACCGGCGCAGCCGTCGACGCCCGGCCACGACAGCCCCGCCAGACGACACTCGCGACCGGCCTCGATCGGGTGCACGTCCACCCCGATGCCGGTACGGATCTCAGCCATCGACCAGCGTCCGGGCGAGCGCGAGGTCGAGCGGCACGGTGATCTTGAAGGCCCGCTCGTCGCCGGCCACCGCGACCACGTGCCCGCCGATCGCCTCGACCAGGGCGACGTCGTCGGTGGCGTCGGCGCCCTGGGCTCGCGCGTGCGCCTGCACCAGGATGTCGCGACGGAATCCCTGCGGGGTCTGCATCGCGAGCAGCCCGGTCCGGTCGATCAGCCCGCCCAGCTCGCCGGCCGCGTCCACGGTGCGGATCGTGTCGCTGACCGGACGGGTGGGCACTGCGCCGTCGGCCGTCTCGAGCGCGGTCAGCACCCGGTCGATCACCTCCGCCGGGACGAACGCCCGCGCCGCGTCGTGCACGAGCACCAGCCCGGCGTCGGCAGGAACCGCAGCGAGCGCGAGCTGCACCGAGCGCTGCCGCGTGGCCCCGCCGGCTACGACGGTCGCGGCCGGGGCGAGTACGGCGGCCCGGTCGAGGTCCGCGGCCGGGGCCGCGACGACGACGTGCGTGATGCGTGGATGCCCGGCGAGGCGGCCGACCGCGTGCTCGAGCACGGTGCGTGCGCCGATCTCGACGAACGCCTTCGCGACGTCCGCGCCGAGCCGCGAGCCGGACCCCGCCGCAACGACAATGGCGGCGACGATCCGTGGATCGTGCGCCGCCATGATCGAAGAAACTACCGGGTCAGGCCACTGCCTCGCCGAGGACCTCGTCGAGCACGATCTCGGCCTTGTCCTCGTTGGTGCCCTCAGCGAGCGCGAGCTCGCTGACCAGGATCTGGCGCGCCTTGGCGAGCATGCGCTTCTCGCCCGCCGACAGACCGCGGTCGCGGTCGCGACGCCACAGGTCGCGCACGACCTCGGCGACCTTGTTCACGTCACCCGAAGCCAGCTTCTCGCCGTTGGCCTTGTACCGGCGCGACCAGTTGGTCGGCTCCTCGGTGTGCGGCGCGCGCAGCACGTCGAACACCCGGTCGAGGCCCTCCTGGCCGACGACGTCGCGGACACCCACCACCTCGGCGTTCTCGGCCGGCACCAGAACGGTCAGGTCACCCTGAGCGACCTTCAGCCGCAGGTACGTCTTCTTCACTCCCTGGATGGCACGCTCTTCGATCGCCTCGATGAGAGCGGCGCCGTGATGTGGGTATACAACGGTCTCGCCGACGTTGAACGTCATGTGATGGAGCCCCCTTCGCTCCCTCCAGGGTAACACGCGCCACAACGCCCGAGCAGGCTGAGCGACAGCGCCCGCCGGGCAGTAACCCCTTACAGCGCCAGCACATTGTGCCCCACTTCGCAAGTCGCGACCCCCTGTCGAAGCGGTGATCAGCAGGTGTCCGCAGGAGCGCCGGAGGCTGCGGATACGCTGTCTCACGTGAGTCGATTCCGCGCGGTGGCCGTCGCAGTCTGCGCCGTCGGCGCCGCCATGCTGACCAGCGCCTGCGCGGCGGGGCAGCACGCCCAGACCGCTGAAGAGAAGCCCACCCTGGACGGCACCTACGGCAGCGTCGGCAAGATCCAGATCGAGGGTGTGGCACTTCACGCCCCGGACGGCGGCGCCTCCTACCCCAGCGGCGCATCAGTCCCGCTCGCGGCCTACATCGTGAACAACGGCAACAGCGCCGACAAGCTCGTCAAGGTCGAGAGCAGCGCGTTCTCCGGCGGTTGGGACGTCGTGTCCACCCCGTCGCTGAGCAGCAAGCCCGCGTCGGGCTCGACCAACGGCCGTCCGCAGACCGTCGGCGCCGGCTCGGCCGTCGCATTCGGCCTGCAGGACCTCAGCCCCTCCGGTGCCGGGTCGCCGGAATCGCTGGTGCTGCGCGGGTTGACCAAGCAGAACGCGCCGCTGTTCCCCGGCACCGCCGTCAAGGTGACCTTCACCTTCGCCAACGCCGGCCAGACCACGCTGACCGTGCCCGTCGAACTCAGCTCGAACGCGCCCCAGCAGACCCTGCCGGGCGGGTCCGGGGCCCCCGCGGCGTAGCGCCGACGAACTGTCCGACCCCCGCTCTAGCGTGTCGGGTATGACCAAACCGGCGCGAGCACCGAAGGCCGCCTACCGCTGCACCGAGTGCGGCGCCGAGGCCTTGCGCTGGGTGGGCAGGTGCCCCGAGTGCCAGGCCTGGGGGTCGGTCTCCGAGGTCGGTGCGAGCACCCGTCGGGCCGTCGCCCCCGGGGCCGTGTCCGCCCCGGCGCGGCCGATCGCCGAGCTGTCGCCCGACGAGGCGCGCGCCCGTCCGACCGGGGTCGCCGAGCTCGATCGCGTGCTCGGGGGCGGCATCGTCCCGGGGTCGGTGCTGCTGCTCGCCGGCGAGCCCGGCGTGGGCAAGTCGACCCTGCTGCTCGACGTCGCCCACCGCTACGCCGCCAGGGGCGCCAAGGCCCTGATCGTGACCGGTGAGGAGTCCACCGCCCAGGTGCGGCTGCGCGCCGAACGCATCGGGGCGGTCGATGCGAACCTGTATCTCGCCGCCGAGAACGACCTCGGTGCGCTGCTCACCCACGTCGAGGCCGTCAACCCGGGCCTGCTGGTGGTCGATTCGGTGCAGACGATCTCCACCGACAGCATCGACGGCGCCGCGGGCGGCGTGCCGCAGATCCGGGCCGTCGCGGCAGCGCTCATCGCGCTCGCCAAGCAGCGCGGCATCGCGACCGTACTCGTCGGTCACGTCACCAAGGACGGCGCGATCGCCGGCCCGCGGGTGCTCGAGCACCTCGTCGACGTCGTGCTGCACTTCGAGGGCGACCGGCACTCCTCACTGCGGCTGGTGCGCGCCACCAAGAACCGGCACGGCCCGGCCGACGAGGTGGGCTGCTTCGAGATGCGCGAGGACGGCATCGCGGGCCTGGCCGACCCGTCCAACATGTTCCTGTCCGACCGCACCGCAGCCGTCGCCGGCACCTGCGTCACGATCGCCGTCGAGGGCCGCCGGGCGCTGGTCACCGAGATCCAGGCCCTGACCAACCGGGTGCAGTACGGCACCAATCCGCGCCGCGCCGTCAGCAACCTCGATTCGGCGCGGGTGGCGATGCTGCTCGCCGTGCTGGCCCGGCACAACCGGCTGCCGATGGGCGAGGTCGAGGTGTACGTCGCCACCGTCGGCGGCATCAGCGCCCACGAGCCGGCCTGCGACCTCGGCATCGCGCTGGCGCTCATGTCGGCGATGCGCGAGCTGCCGGTGCCGCCGAGCGTGTGCGCCATCGGCGAGGTGTCGCTGTCCGGCGACGTGCGGCGGGTGCCCAATCTCGCCCGCCGGCTGGCCGAGGCGGGCCGGCTCGGCTTCCGCACCGTGCTGGTGCCCGCGGCGCACTCCGGCGAGGCGCTGCCGCCGGGGCCGGTCGAGGGGGTGCGCACCGTCCCGGTGGCGACCATCAACGACGCCATGGCGAGCATCCAGTCGCTCGCGCAGCGCGGCGGCGGCCCGCGCCGGGCCGTCCTGCGCCCCATCGACGGTGGCAATCGATCAGGTTCTGTTACCCCGAGCCCCTAGACTTCCTTCCACCATGGCGACGACCGAACACGACGAGGCGCTGCGTGGCGTGCTCGCCCGGGTCGCACCGGGCACGGAGCTGCGCGACGGGCTCGAGCGCATCCTGCGGGGCAACACCGGCGCGCTGATCGTCATCGGCTGGGACCGCGTCGTCGAGGAACTGTGCACCGGCGGCTTCCCGCTCGACGAAGTCGAGTTCTCGGCCACCCGGCTGCGCGAGCTGTGCAAGATGGACGGTGCGGTCGTCCTCGACACCGACGGCACCAGGATCCTGCGCGCGGCGACCCATCTGATGCCCGATCCCGCGATCCCGACCGAGGAGTCCGGCACCCGGCACCGCACCGCCCAGCGGGTCGCCCGCCAGACCGGCTACCCGGTCATCTCCGTCTCGCAGTCGATGAAGATCATCAGCCTGTACATGGGCGATCGCCGCTACGTGCTCGAGAGCACCGGCGAGCTGCTCACCCGCGCCAACCAGGCGATCAACACCCTCGAGCGGTACAAGGCCCGCCTGGACGAGGTGTCCAACTCGCTGTCCGCCCTCGAGATCGAGGATCTCGTCACCGTCCGCGACGTCGTGGTGGTCGCGCAGCGGCTGGAGATGGTGCGCCGCATCGCCGACGAGGTCACCGGCCAGGTGGTCGAGCTCGGCACCGACGGCCGGCTCCTCGCGCTGCAGCTCGAGGAGCTGATGGCCGGCGTCGACCTCGACCGCGATCTGATCGCGCGCGACTACGCCCCGAGCGGGCGCCGCTCGCGCACCCCGGATCAGGTCGCGCGCGACCTGGCGGCCCTGTCCGCGCTCGAACTGCTCGACCCGAGCCCGGTGGCCCGTGCGCTGGGCCTGTCCGGCACGCCGGAGGGCCTGGACTCGGCTGCCAGCCCACGCGGGCACCGCCTGCTCGCCCGGGTGCCACGGCTGCCCGGCGCGATCCTCGACCGCGTCGTCGAACACTTCGGCGGCCTGCAGAAGCTGCTCGCCGCGTCCGCCGAGGATCTTCAGGTCGTCGACGGCGTCGGCGAGACGCGGGCCCGCGCGGTGCGCGAGGCGATCTCACGCCTGGCCGAGGTCTCGATCATCGACCGCTACAGCTGACCGATCAGCGGATGACGAACTGCGCGGCAGCACCCTCGCGCCCGGACAGGCTGGCGTAGAGGGTGTAGGTGCCGGCGCCGACCTGCTGGCGGTTGGCGCAGTCGTTGGGCTGCGACGACATCCCGGACCACACGATGCTCACCCGCACCGCGCGGCCGGGCATCAGCGTCTGGTCGTTGGTCCCGGGCTCGATCTTGCAGTCGTGGCTGCCCCACACCCGCGACTCGCCGTTGTAGACCCGCATGACGACCTGCGGGTCGGCGAGGTCTTGCACGCACGGCGTCGCGGAGGTGTTCTTGACGACGATCGAGAGCACCGGCTGGTCGCCGACCCGGTAGGAGGAGCTGCTCGACGCGGCGGACAGCGCGAGCTGAGAGCCGGCGCACTTGGCCGGCGCCGTCGACGACGAGTGCGACGACGCGGACGGCCCACCGGAGCCCGAAGACCCCGACGAACCGGTCGAACCGGTCGACGGCGCGCCGGACGGGACGCCCGCCGCAGTCGAGGACGAGTGCGATGCCGACCGGCTGTGCGTGCGCGGCGGGCTGGACGAGTGGGTGCGCGGGGTCGATGAACCACCGGCCGCGGCCGGCTTGGGCGCCGCGCCGTTCGAGGCGAGCACCCGCACCGTCAGCACCAGCAGCACCAGGATCGCGATGATCGACCCGAACAGCGCCACACGCCGCCGCCAGTACACCGACTGCGGAAGGTCACCCAGGGGATGAAACATGTCCTCGACACCGTAGACGGTGCCGAGGGGTCACTGATGACGACGCGCGCGGCGCCTCGCCATACGATGCGCATCGTCATGCCCAGCAACCGATCCGCTCTCTCAGCCACCGTGCGTGCTTGGTACGACACGGCCGCGCGCGACCTGCCGTGGCGCGTCCGGGGCGTCGGCGCGTGGCCCGTCCTGGTCAGCGAGGTGATGCTGCAGCAGACACCGGTCAACCGCGTCCTGCCGGCCTGGACGGCCTGGCTCGAGCGCTGGCCGACCCCCGCCGCGCTCGCTGCCGACTCCCCCGGCGAGGCGGTGCGCATGTGGGGCAAGCTCGGCTACCCGCGCCGGGCGCTGCGCCTGGTCGAGTGCGCACGCGCCATCGTCGATCGGCACGGCGGGAACGTGCCGAGCGACGTCGGCGAGCTGGAGCGACTGCCGGGTATCGGCACCTACACCGCCCGCGCTGTCGCGGTGTTCGCCTACGGCCGGCGGCATCCGGTGGTGGACACCAACGTGCGCCGGGTGGTCGCCCGCGCGGTCGAGGGGCGTGGCGAGGCCGGACCGCCGTCGGCCACGCGCGACCACGCGGCGGTCGAGGCGTTACTGCCGCCCGACGCGGCGGAGGCCGCGGTCGTCAGCATCGCCGTCATGGAGCTCGGCGCGCTGATCTGCACCGCCCGGGCGCCGCGGTGCGACCGCTGCCCTGTGGCGCACCTGTGCGCGTGGCGGCTGGCCGGATCGCCGCCCTACACCGGGCCCAGCGTGCGTCCGCAGCGCTTCACCGGCACCGACCGGCAGGTCCGCGGGCTGCTGCTGGACGTGCTGCGCGGCGCGGCCGGGTCGGTGCCCAAGGCGGCCCTGGACCTCGTATGGGCCGACGGCGTGCAGCGCGAGCGAGCGCTGGACGCGCTGGTCTCGGACGGGCTGGTCGACCCGCTGCCGGACGGGCGGTACGCGCTACCGGGGTGACGGATCGCCCGAAGGCGGCTACGCTCCGCGACACCGTGTGCCTGTCGACCAGGGGGAAGTCCATGAGGCAGTCACGTTCAGCCCGTCGCATTGCACTGGCTCTCGGCGCCGCCGCCCTCGCCGTCGCGAGCGTGGCCGTCGCCGCCCCGAGCGCCCAGGCGAATGCCCGGAGGGTGCACGTGTGGCGGGTCGGCACCTGGCACGGTGTGCGGGGCAACGTGTCCTCGATCGGGGCGGCCATCCGGCGCGCGCATGCCGGTGACTGGATCCTGATCGCGCCGGGCGACTACCACGTCCGGATGGATCACCAGGGCCAGCGCGGCAGCGACCACCCGGCCGGACTGCTGATCACCAAGCCCGGCCTGCACATCCGCGGGATGAACCGCAACGGCGTCGTGCTCGACGGCACGAAGCCGGGCTCGCGAAAGTGCTCGTCGGCGCCGCAGGCCCAGGACTTCGGCGCGTCCCGCGATGCGAAGGGCCGCCCGTCCGGGCGCAACGGCATCGAGGTCTTCAAGACGAACAACGTGTCCATCTCGAACCTGACTGCCTGCAACTTCCTGTCCGGAACGCAGCACAGCGGCAACGAGATCTGGTGGAACGGCGGCGACGACAGCGGCAAGATCGGCATGGGGTCGTGGCACGGCTCGTACCTGTCGGCGACCTCGACGTACTACAGCAACAAGCACAAGGCGCGCGCCGCGTTGTACGGCCTTTTCGTGTCGAACTCGCGCGGGCCGGGAAGTCTGCTGCACAGCTACGCGAGCAACTTCTCCGACTCCGGCTACTACATCGGCGCCTGCCCGAACTGCCGCGCGGTGATCAGCGACGCGCACGCGTTCTACAACGCGCTCGGCTACTCGGGCACCAACTCGGGCGGCCGACTCGTCATCAAACACTCCGAGTTCGCGTTCAACAAGGTCGGCTTCGACACGAACAGCCAGAACAGCGCCGACGCACCGAGCCCGCAGAACGGCAAGTGTCCCAAGGGTGCCCGCGGACCGACGGGTACGAGGTCGTGCTGGGTGTTCGAGAACAACTACGTGCACGACAACAACAACCCGAACGTGCCCTCGTCCGGCGACGCCGCGCTGGGTCCGGTCGGCACCGGCATCTCACTCGCCGGATCGCGAAACGACACGATCGTGCACAACAGGTTCGTGCACAACGGCGCGTGGGCGGTGCTCATGACCGTGTTCCCCGACTCCGGCGCCGGTGCCCCCGGCAACAACTGCCGCGGCGGCGTGCGTAACGCGAACTTCTTCGGCCAGCAGGTGCCCTGCCTGTTCGACGTCTTCAGCAACGAGGCGGCGAACAACTCCTTCCGCCGCAACGGGTTCTTCGGCAACACGACCAACGGCGACCTCGCCGACCTGTCGCAGCCGCCGTCCGAGGCGCCGGGCGCCGCGGGCGACTGCTTCCACGGGAACACGCGGGCCGGCGGCGCACCGGCCAAGACCTGGCCGACCACGCTGCAGACCACGCAGGGCACGTGCGGGCGGCCGGTCTACCCCGACCAGGGAAGTACCGCCGCCCTCGCCGTCCAGGTCGCCTGCAACACCGAGGCGTTCGGGAAGTGCCCGCCGTCGACCGGGCACTACCCGCGCCTGACCCGGGTGCGGATGCACCCGTTGCCCAAGCAGCCGACCATGCCGCACCCGTGCGCGGGCGTGCCGTCCGACCCGTGGTGCCGCTGACAGCGCTCAGCGCGCGGGGTGGGTGACGGCGAACGCCGCCACGCACCAGTCGGCGCCGCGCGGGTGCTGCAGCGCGACCGTCGCGACGGCCGGCGCCCGCGGGAGGTCCAGGGTGAGCCGGGCGACCCCGACCGTGCCGTGCACGTCGGTCGCGCTCTGCCGCTCGGCCGCGCGGGTGTCAGTCAGCACACTGTGCGTCTGCCGGTCGAGCGACGCCGACGCGCCCGGGCAGGCAGTGGCGGCGACCTGCGTGGCCGAATGGGCTTGCAGGCCCGCTGCGAGCTGATCGGTCACCGCGTCCGGCGAGCCGGGCGCGGGGGCGTCCGAGCCGCCCCGCAGGGTGACCACGAGCACGAGCCCGACCGCGATCGCGATCAGCCCGGCTGCGATCGCCAGCAACAGCCGCTGCCGCGGGTGCGGCGCCGCCGCCCGCCTCGAACGCAAGTTGTCCGTGTGTCGCGACGTCATGTGAGCGCGACACACGGACAACTGGTGAGCAAGGTGCGGGCGGGTCAGTCGGTGCTGATGCCCGTCGCCGCCTCGTCGACGTCGATCGCGAGAGCGGACGGCTTCGCCTCGCCGCGGAAGGTGAACCGGCGCTTGGTGGACTCCTTGTTCATCGGGTCCTCAAGCTCCGTGCCCACCACGACGATCTGACCGGCCACGAGCTCACCGAACAGGATCTTCTCGCTCAGGGTGTCCTCGATCTCGCGCTGGATCGTGCGCCGCAGCGGGCGCGCACCCAGGGCCCGGTCGTACCCCTTCTCGGCGAGCAGCGCCTTCGCGTCGGCCGTGAGCTCGATGCCCATGTCCTTGTTGCGCAGCTGCACGTCGAGGCGGGCGATCATCATGTCGACGATCTGGACGATCTCGGCCTGGCTGAGCTGGTGGAAGACGATGATGTCGTCGATGCGGTTGAGGAACTCGGGCTTGAAGTGCTGCTTGAGCTCGTCGTTGACCTTGTTCTTCATCCGCTCGTAGTCGCCGTCGCCGCTCTCCTTGGCGAAGCCGAGGCTGCCGATCGCCTTGGACGCATCGCGCGTGCCGAGGTTGGTGGTCAGGATCAGCACCGTGTTCTTGAAGTCCACGATGCGGCCCTGGCCGTCGGTCAGGCGGCCGTCCTCGAGCACCTGCAGCAGCGTGTTGAACACGTCCGGGTGCGCCTTCTCGACCTCGTCGAAGAGCACCACGCTGAACGGCTTGCGGCGCACCTTCTCGGTCAGCTGACCGCCCTCGTCGTAACCGACGTAACCGGGCGGGGCACCGACCAGGCGCGAGACCGTGTACCGGTCGTGGAACTCGGACATGTCGAGGTGGATCAGCGCATCCTCGTCGCCGAACAGGAACTCTGCGAGCGCCTTGGCGAGCTCGGTCTTACCGATGCCGGACGGGCCGGCGAAGATGAACGAGCCACCGGGCCGCTTCGGGTCCTTGAGCCCGGCGCGGGTGCGCCGGATCGCCTGCGACACGGCCTTGATCGACTGCTCCTGGCCGACGACCCGCTTGTGCAGCTCGTCCTCCATGCGCAGCAGCCGGGAGGTCTCCTCCTCGGTCAGCTTGAAGACCGGGATGCCCGTCCAGGTCGCGAGGACCTCGGCGATCTCCTCGTCGTCGACCTCGGCGACGACGTCGAGGTCGCCCGCGCGCCATTCCTGCTCGCGCTTGGCCTTCTCGCCCTGCAGCGTCTTCTCCTTGTCACGCAGGGCCGCGGCCTTCTCGAAGTCCTGCGCGTCGATCGCGGACTCCTTCTCGCGGCGCACGTCGGCGATCCGCTCGTCGAAGTCGCGAAGGTCCGGCGGCGCGGTCATCCGGCGGATGCGCATCCGCGCGCCGGCCTCGTCGATCAGGTCGATCGCCTTGTCGGGCAGGAAGCGGTCGCTGATGTAACGGTCGGCGAGGCCGGCCGCGGCCACCAGCGCGGCGTCGGTGATCGAGACACGGTGGTGCGCCTCGTACCGATCGCGCAGGCCCTTGAGGATCTCGATCGTGTGCGCCACGGTCGGCTCGCCCACCTGGACGGGCTGGAAGCGGCGCTCGAGCGCGGCGTCCTTCTCGACGTACTTGCGGTACTCGTCGAGGGTGGTCGCACCGATCGTCTGCAGCTCGCCGCGGGC
>DATBTJ010000022.1:0-33000 GCA_036559305.1 Jatrophihabitans sp.
CGCATCGAGGCGCTCTGCTGCTCGCCGCCGTGCGAGAGCAGTCCGCTGTCCGCGATTTGCGAGACGGTGGTGACACTGCCGCCGAGCGCTGCGGCGTAATCGCGTGCGCGTTGCAGCGCGGTTCGGATGGCGTCAGCCCGCACCCGCGGCCAGGCCGGGTTGTCGTCGTCGACGACCCATCCGACGTGGCCGAGCTGCAGGCTCTGCTGCCCGGCCAATGCGTCACCGACCTGCGAGAGCAGGTCGAGATCGCGCACCCGTACCTGCACGTCGACCGTCGCGACGATCTGTCCGGTCGGGCGCTGCTGCTCGGTGTGCCGGTCCCAGTACGACTCCTCCTGTGTATGCACCGAGGACGCGGCCCACGACAGGGGCACGCGCCGGCTCTCGCTCGTCGCGACGACGCCGCCGAGCGAGGCAAGCGCAGCCTCGACCGTGCGCAGGTCGCCGGCGGCGGCGGCCAGCGCCGGGGCCTTGTCCGGCGCGCGTGTCTGGACGTGGCAGGCGAGCAAAGCGACGTCGGGTGCCACGACGCTGCTCGCCTCGCCGCGGACCGAGATGACGACGTCGCTCATCGCGCGACGGCGAGCGTCAGGGAGTACTCATGGTCGTCGTCGGTCCACGACTCGACGATCTCGAACCCGTGCCTGCCCAGTTCGGCGTGCAGCTCGGGCAGCCGGAACTTGACGCTGATCTCGGTGAGCATCTCGGCACCCTCGGGCAGGGTCCAGTCGCGGTCGATGGCGGCGAAGTGCACCGAGACGCCGCGCCGCGCCCGCAGCCACATCTCGACCCGGTGTTGCACCGGGTTCCACCGCGCGATGTGCTGGAAGTCGTCGACGTAGAGCCCCTGCGCGTCGAGCTCGGCACGCAGCACCTCGATCAGGTTTCGGTTGAACTCGGCAGTGATCCCGGCGCTGTCGTCGTAGGCGGCGATCAACCGCGACGGCGGCTTGACCAGGTCGGCGCCGAGCAGGAAGTGATCGCCGGGTGCGAGCGCGGCCCGGATCCGCGCGAGGAACGCGGCCCGCTCGTCGTCGTCGAAGTTGCCGATCGTGCCGCCGAGGAAGATCACCAGCCGTTCACCGGGTGTGCCGGGCAGCTCCGCGAACGGCTCGTTGAAGTCGGCGACGACCGGCACGACGGTGATGCCCGGGTAGTCGGCCGCGATCACCTCGGCCGACTCGGTGAGCACCTCGGCGCTCACGTCCAGCGGCACGAAGCGCAGCTCGCGTTCGTCCGCGGTGAACGCCGACAGCAGCAGCCGGGTCTTGGTCGAGGTGCCCGAGCCGAGTTCGAGCACGGTCGTGGCGCCGGTGAGCTTGACGATGTCCGCGCTGTACTCGTCGAGGATCTCGGTCTCGCGGCGGGTCGGGTAGTACTCCGGCAGCCGGGTGATCTCGTCGAACAGGCGGCTGCCGCGCTCGTCGTAGAACCAGCGCGCCGGCAGTGTCGGCGGCGTCTTCCACAACCCCTCGCGGACGTCGTCCGCGATCGGGGTCATTTCGCCAACCGGAGGCCGCTGAAGGCCCATCTGGAGTGCGCCGGGAAGAAGTTGCGGTACGTGATCCGCTCGTGGCCGGGCGGGGTTGCGGCGCACGCACCGCGCAGGACGTGCTGGTCGGACATGAACTTGCCGTTGTACTCACCGACCGCGCCGCTCGCCGGGGCGAAGCCCGGGTAGGGCAGATAGGCCGAGGCCGTCCACTCCCACACGTCGCCCACCATCGCCGATCCGGCCACACCGGGGTGCACCCGGTCGGGGTCGAGCAGCTGCCCGCGCAGGTCCGGCCGCTCGCGGGCCGCGGCCTCCCACTCGAACTCGGTGGGCAGCCGCGCGCCGGCCCAGCGGGCGAACGCGTCGGCCTCGTAGAAGGACACGTGGCACACCGGCTCCCCCGCCACGACCGGCCGCCGCCCGGACAGGGTGAACACGGTCCACTGGCCGTCCTGGTCGTCCCAGTAGCCCGGGGCGTCCCAGCCCTCGGCCTGGATGCGTGCCCAGCCGTCGGACAGCCACAGGTCGGCGCGCCGGTAGCCGCCGTCGGCCATGAACTCCAGCCAGTCGGCGTTGGTCACCGCGCGCTCGGCGATCTCGAAGTCGGCCAGGTAGACGCGGTGGCGCGGGCCCTCGTTGTCGTAGGCGAATCCCACCCCGTCGTGGCCGATCTCGGGGAGGCCCCCGGTGATTTGCCGCCACGACTGCGCGGCCGGTGCGGCCGGCGGGTCGGCGGGGCGCTCGACGTAGACCGGCGCGAACGCGTGGTTGGAGAACAGGTGCTTGATGTCCATCAGGAGCAGTTCCTGGTGCTGCTGCTCGTGGTTGCAGCCCAGCTCGACCAGCTCGAGCGCCGTGTCGTCCAGGCGGCCGGCGTCGAGCGCGCGCACTACGGCGTCCTGGACGTAGTCGCGGTAGCGGGCGATGTCGGTGATGCCGGGCCGGGTGACCAGTCCCCGCTGCGGGCGCGGATGCCGGGGGCCGACCGCCTCGTAGTAGGAGTTGAACAGGTAGCGGTAGGTGGGGTCGAACTCGCTGTAGCCCGGGTCGGCGCGCAGCACGAATTCCTCGAAGAACCAGGTGGTGTGCGCCCGGTGCCACTTCGTCGGGCTCGCGTCGGGCATCGACTGCGGTGTCTGGTCCTCGGCCGAGAGCCGCGCGGCGAGCAGATCGGTCGTCGCCCGGACGTCCAGGAACCGCTCGGTGATGTGCTGGGTGTCGATGGTGCTGATCAGCGGCATGGCCGTCCTCCAAAGCGCCGTCTGTGTCCCGTGACCTCGGTCGTCACGCGTGTCTGGCGGCTCCGAAGGGGCCGCGCTCGTGCTGTTCAGTTGTAACCCGCGGTGCTGACACCGTACGCCGATCGGGTGTTCAGAGGGTGAGCGTCTCGCGAACTCCTGGCACGGTGGCACCGCCTACCTGGACAGGTTGGTCCACGGGGGCGAACTCGCCGGTGACGACGTCCCGCTCCTGACGCGTGCCGCGGGCCAGCCGGCCGCCCAGCCAGATCGCCCAGCCGATCGCGACGACGAAAACGCAGCTGACCAGCCGGTAGAGCAGCACGGCCGCGCCCGCGTCGTCGGCGTCCACCCCGCCGGCGGTGAAGGTGACGATCATGGCCACCTCGATGACGCCGAACCCGCCGGGCAGGACGGAGATGCTGGACACGGTCATCCCGGCGAGGTACGCGGCAACCGCCACGAGGACCGCCGGTCGGTGTCCCGACACCGCGACGTAGCAGATGAGCAGGCAGCCGAGATCGGTCAGCCAGTTCAGCGTGGCGAACGCCGTGCCGACCGCCCAGTCCCGTCCGCGGGGGTGCACGGCGTCCAGGTCGCCGGCGAAGCTGCGCAGGGCGCCGGCGAGCCGGCCCGGTCGCCGGCGCTCGACGACGGCGGCGACGCCGCGGGCCGCGCGCGGGGCGAGCCGGCCGATACTGCCCGGCCGACGCCAGGCCACCGTGGCGAGCACCGCGAGCGCGACCGCGACGAGCACGAGGGGCACGATGCTCCCACCGTCGGCGACGGTGGCGTAGCCGAGTGCGAGCAGCCAGAAGGTCAGGCCGCTGAGCAGGCCGGAGGCGAGCAGCGAGAATCCGGCGCCCGCCGCCGTCGCACCGAAGCGGCGGAGCCGGTTGGCGGCATAGGCGACCGAGAAGGCGGTGCCGCCGGGCAGCGTCGTGTTGATGGCGTTGGCCTCGAAGGCCAGCCGCAGCATCGACCGGATCGGGACGTGCGTGCCCGTCGCGCTCAGCATCCGCCGCTGGGTGCGGGCGGCCTGCGCCATCGACGCCACCGCGGCGGCGACCGCGAGCAGGATCCAGGCGGGCTCCGCACGGCCCAGGGCGCGCACGGCCCGGCCAAGGTAGGCGCGACCCGCGACGACCTCCACGGCCACCAGCACAAGGGCGAGCACGATGACCGCTTCCCGCAGGCGCGGCATCCGTCGTGGGTGGTCGGGCACGCAAATCACCCCTTCGCCACCATCGACGGACGCGCATCTCCCGACGTAACACGGCGTGACCCGAATCTCGTCCCGTCCGCGGCGGCGACTCGCCGTCTCAGCGGACCGCGCGTCACCCGGCCGGAGCGGGCGAGTCCTCCAACGGTTCTCCCTGGACGAGGAGGATCTGGATCGCGGCCAGGCGGGCGTCGGCTTCATTGTCGACGTGCCCCTCCTGCAAGAGGTGCTGGGCGAGTGTCTCGACCCGGCCTGGCTGTGACTTACTCATGGACGGCGGCTCCCGACGAGTTGCGCTACCTAGGAAAACCCAGGAGTGCACTTACCCAACGGAAAGATCGACAATTCCCAGTCGGCCAAGGCCGTCCGATCAGCACTTCGCGTGCCCAGGCGCGCGCGAGGAGTACGACGCCGGCGCCCGGCACCTCCGGTTCACGGTAGGTGCCGACAGGAGGACGCCATGCGTACCCGAACAACTGCCTGCCTGGTCGTGGGCCTGCTCCTGAGCGTGCTGTTCACCGCGCCGGCGCACGCCGCCGGCGGCACGACCTACACCTGGGTCGGCGACACCAAGACACCGTCCGCCGACAACCACTCGTGGTCCGATCAGCGAAACTGGGACCCCCAGGGAGTCCCCGGCGACGGCGACTCGGTCGTGATCGAGCAGCCGGCGCCGACCTGCTTCGCGCACGTGGTCGGCGTGCCGACCGTGTCGCTGGTGAACTTCACCGTCGCCGAGAACCCCTCGCTGTGCAGCGTGAGCGTCACCGGCGGCGCGATCACCGTCGCGGGCCTGTTCCAGTGGAACGGCGGCGAACTCGCCACCCCGACGACCGTCGCCGGCACGGGCGCCGCGCTCGTCAACGGCTCGAACCAGCGGCTCAACACGCTCGCGGCGACGCTGGACGTGTTCGGGACGCTCTCGCTGACCGGCGTCGACGGCAGCGGCATGGTGCGCATCGTCGCGCCGCAGGTGCTGCACATCGAACCCGGCGCGACGCTGGTGTCGTCCGGACCCAACGCGATCGACGGCGGCACCTGCTGCGTCGACCCGGCACGGATCCTCAACGAGGGCGACGTGTCGGTCGACGGCGGCACGCTCACGCTGTCCACGCTGGGGTTCGACCAGCACGGCTCGATCGACGCGACCCTCGACGGCCGGGTCGACACGGTGGGTGCGGTGGTGAGCACGGACACCGGGACGAGCTATTCGGGCAACGGCGGCTGGCTCATCGAGCAGGGCACCGCTGCGCACTTCGGCGGCACGGTGAGCATCGGCCGCGGCTTCCGGCTCGACTTCGGCGGCCTCGCGGCGACCTCGTCCTCGGCTCTCGCCGGCACCGCGACCGTGACCGGCAAGGGCACCTTCGCCTGGACGGGCGGAGTGATCGAGGCGGCCGTGACCATCGCGCACGGCGCCACCATGGAGGTCCGCGGCGCGCACGACGGCGGCGCCCGACGCGTGCTCGACGGCATCGACCCTTCCGGCGGCGCCCCCGGTGTGCCGGTGACCTTCACCAACCACGGCACGATCGCGATCGGCGACCACGCGAGCGTGTCGACCTCCGCATCGGCCCGGCTGGTCAACGCCTCCGACGGCGTGCTCGCGCTCGAGCGGGGCACCTCGATCGCGGCGCAGGGCTGCTGCGTGTCGCCGGACCGGCTGACCAACGCCGGCACGCTGTCGGTAGTGCCGACCTCCGGCAGGACGGTCATTCTCGACGGGATCTCCTACCGGTCGAGCGCGAACACCGTGATCGCGGCCGGCAAGACGCTGACGGTGTCCGGCGGGGCCGCGTCGAGTCTGATCTCCGGCCGGGTCGGCGGCGGCGGCCGACTGCTGGTGCTCACGCCGACCGCAGCGTCCGGCACCGTGACCGTCGCCGCGCACACCACGCTGCAGGTCGGGCCGCGCGGCTCGCTCGACGGGTCGGCGACGGTGTCCGGCGCCGGGGCGTTCAGCTGGACGGGCGGTGCCTTGTCGGGCGCGCCGGTGTTCTCGCCGGGCGGCGGCATCTCTGTCTCGGGCAGCCCCACCAAGACCGTCGCCGACATCGGCGGCGGGAGTATGCCCAGCGTCGTCCGATTTGCCGCGCCCACCGCTATCGCGGCCGGCCGGGCGAACGCGCACGACCTCGTCGGGCTCGGGGCGTCGCGGCTGATCCTGGCCGCACCCACCTCGGCCGGCCGGTTCACCGAGTTCGCCGACGGCACGCTCGACAACCGAGCGGCGCTGTCGATCCACACCGGCACGGTGTTCGCGCGCACGATCACGCAACCGGCGAGCGGCGCACTGCTGCTCGACGTCGCCGCGAGCGCGCACGGCACGGTGCACGCGCTCGGCGCGGTGTCCCTGCGCGGCACGCTGCGGGTGCACGATGCGATCCGGCCGGCTGGAGGCGCCGCGCTCACCGTGCTGAGTGCGCAGAGCATCTCGGCCGTGCCGTCCTGCGTCGCCACGAGCGGCACCGGTTCCGGGTCGGGGCACTGGGCGGCGACGCACAGTGCGACCGCGCTCGTGCTGCGGTGGCGCCCGGGGGCCCCGCCGCACTGCTGACGCGTCGCTGCTGTCATCGAGCGTATGTTCGGTTTAGTATCGACGGCGTGACTGCGGTGGACTGGTTCGCGAGCCTCGACGACGTGCAACTGGAAGCTGTCGAGCACGGCGACGGACCCCTGGTCGTCGCCGCCGGCGCCGGCACCGGCAAGACGCGCACGCTGACCGCGCGGGTCGCGCGGTTGCTTGCCTCCGGGGTGCTGCCCGAGCGGATCCTGCTGCTCACCTTCACCCGCCGGGCAGCGGCCGCGATGACCTCCCGCGCGGCCGCGCTGAGCGAGGATCCCGCCGCGGCCCAGCGGATCTGCGGGGGCACCTTCCACGCGGTCGCCCACCGCATCGTCGCCGAGCACACCCAGCACCTGGGCCTGATCGAGGCCAGCGTGCTCGAACCCGACGACGTCGTCGACTTGCTCGACATGCTCCGCGACGAGCACGGCCTGACCGGCACCGAGCGGCGGCTGCCGACCACGCAGGCGATCGCCGACGTGTACTCACGGGCCATCAACACCGCGCGTCCGACCCGCGAGGTGATGTCCGAGCAGTTCCCGTGGTGTCTCGACCACGCCGACGCGATCAACAACCTGCTGCGCGACTTCGTGGCCCGCAAGCGCGCCCGCGGCCTGCTCGACTTCGACGACCTGCTCGTCTACTGGCGCGCGCTGCTCGCCGACGAACACACCGGCGCCCGGCTGCGGGCGCGTTGGGACTGGGTGCTGGTCGACGAGTACCAGGACGTGAACCATCTCCAGGTCGACATCGTCCGCCAGCTCAGCCCCGACGGGCGGGGGCTGACCGTCGTCGGCGACGACGCCCAGGCCGTCTACGGGTTCCGCGGCGCGAGTGCGGACTATCTGCTCGACCTGCACGCCGCCCTGCCCGGCTCGACCCTGGTGCGCCTGGAGCGCAACTTCCGATCCCGGCAGGAGGTGCTCGACCTCGCCAACGTCGTGCGTCCGGGGCCGCTGCCGCTCACCCTGCACGCCGACCGGGGCCGGTCGGGCAGCCGCCCGGCACTCGTCCGATGCGCCAACCCCGACGACGAGGCCCGCGCGGTCGCCGACGCGGTGCTGGCCGCCCACCGCGAGGGCCTGCCGCTGCGCGAGCAGGCCGTGCTGATGCGCGCCGGCTCGCACAGCAACCAGCTCGAGATCGAGCTGAAGGTCCGCGCGATCCCCTTCGTCAAGTACGGCGGCATCGAGTATGTGAACACCGCGCACGTGCGCGACCTGCTCGCGGCGCTGCGGGTCGTCACCAACCCCGCCGACGAGGTCGCGTGGTACCGGCTGCTCACCCGGCACCGCGCGATCGGCAAGGCGAGCGCACGCACGCTCGCCGGCCGGCTGGTCGGCGCGGATCCGGCGAGCTATCCCGAGGTCGTCGCCGAGGCGCCGGCCAAGGCCCGCTCGGCGCTGCAGAACACGCTGCGCCTGCTCGGCGAGGCCCAGCAGCAACACGCGCCGGCCGAGGTCGTCGAACCCTGCCGGCAGGCGGTGCGCACCCTCGTCCGCGCGCACTACGCCGACTGGCCGCGCCGCGTCGACGACGTCGACCGCCTGGCCGAGACCGCGGTGCGCCAGCGCGACCTCCGCGCGTTCGTCGCCGAGGTCACCCTCGACCCGTCCGGTGCGAGCGCCGACTACGCGCACAAGCCACACCTGGACGAGGACTACCTCACCCTGTCGACCGTGCACTCGGCCAAGGGGCTCGAGTGGTCGGCCGTCCACCTGCTCCGTGCGGCCGACGGCGCGTTCCCCTCCGACATGGCGCTGTCCACCGACACCGGCCTGGAGGAGGAGCAACGGCTGTTCTACGTCGCGATCACCCGGGCCCGCGACACGCTGCGCATCTACACCCCTGAGCGGCTGCCGACGCACCCGACCAGCTTCACCGCGCGGCACGTCCTCACCAAGGCGAGCCGGTTCCTGACCGATGCCGCCCGCACGACGATGGACGTCGTCGGCGAGACGGTCGCACCGCTGCCTCGCCCGGCTGCCGCGACGGGCGCCCCGGTCGCTGTCCCGACCATGGACGACCTGTTCGTCTGAGCGACCGACCCGCTCCTAGGTGTTCTCGGCGCGGCCGCTGATGGCGTCACGCAGCTTGTCGATCAGCCCGACGCCGGGGCCGAACGCCTTGTGGAACAGCTCCGCGTGCGGTGCGGCGGGGTGCGGGCGGGTCGGTGCGATCTGCTTGGCGAGCTCGACCTTCGTCGCGAGGTCCTCGAGCTGCTCGCTCGAGAGGTGCTCGCGCAGCAGCGGGAACTGCTCGTTCTCCTCATCGCTCGCGTGGTGTTCCAACTGGCTGCGCGTCTCGGCGACCAGGGCCGCGAAGTCGGGGTCGTCGCCGGCCACGCCTTCGAGCTTCTTGAGTGTCTCTTCGAGTTCCTGGTGCTCCTCGACGTCGTGGTCGACGCGCTCCTGGCCGTCCGGCAGGTTGTCGCGCATCGCCGGGTAGACGTACATCTCTTCGGCGATCGAGTGCCGCACGATCTCGGCGATGACGGTGTCGGCGATGTTGCGCCGCTCGTCGGCATGGGCGCTCGCCTCGATCGTGTCGATGAGCTCGAGCACCTCGCGGTGGTCGTTGGTGAGGACGTCGACGACGTCAGCGGCGCCGTTCTGGGATGCGGTCATGGGTTACCTCGCCTGTCCGGTGGGGAAGCCGTCGTCCGGGGTTCGGCCGCGACTTCTCACCTTCCAAGTCGCTACCCACCGAGGCCGGCCGGCACACCCTCGCCCGGGGCGACGCTCATCACCGCGGAAGCGGCAGCTCGCCGGTGTCGACGAGGTGGCCCGCGACGGCTTGCACCTTCAGCTGGGTGGCCATGGACGCCGACCGGATCAGCTCGAACGCGGCGTCGGCGGTGATGCGGTACCGCTCCATGAGGATGCCCTTGGCCTGACCGATCAGGTCGCGGCCCGCCATGCCGAGGATCAGGTTGTCGGCACGCCGGGACGCCGCGATCGCGATGCTGGCGTGCGTGGCGACCAGGGCCGCCACCGCACGGGTGCGGTCGTCGACCTCGCGCGGACGGCTGCCGTAGAGGCTCAGCGAGCCGAGCCGGTCGTCGTCGATCCAGAGCGGCAGGCAGAGCATCGCGTGCACGTCGAGCGACAGCGCCAGTTCGACGTAGGGCCCCCACCGCCGCTCCTGCGCCATGTCGGTGACCACGACGGTCTCCTGCTCCCGCGAGGCGTCGATGCACGGCCCGGTGCCGATTCGCTGCTGCAGCTGGTCGAGCACGGGCGGAGCGCTGCCCAGCACCTGCTGCGGCTCGAACCGGCCGTGCACGTACAGGTTGACCCCGCCGGCGTCGTAGCCGGGCAACGCCTCGAGGGCAGCGACCAGCACGGCCCGCAGCGTCGAGGACAGATCGGGACGGGCGTGCAGCGAGCGAGCCAGGTGCTCGAGCGCCGACCAGCCGTCGCCGGCCTGCGCCTCCAGCGCTCCCAGGCTGCTTGCGCCGTTCACACCGTTCGGCGTGGGCGGGTCGATCAGGTCGGACATCATCGTTTCCTTGCCAGTGCTGCGCGGCCCGCTGCGGGCGCGCGTCCAGCCAAGAACTACCCAGTTCCTCGTGCGAAGTTCGCCGGATCCCGTTCTTCTTGCTGCTCGCTGCGACGAAATTCCGGCCTCAGATCCGGTGCCGCGGAGCAGTAAGGCGAGGCTGGTCGATCAGCGCGCAGTGAGCCGCAGCAGGTCGGCCAGCCCGTCCACGTCGGTCGGGGTGAGCGTCAGGTTCGGGTGCTTGATCAAGCCCAGCCGCCAGTCGATACCGGTGATCGGCTGCGCGAAGTCCAGCTGCACGCCGGCGCGCGAGTTCGTGGCGAAGGTCAGCCCGCGATCGGTCACGCCGAGGCGCGCGGGGCCGGCGGTCTTCACGAATCTGTACGGTCCGGTCACCTGCACCTTGCGGATGTTGGCCAGCGGCGTCGCGATCCGCCAGGTGCCGAAGCGCGCCCGCAGTTCGTGGTCGTCGACCTCGATGCCGCTCGTGCGCGGCGTGACGCCGAACAGGCGGGCGGGCCGCACATAGCGGTCCTCGAACGCGAACTCGAATCTGCGTAACGGCATCGCTCCACGTTACGCAGGCCGCGGCTGGGCGCCGCTACGGTTACTTCAGCAGGTTGCGCGCCATCACCATGCGGTTGATCTGGTTGGTGCCCTCATAGATCTGGGTGATCTTCGCGTCGCGCATCATCCGCTCGACCGGGAAGTCCATCGTGAACCCGTACCCGCCGAAGAGCTGGACGGCGTCGGTGGTCACCGACATCGCGGTGTCCGAGGCGAAGACCTTGGCGGCGGACGAGCTGAACGTCAGCGCCCCGGTGTCGCGTTCGGCCTTGGCCGCGGCGGCGTAGACGAGGTGGCGCGAGGCCTCCACGCGCATCGCCATGTCGGCGAGCATGAACTGGATGCCCTGAAAATCGGCGATGCGCTTGCCGAACTGCCGACGCTCCTTCACGTAGCCGACCGCCGCGTCGAGCGCGCCCTGGGCGATGCCGAGCGCCTGCGCGCCGATCGCGAGCCGGGTGTGGTCGAGGGTGCGCAGCGCGGTCTTGAAGCCCGTCCCCGGCTCGCCGATGATCCGGTCGGCCGGGATCGTGCAGTCCTCGAAGTAGATCTCGCAGGTGGGGCTGCCCTTGATGCCGAGCTTGCGCTCCTTCGCCCCCACCGAGAAGCCCGGGTCGTCCTTGTGCACGACGAAGGCCGAGATGCCGTTGGCGCCCTTGTCGGGTTCGGTCACCGCCATCACCGTGTAGTACGTCGAGACGCCGGCGTTGGTGATCCAGCACTTCGTGCCGTTGAGCACCCAGTTGTCTCCGTCGCGCACGGCGCGGGTGCGCATCGACGCGGCGTCCGAACCCGCCTCGCGCTCGGACAGCGCGTAGCTGATCATCGCGCCGTCGGCGATCTTGGCGAGCACGTCCTTCTTCAACGGCTCCGAGCCGGACAGGATGATCGGCTGCGAACCCAGCTTGTTGACCGCCGGGATGAGCGAGGACGAGGCGCACACCCGGGCGACCTCCTCGACCACGATGCAGGTCGAGATCGCGTCGGCGCCGGCGCCGCCGTACTCCTCAGGGATGTGCACGGCGTGGAAACCGGCGCGCACCAACGCCTCGAGCACGTCGTGGGGGAACTGGGCCGACTCGTCGATCTGCGCCGCCCGCGGCGCGATCTTGTCCTCGGCGAGCTCGCGCACCGCCTGCCGCAACATCCGCTGCTCTTCGCTGAGCTGGTACTGGTCGAAGCTCGGGTTGCCCATGGTGAGATGGTAGGACGCCCTAGTAGTTGTCGAGACTGTCACACGGCAGGCCGTGGCATACGTCTCCAGCACATGACACGAGGCAAGATCGCAGCTGTGAGCCGGACGGGCCGACCCAGCGCGAGCTTCACCGAGCTCCGGCCCTACCTGTTCGCGATCGCCTACCGGATGCTCGGCAGCGTCACCGACGCCGAGGACGTGGTGCAGGAGGCGTTCCTGCGCTACCACCGGGCGGGCGAACCGGCCGACTCGCCCAAGGCGTACCTGTCGGCAGTGACCACCCGGCTGTGCATCGACCACCTGCGGTCGGCGCGGGTGCGGCGCGAGACCTACGTCGGCGAGTGGCTGCCCGAACCATTGCTGACCGACGACGCAGACCCGGCGCGGATGGTGGCCGACAGCGATTCGCTGTCGACGGCGTTCCTGCTCGTGCTGGAGCGGCTCACGCCGGTCGAGCGCGCGGTGTTCCTGCTGCACGACGTGTTCGGCTACGAGTTCGCCGAAGTCGCCGGCATGGTCGAGCGCACCCCGGACAACTGTCGCCAGATCGGGGTGCGCGCCCGGCGACACGTGCGCGAGCACTCGCCGCGGTTCGAGACCTCGCGCGCCGAGCGCGACGACCTTGCCCGCCGGTTCCTGGCCGCGTTCACCGACGGCGACGTGGCGGGCCTGGCGTCCGTGCTCGCCGCCGACGTGGTGCTGCAGGGCGACAGCGGCGGCCACCGGCCGTCCTGGCCCAACGCCATCGCCGGTCGCGACAAGGTGCTCCGCGTGCTGGTCGCGCTCGCCGCCGACTATGACCGGCTCGGGCTGGTGGTGCGGCCGACGCAGGTGAACGGGCGGCCCGGCGCCACCGTCCACACCGGCGACGGCGCATTGATCAACGTCATCACCGTGGACGTCGCCGACGGCCAGGTCGACCGCCTGTGGTCGGTCATCAACCCGGACAAGCTGCGCCACCTCGGCCCGCTCGCCGACCGCGCCGAACTGCTCGAGCAGCGCCGCCGGGCGCGGGGCTGACGGGTCAGGGCGCCGTCGCGGCCAGCACGTGAGCCTGCATGGGCAGGGCCAGGCCGTCCGGCGTCGCGAAGCCGGCGACGAGGGTGCGTAGCTGCGCGCGCGTCGCGGCGAGCCGATCGGGTGACGCCGTGGCGACCGCGGCCGCGAGCGGTGGGGCCATCGCGCTCACCCGGGCGAATTGGTCGTCGGCGTCGGCGTAGTGACGCAGCGCGTCGACCGTCTCGACCGTGACCTGCGCAAAGCCGGCCGCCTCGGCGAGGGCGGCGAGCCGGTCGCGATCGGCGAGCGAGAACGGTTCGCCCGGCCCGGTCGGCGGTCCCGCCGCCCCGGTGACCAGCCCGGCCGACGCGGCGGCCATCCCGACCAGGGTCAGCCACGGATTGGCCATCGGCGGACCCCAGACCGCCGTCACGAGGCGCCCGCCGGGGCGAAGGACGCGCCGCACCTGCTCGAGCGCGCGGGCCGGGTCGGGGGCCATCATCAGGCCCATGCGGAACACGATCGCGTCGACCAGGGCGTCGGGCAGCGCGATGTCGCCCGCGTCCAGGTGCTGCACGCTCACGTTCGTCCGGCCGTCCAGATGGATGTGCAGGCGCGCGACCATGCCGTCGGCGGCGTCGCTGGCGATCACCCGGCCGACCGGGCCGACGGCGTCGGTCAGCCGCTCGGCGAGCGCACCGGTACCTGCGCCCAGCTCCAGCACCGCTCGCCCGGCGAGCGCGGGCAGGTTGGCGAGCAACCGCTCGGTGACCGGCGCTTCGAAGTGCTCGATCTCCTCGCGGTGCCGGTCCCATCCTGCGGCGACGTCCGTCCAGCACGTCTTCCCTACCGCTGCGGTCATCCCGCGCCTCCTTCGATACAGTAGAACTGTTTTCAATACAGTGACGGTGTAATCGATATGGCGGACACGGTCAAGGCACGGCGGTCCTACGACTCGTCGCGACGCCGGGAACAGGCACGCGATACCCGGCTGCGGATCCTGCGTGCCGCCCACGACCTGTTCGTGGCACAGGGCTACGGCCGGACGACGATCGCCGACATCGCGCGGGCGGCGCAGGTGTCGAGCGAGACGATCTACACGACGTTCAAGAACAAGGCAACGCTGTTGCACAAGGTCTGGGACGTCACGATCGGGGGCGACGACCAGGATGTGCAGTTCCACGACCGGCCGGAGATCCAGGCGATCCGCGGCGAACCGGACCTGGCCCGTCGGTTCGTGCTGCACGCCCGCATGTCGACGGTCGCGGCCGGGCGGACGGCGCCGTTCCTGCTCGCCCTGCGCGGCGCGGCCGCCAGCGAGCCGACCGCGGCGGCGATGCTCGCCGAGGTCGACCGCCAGCGCGCCGACGGGCTCGGCGTGATGGCCCGCGAAGCGGCTGCGACGGGCCGGCTCAAGGTGAGCGAGGCGGAGTGTCTCGACCTGATCTGGGCGACCACCGACGGGACGCTTTGGCACCGGTTGGTCAAGGAGCGCGGCTGGAGCGAGGAACGCTATGCAGATCACCTTGCCGCCATGTGGATCGCTGCGCTGGTGCAGGAGCCGCTGCCCGATCCGTCGTGACTTCGGATACTCGTCAGTGACGACGGGAGCGTCGATGTCCGAGCAGGAGCAACGGGCGGCGAAGGGGCGGTCGGCGGCGCGTGCGCCCCGCGAGTTGTTCCGGGCCGTTCCCGACCATGCCGGGACGCTCACGCGCTAAGGTTTGCGCCAGGGCCGTGACTGGCGCAACGAAGGTGGACCACCACCGGGGAGCGGCTCGGCAGGACCTGCCGCGCGCCTGGGCTCCGACCGTGCTACTTCCAGGAGGCCCGATGTCCCAGTCCGACGCCGTGTCAACCGCGTATCGCAGCGCCCTCGACGTGATCGGTGCGGTCGAACCCACCATCGCCGGCGCGATCCGCAGCGAGCTGGCCGACCAGCGTGCCTCGCTGAAGCTGATCGCCAGCGAGAACTACGCCTCGCTCGCCACGCTGCTGACAATGGGCACCTGGCTGTCCGACAAGTACGCCGAGGGCACCGTCGGGCACCGCTTCTACGCCGGCTGCCAGAACATCGACACCGTCGAGCAGACCGCCGCCGATCACGCGCGCGAGCTGTTCGGCGCGCCACACGCCTATGTGCAGCCGCACTCGGGCATCGATGCGAACCTCGTCGCGTTCTGGGCGATCCTCGCGCAGCGGATCGAGTCGCCCGCGCTCGCGAAGGCCGGCGCGAAGCACGTCAACGACCTCAGCGAGACCGACTGGGAGGCGCTGCGCAAGGCCCTCGGCGACCAGCGCGCGCTCGGCATGTCGCTCGACGCCGGCGGGCACCTCACCCACGGGTTCCGGCCGAACATCAGCGGCAAGATGTTCCACCAGCGCTCCTACGGCACCGACCCCGAGACGGGCCTGCTCGACTACGACGCGGTCCGTGCCGCGGCGCGCGAGTTCCGTCCGCTGATCCTGATCGCGGGCTACTCGGCCTACCCCCGCCGGATCAACTTCGCGACCATGCGCGAGATCGCCGACGAGGTCGGCGCCGTCCTGATGGTCGACATGGCGCACTTCGCCGGGCTGGTCGCCGGCAAGGTCTTCACCGGCGACTACGACCCGGTGCCGCACGCGCATGTCGTCACCACCACCACGCACAAGTCGCTGCGCGGCCCGCGCGGCGGCATGGTGCTGTGCCAGCCCGAGTTCGCCGACTCCGTCGACCGCGGCTGCCCGATGGTGCTCGGCGGCCCCATCGGCAACATCATGGCCGCCAAGGCCGTCGCGCTCGCCGAGGCACGGCAGCCGTCCTTCCGCACCTACGCCCAGGCCATCGCCGACAACGCGGTCGCGCTCGCCGACGGGTTGATGAAGCGCGGGACCCGGTTGATCACCGGCGGCACCGAGAACCACCTGTGCCTGATCGACGTCTCGACGTTCGGGCTGACCGGGCGCCAGGCAGAGTCGGCGTTGCTCGACTCGGGCATCGTCACCAACCGCAACGCGATCCCCCGCGACCCGAACGGTGCCTGGTACACCTCGGGCGTCCGCATCGGCACGCCCGCGCTGACCTCGCGCGGCTTCGACGCCGCCGACTTCGACCGTGTCGCCGAGCTGATCGTCGACGTCCTCAGCAGCACCACCCCTTCGGCCGCGGCGTCCGGGGGCACCTCCAAGGCGAAGTACACCATCGCCGACGGCGTTGCCGACAAGACGCATTCGGCCGCCGCAGAGCTGCTGTCCGCGCGTCCGCTTTACGGGGACCTCGATCTCGGGTAATTCTTGCCCGGTGAGCTACAACCCGATGCCGCCTGCGCCGCAGGGCGGGCAGCCAGTCGCCAAGGACCCCCACAACGCGCCGTCCACCGTGCAGAACGCGGTGCGGCTGATGTTCGTGCTCGCCGCGCTCGGCCTCATCGCGCTGATCGTGGTGTTCGCCGACAAGAGCGCGCTGCGCAAGGCGATCCAGGACGCCAACCCGAGCTATGACACCAGCAAGATCGACACCGCGGTCAACACCGCGTTCGCGGTCGGCGCCGTGATCGGTGTGGTGCTGGTCGTGCTGTACGTGCTGCTCGCCCTGCAGGTGCGCAAGGGCAAGAACTGGGCACGCATCGTCACCTGGGTGCTGTCCGGGCTCGGCGCGCTGGGCGCGATCTCGAACCTGGCCCAGCCGCAACCCGCGCTGAGCAAGGCGATCGCCGGCATCGAGCTGATCGCGTACGTGGTGCTGATCGTGCTGCTCGCGATGAAGCCGAGCAGCGAATGGTTCCGCAAGCCGGCCTACGGCGCCTACTGAGGGCGCTAGGGCTGCGTGCGGTAAGGGGTTAGCCGCTCGCCCACGCCGTCGGCCCATCGGTAGGCCGGTGAGCCGTTGACGAAGACCTGGAGCGCCCGGCTCATGACATCGAGCGGGTCACCGTCCCAGATGACGACGTCGCCGTCGAGGCCGGGACGCAACGCACCGACCCGGTCGTCCAGCCCCATGATCTTCGCGGGGTTCACGGTGATCGCGCGCAACGCCTCGTCGCGGTCCATGCCTTCCTTCACAGCGAACGTGGCCTGGTGGACGAGGAAGTCGATCGCCACCACCGGGTGGTCGGTGGTGATCGCGACGAGCACGCCGGCTCGCGCGAGCAGGCCGGGATTGGCGAGCGTGCGCTCACGCAACTCGACCTTCGAGCGCGTGCTCAGCATCGGTCCGACGACGCACGGGATGCCACGCTCGGCCAGCACGTCGGCGATCAGGAAGCCTTCGGTGGCGTGGTTGACGATCAGCCGGTAGCCGAACTCGTCGGCCAGCCGCAGCGCGGTGGCGATGTCGTCGGCACGGTGGGTGTGCTGGCTCCACGGCAGCTCACCGTCGAGCACGCGCACCAGCACCTCGCCGGTCGGGTCGCGGTCGAACGGGTCCCCCTTGGCGGCCGCGGCGTCGCGCCGCGCGCGGTAGTCCTGCGCCTTGGTCAGCGCGTCGCGGATCACCGCGGCGACGCCGAGCCGGGTCGAGGGCAGCTGCTTCTTCTCGCCGTAGACGCGCTTGGGGTTCTCACCGAGCGCGCTCTTCACGCTGCACGGTGACTTGATCACCATCTCATCGACAATGCGCCCCCAGGTCTTGAGCGCGACCGTCTGGCCGCCGATGGGGTTCCCGCTGCCAGGCTTGGCGACGACGCTGGTCACGCCGCCGGACAGCGCATCCCGGAAGCCGATGTCTGCCGGGTTGATCGCGTCGAGCGCCCGCAGCCGCGCGCCGTTGGGGTCGGTCATCTCGTTGGTGTCATTGCCCGCGGCGCCCTCACCCTCCTCGTGCACGCCGACGTGCGCGTGCGCGTCGATGAAGCCCGGCAGCACCCACTGGCCCGACGCGTCCACGATGTCGACGCCGTCCGGGATCTCGACCTCACGACCGACGGCGCTGATCGTGCCGTCGATGATCAGGACCGTCGCGTCGTCGAGGGGATCGCCGTCGACGGGGACGACGTGTCCGTGGATGATCGCGATGCTGCCCGGGTGAGAGGTCATGATCTCACCGTACGACCGAGGCATCGGCGATCTAGTTCCTGCCGTGGGGACGACGCAGCGCGCCATGGTGTCCGTCGTGCCGGACGCGTTGCAGGGCCGGGTCAACGCCGCCGGCGGTTTCGCGGCCAGCAGCCTCGCCCCGCTCGGACCGCTGCTCGCCGGCGTCGGGCTCGCGACGCTGGGCAATGCGACGTTCTTCGTCGGTGCCGTCGTCACCGCGATGACGGGCGTTCCGCTGCTGGCCAGCCGGACGATCCGCGCGCTGGGGCCGCCGGCCACCTGGCCGCGTCAGCCCCGGTCGGCCGACGCCACTGCGTGAGTCGATCGCCGGACGTCGCCGGCGACCTGTTGGCTTCCGCAGGCTGTACTACGGCTGTAGTACAACGTGTGAACGGCAAGGGGTTGCGCCTGGGCGACAGAATGATCTCCATGCAGCCGCCCATGCCGCGCGCGGTCGGCCGACGGATCACGTTTCCGGAGGTTCCGGCGGCTCTGCGCGGCTGGATCGCCGGCGAGTTCGGCGCCGCGGAAGTGGTGACCGCACACGTGGGGGGGCATGTCCCCCGGCTGCGCAACGACGCTGGCGACCGGCGTTCTCGGCACCTACGACGACGGCGAGTGGGTCGGGCTCGCGGTTGCTCGCACGGTCGAGGCACAGACCGCTGAGCTCACACCGGCGCCTACCTGCCCCCGTGGGCCGAGGGTCAGCTCGAGGAGCTGCTGCCACTGGTGACGGAACTGCCGAGTCGGCTCGACGAGACCTCGTTGTGCCATTTCGACATCCGTGACGACAACCTGCTGATCCGTCCGGACGGCACCGCGGTCGTCCTCGACTGGGGCATGGCGCGGCGCGGTCCGGGCCGGATCGATCGAGCGCTGCTGGCCGTGCAGAAGCCTGCTCGTCGCCTTCGCCGGATCCCAGGCCTGGAACGCGCAGCGCCCACTGCCACCGTCGCTGCCCTCGCTGGCAGCGTTCGCTCGCGAGGACGCGAAGCGGCTGTTCGCGATCGCGCGGATCCGCTTGTCGGCGGAGTAGTCGATCGGATCAGCCGTAGTGGTTCTCGACGCTCCCGGACGCGATGGCGGTGACGACGCGGAAGCAGCGGATCGCCTGCTTCATCGTCGGCAGCTCGAAAGCGATCCGGCGCTCACCGATCGCGCTCACCCCGGGGATGCCGGTGACCAGCGCGACCGGCTGGGTCGCGTCGAACTCGATCTCGTAGCGGAACGGGCCGCTCGGCACCGTCGCCGACGGCAGCGGATCGAGCGCGGCCGCAGCGGCCGCGCGAATCACCTCGGCGCTGCGCTCGGGAGGCAGGCAGATCGCGCTGTAGCGGTCGACGCAGGTCTTCACTGCCGCGACCTGGGCGTCCGGTGCGTAGCGCTTGGCGTCGAGACAGGCTCGGTCGTCGCCGGTGACGAGCACGACGGGCACGCCGAACTCGTAGGCCAGGAAGGCGTTCATGTAGCCCTCGCTGCACGTCTCACCGTTCAGCAGCACCTGGGTGATCGTGTTCGGCAGGTAGGTGTGCGACAGCACGCCCTGCTCGCCGGCCGCCGCGTGGTAGCCGACGAACGCCATCGCCTCGTAGCCACGATCGATGCCCTCCATCATCGACCACGGCTTGTGCCAGCCGGTGAGCAGCGACGCCCGCGGGTCGATGACATCGAGGAGCAGATTGCGCTGGTTGGAGTGCGAGTCGTTGACCAACACCTCGGTGGCGCCGGCCTCGAAGAAGCCCGCGACCGCAGCGTTCACGTCGCCGGTCATCATCGCCCGATGGTGCTGCCAGCGCGGGTTACCGGGTTCGCAATCGTCGGGGAAGGTGACGCCGGTGGCGCCTTCCATGTCAGCCGAGATCAGCACACGCATAGGTGGTCCTCCTCATCCGGTGCGAGCCTGTCACATCACGGCGCGTCGACGAGCGGCACGCCGACGAGGTGGCAGGCAGCCGCCCGCTCCCCCGCCGCGCCGGGCCCGAGGACGGGCAGCGCCTTCCCGGTGCAAAGGGCATCACGCGGATCGCCGGCCGGAAGCTCCGCACGGGCCGGGCAGCGCGGGTGGAACCGACAGCCGGGCGGGATGCGCGTCGGGTCCGGCGGCTCGCCCGCGAGCAGGTCGTGACGGCGCTTCGCACCGCCCGGCAGCACGTCGATCAGCGCCTGGGTGTACGGGTGCTGCGGGTGCTGCAGCACCTCCTCGACCGGGCCGAGCTCGACGATGCGTCCGAGATACATCACCGCGACGCGGTCGGCGATGTTCCAGGCCAGGCCGAGGTCGTGACTGACGACGAGCGCGGTCAGGCCGAGTTCGTCACGCAGCTGCAGGATCAGCTTCAGGATCTCCCCGCGCACCGACGCATCCAGTGACGCGACCGGTTCGTCGGCCACGATCACCGACGGTTCCAGCGCGAGCGCGCCGGCGATGACGACGCGTTGCTGCTGGCCACCGGAGAGCTCGTGCGGATACCTCGCGACCAGCTGCTCGGGCGGGCGCAGGCCGGCCTGCCGCAACGCGTTGTGCACCCGGTCGTCGAGACCGGAGCGCAGCCCGTGCAGGCGGGGTCCCTCGGCGACGGCGTCGTACACGTTCTGCCGCGGGTTCAGCGCCCCGGCCGGGTCCTGCAGGACGAGCTGCACGCCCCGCCGGTAACGCTTGAGCGCGCGACCCCGATAGGACAGCCCGCTGCCGCGGTAGCGCACCTCGCCGCCGGTCGGTTTGACCAGCCCGACCAGGGCACGCGCGAGCGTGCTCTTGCCGCATCCCGACTCGCCGATCAGCGCGAGGATCTCACCGGGCCGCGCCGCGAGATTCACCCCGTCCACCGCCCGGGCCGGCGGCCGGCCGCGGCGTCCCGGATAGGTGACCTTCAGGTCGACGGCCTCGAGCACCGGACCGTCGTCAGGAGTGTTCACGAGCTCACCTTGTCGAGAACGTGGACGCATGCCGCGAGCCGGCCCGGTCCGGCCGGCCACGCCTCGATGTCGCGGGTCGCGCAGTCCGGCAGGGCCACCGGGCACCGTGGTTGGAAGGCGCAGCCCTGGTCGGCGACCTTGGCGGGGTCGGGCGGATCACCGGGCAGGCCGGACGGTGCGAGCCGTGAGGCGGCGTCGCCGATCGTCGGGAACGCGCCCGCGAGCGCCTCGGTGTACGGGTGGCGCGGATCGGTGAGCAGTTCGCGGGACGGGCCGATCTCGGCCAGCCGACCCGCGTACATCACTGCCAGCCGCTCGCAGACCTCGCCGAGCACGGACAGGTCGTGACTGATCATGATCAGACCGATCCGCGACTCACGCACGAGGTCGGTGAGCAGTTCGAGGATCTGCGCCTGCACGATCACGTCCAGCGCCGTGGTCGGTTCGTCGGCGATGATCAGGTTCGGCCGGCACGCCAGCGCCATCGCGATCATGACGCGCTGCCGCTGGCCGCCGGACAGCTCGTGCGGGTAGGCGTTGGCCCGCGACGAGGGCACGCCGACGCTGTCGAGCAGCTCGGCGGTACGGGCCCGTGCGGTGCGTCCGCCGACCTTCTCGTGCAGCAGGATCGGCTCACGGATCTGCTCGCCGATGCTGCGCACCGGGTTCAGCGCGCTCATCGCCCCCTGGAACACCACCGACATCTGCGCCCAGCGGACCGCGCGCAACTTGCCCCAGCCGAGGGTGAGCACGTCCTCGCCCTGGAACAGGAGCTCGCCGGTGATCTTCGCCGACACCGGCAGCAGCCGCAGCAGGCTGAGCGCGACCGTCGACTTGCCCGACCCCGACTCCCCTGCGATGCCCAGCGTCTGCCCGGCGTCGAGGGTGAAGTCGACGCCGCGCACCGCCCGCACGTCGCTGCCGCCCGAGCGGTAGGTGACGGCGAGATCGCGCACCTCGAGCAATGTCATGAGCGGGCTCCGACCATGCGGGGGTTCAGGATGTTCTCGACCGCGCGGCCGGTCATGGTGAACCCCAGGACGACGAGCACGATGGCGATGCCGGGCGGCAGCAGGTACCACCACGCACCGCGCGTGATGGCGCCGGTGGTGAACGCCTGGTTGATCATGTTGCCCCACGACACCGTGCTCGGGTCACCCAGACCGAGGAAGCTCAACGTGGTCTCGGACAGGATCGCTCCGGCGATGGTCAGCGTGCTCGACACCAGCACAAGCGGCATGACGTTGGGCAGCACCTGACGCGACATGATCTGGGTGTTGCCGGCGCCGAGGGCCCGGGCGCGTTCGATGAACGGGCGCGCTTCCACTGCGAGCGTCTGGGCGCGGACCAGCCGCGCGGTGGCGGGCCACGACGTCACGGCGATCGCGACGGTGATCGAGGTCGCGCCCTGACCGATGATCGCGGCGAGGGAGATCGCCAGCGGCAGGCTCGGCAGCGTGATGAACCAGTCGGTGATCGTCATCAACACCCGGCTGACAGCGCCCTGGAAGTGACCGGCGATCAGGCCGATCGAGGTTCCCAGGATCATCGTCAGGACGGTGGCGATGATGCCGATCGACAGCGAGGCCCGGCTGCCCCAGATCGTCAGCAGCAGCACCGAGCGGCCCGGCAGGTCCGTCCCGAGCCAGTAGGCGCTGCTCGGCGGCGCGAGCAGCGGGCCGTTCACCTTGGTGACGTCGAGGTTGTTGGCGCCGATGTAGAGCGGTGCGGTCAGGGCGAGGACGAGAAAGCCGACGAGCACGACCAGCCCCGCGACGCCGGTGGGCATCCGGACGTACTGGCGGGCGAAGCGCTTGACCGGATTCCAGCGCGAGGGCGCGGTGAGCCCGCCGGACGCGGTGGTGACTGCCGCGGTCACTGGGCACGCACCCGCGGATCGAGGAAGCGGTAGAGCAGGTCCGCGAACAGGTTCATCACGATCACGCTGCCGCTGAACACGAGGAAGGTGCCCTCGAGAAGCTGGATGTCGGGGATCTTCAGCGCCTCGTAGGTGAGGTAGCCCAGGCCCGGCCACGAGTACACCGTCTCGACGGTGATCGCGCCGCCGATCAGGGTGCCGAGCTGCAGGAAGATGATCGTCACCGACGGCAGCAGCGCATTGGGCACCGCGTGCTTGCGCCGGACGTCGTCATCGCGCAGCCCCTTCGCCCGCGCGGTGAGCAGGTACGGGCTGCCGAGCTCGTCGATGATCGAGCTGCGCATGATCGTCACGTACTGCGCGAACACGACGAGGACGAGGGTCAGGCACGGCAGCACGAGATGCTTGCCGACGTCGATCCAGTGCGCGACCAGGCCGTAGTCGACCGCGGGCGTCTGGTAACCGCCGGCAGGCAGCACACCGGTGAAGGTGCTGGTGGCGAGCACGAGCAGGATCAGCCCGAGCCAGAACGTCGGCACCGACCACAGGGTCAGCGAGACCCCCGAGGACACCCGGTCGAACAGGCTGCCGTTCTTCCAGCCGCTGCGCACGCCCAGCCACAGGCCGAGCACGATCGAGATGATCGTCGCCGACCCCGTGAGCAGGATCGTCGGCCACAACCGCTCGGCGATCAGCGAGGTCACCTGCTGGCTGAACTGGTAGGAGTACCCGAGCCGGCCGTGGATCACCTGGTTCACGAAGTGCAGGAACTGCTCCCACTTCGGCAGGTCGATGCCGAGCTCCTTGCGCAGCTCGGCCAACTGCGCCGCGCTGGTCGGGCGTCCTCGCGTCAGCGTGTGCACCGGGTCCGAGGGCATCAGCGAGAACATCACGAAGCCGAGGATCAGGGTGAACAGGAAGCTGATCGCCGCTGTCAGCAGCTTCGCGGCGAGGTAGCGCGGAAAGCTCGACCGCGCTCGCCCGACCGACGGAGCAACCGTACCGACGCCGCCGACATCCGCGGCGACCTCGAGCTGTACGGGGTTGGGCGTGGTCACTCGCGCTCGGCGGAGCTCGACCTGCGCCGCAGCACGAACACCACGATCGCGATGACGATCAGCGCGGCCACGATGATCGTGACGATGACCCCGGCGCTCGACCCGCTGCTGCTGGACGAAGATGCCGCAGCTGTGCCGGTGCCGTTGCCGCCACCGCTACTGCTGCTTCCGGCAGGAGCGGCGTTGAGCCAGTTGTACCAAGTGCTCTGCAGCGGCATGGTGCCCGTCGAGTCCGGCGATCCCGAGATGAAGTTCGAGACCTTGTCCGTGCGCACGAGGTCGAGCGTGTTGTTGTTGTAGAGCATGATGTCGACGTTGGCCTTGTAGAGGATCGCCTGCATCTTCGCGATCGTCTTGGCGCGGTCGGCCTGGTTGAACTCGGTCTGCTGCTGCAGGTAGAGCTTGTCGTAGGCCGGGTCGCAGAAGAAGGCGTCGGTGTTGCCGCCCGATCCGTCCGCAGCAGGCAGGACGCCGCAGGTCTGGATGCTGAGCAGGTAGGTCGGGTCGAGGCCGCTGCCCCACCCGTCCATCAGGATGTCCCAGTCACCCTTGGCCAGGTTGGCGTTGAGGACGTTGTAGCTCATCGCATCGATGGTGAGCTTGATGCCGATGTCCTTCATCCAGCCCTGCAGGTACTGCGCGATCTGCGCGTCGTAGCTGTCGTCGGAGTGCGTGCCGAGTCGGAACGACAGCGGCTTGCCGGTCTTGGGGTCGGTGCGGATGCCGTCCGAGCCCTTCTTGTAGCCGGCCTGGTCGAGGATCTGGTTCGCCTTGTCGACGCTGTAGCTGACCTGCTCGTTCTTCGGCGGCGTCCAGGCCCACTGCTTGTACGCCGGCGGGACGTAGGCGCCGCCGGGCGAACCGAGCCCGAGCAGGATCTTCTTGACCAGGGTGTCGCGATCGATGCCGTAGGAGATCGCCAGGCGCACCTTGGGATCGCCGAGGATCGGGTTGGCCGTGTTGGTCTTGAGCGGCTTGCCGTTCTTGTCGACCGCGCCGGGGTTGATTTCGATGCCGGTCCAGCGGGTCGCGGCGAGCTGGTAACCGGTGATGCCCTGCTGGTTCTTGGCCGCCTGGTACTGCGTGGCGGTGACGCCCGTGGCGGCGTCGAGTTCACCGTTCTCGACGGCCTGGACGGCGGCGTCCTGGTTGTTGAAGTAGCGCAGCACGAGCTTGTCGAACTTCGGCGCGCCGAGGAAGAAACTCTTGTTCGCCGAGAGCTCGGTGAACTGGTCGGTCTGGTAGCCGGTCATCGTCCACGGCCCGTAGCCGACGAGCGGCAGATCGGTGTTCTTGAAGTCGCGGAAACTGCTGCTCGCCAGCTTCGACTGCCAGATGTGCTGCGGCAGGATCTGGATGCCGGTGAACGGGACGCTCACGTACAGCAGGTTGGCCTGCGGCTGCTTCGTGGTGATCACGAGGGTCGAGTCGTCGGGCGCGGTGACGGACTTGAAGTTCGCGACGAGCGATCCGTTCGCGGTGGCCGCGACCTTGTTCGTCATGATCGTGTTGAACGTCCAGGCGGCGTCCTTGGCCGTGATCGGCTGGCCGTCGGACCACTTCAACCCGGAGTGGATCTTGAAGGTCCAGGTGTGCTTGTCCGGCGAGATCTTCCAGGAATCTGCGAGGTACGGCTTCGCGTTGCCGGTCGAGTCGACGATGTCGAGCGAGGGGTACACGCTGCCGATCACGACCAGCGCCGCGTCCGCATAGGACAGGAACGGGTTGAGCGTGTCGATCTGATCGTTGTTGATGGTCAGCGTGCTCCCGGACGCCGCCGAGGACGATGCCGGACTGCCGACCAGCACGGACGCGAGCGCGAGGACCGCCGCGATGAGCACTGCCGCGAAGCGGTACGGGCGGGTGGATCTGGTGGTCATCGGTTCTCCTCAGTCACGTGCGGGTCAGACCGCAGGTACGCGTCCACCATCCGGACGCCGGCGTGCAAGCTCAAGATCGGAACGCGCTCGTCGATCCCGTGAACGTAGTCCCCCGCCGCGAACCCGTGGGGGAAGACACCGGGTGCGAATCCATAACAGTTGATGCCGATCGAGGTGAAGGCCTTGGCGTCGGTGCCGCCGCCCAGGCAGTAGGGCAGCACGACCGCGTCGGGGTCGTGGGCGCGGATCGCCGACGCGATGGCGGCGAACTCCGCGCTCTCGTGCGTCGTGCCGACAGGCTGGGTGAACGAGACGAACTCGCGGGTGATGTCCGGTCCGAGGAGCTCGTCGACGGTCGCGAAGAACTCGTCCTCGGTGCCGGGCAGGATCCGTCCGTCGACCACCGCGGTCGCCTCGCTCGGGATCACGTTCGCCTTGTAGCCGGCCTGCATCATCGTCGGGTTCAGCGAGTTGCGCGCCGTGCGCGTGATCAGTCCGGCGACGTCACCGAGCGCCTCGAGAACCGCGGGATCGTCAGCGTCCGCAGGCACGCCGAGGTGCCCGGCGGCGCCGTCGAGCAGCGCCTGCACGGCCGGGATCAGGCGGGTCGGCCAGCGATGATCGGCGATGCGGGTCAGCGCGCGTGCGAGTGTGGCGATCGCGTTCTGCGGCGCCGGACGCGAGCCGTGACCCGCCGGGCCACGCGCGGTCAGCCGCATCCACGCCGTGCCGCGCTCGCAGGTTGCGACCGGGTACAGGTGCGCGCCGCCGGGAAGCACGATGCGATGCCCCCCGGATTCGCCGATCGCCGTGGTGACGCCGTCGAACAGCTCGCGGTGCTCGGCAGCGAGGAACCCCGCGCCGTACGCGCCGGTGTCCTCCTCGTCGGCGACGAAGGCGAGGACGATGTCGCGCGGCGGCACGAACCCGTCGCGGGCGAAGCCGAGCGCGACGGCCAGCAGCATCGCGTCCATGTCTTTCATGTCGAGCGCGCCGCGGCCCCACACCGACGGGCCGGACACCGGGTCGTCGACGACCTCGCCGGCGAACGGATCGCGCTGCCAATCGGCAGCATGCGCCGGCACGACGTCGAGATGGCCGTGCGCGAGCAGGGCGGGTGCATTGCGGTCACTGCCCGGGATTCTTACCACCGTGCTGGCGCGGCCGGGACTGGATTCGAGAATCTTCGGGTCGTAGCCCGCGTCGGACAAGCGAGTGGCTACCCACTCGGCCGCCGGACGTTCCGGGCGTGCGTCGTTCCCACCGAAGTTGGTCGTGTCGAAGCGGATCAGGGTTGCGCAGACGTCAACGACATCGTTGTCGAGCGTGCCCGGCACTCCGTCCTCCCGATCTTGTGACAGGTCGTGGTGGCGCGAGGCTACCCTGACCGCCGTGACCTCGGAGCGACGAATCGCCGCGTACGGCGAATGGGAGTCGACGGTGAGCGTCGATGCCGCCGCCGCGGACTCGGGTGGTTCGAACTGGCCGCAGCTCGTCGACGGCGCGCGCTGGTGGTGCCGGTCGGATCCGGCGACCGCGACCGTGCGGCTGCTGCGCGACGGGGCCGACGTGCTGGCCGCGCGGTGGTCGGTGCGCAACCGCTACCAGGGCTACGGCGGGCGTCCCTACACCGCACGTGGTGATCGCGTCGTCTTCACCGAGACCTCCGACCAGCGGCTCTACTCGTGGCGCGACGGCGAGCAACCGGTCGCGCTGACCGCACCGCCGGACGCCGGTGAGCAGGTCTGCTGGGCCGAGCCTCAACTGCTCGCCGACGGCACCGTGGTCGTGCTGCGTGAGGTGACGCGCGACCCGGCCGGTCCGGACGATGCCGACCCGGCCCCGCGCACGCGGCGCAGCATCGTCGCGATCGACCCGTCCGGCGCGATCAGCGAACTGGCCGCCTCGCACCACTTCCTGGCCTGCCCCCGGGTCAGCCCGGACGGACGGTCGCTGGCCTGGATCGGCTGGGACCACCCGCAGATGCCGTGGGACGGCACGGTGGCGATGGTCGCCGACCGCGACGGTTCCGACGCACGGGCGGTGCTCGGTTCGACGACCGTGTCGGTCGTCCAGGTCGAGTGGGCACCGGACGGTGCACTGTATGCACTGGCCGACCCAAACGGCTGGTGGAACCTGCACCGCGTCGACATCGCCACCGGGATGGCCGAGAACGTGCTGCCACGGGCGGAGGAGTGCGGCGGGCCGATGTGGTCGGTCGGCAACACCTGGTTCGCCGTCGTGCCGGACGGCCGGGTGGTCGTGCAACACGGCGCCGGCGACCAGCAGCTGTCGGTGTGGGCGCCGGCGGACGGTTCGCTGACCGCCCTCGCGCCCGGCTGCACGCAGTTCGGCAACCTGGCCGTCGACGACACGACGGTGCTGGTCCGGGCGGGCTCGCCGTCGGCTGCGATGGGCATGCTGGCCTGCCCGCTCGACGGCGGTGCCCCGACCCGCCTCGATGCGACACCGGACGAGATCGAGCACGCGGTCGCGCAGCGGCGCGTGATCAGCGTCGACGGGCGAGACGTGCACGTCATCTGGTATCCGCCGACCAGCCCCGACCACGCCGCACCGGACGGCGCCAGGCCGCCGTTGCTCGTGCACGCGCACGGCGGCCCGACCGGCGGCAGCAATGCAGTGCCCGACAGCGAGTTCGACGTGTTCACCAGCCGCGGCTTCGCAGTCGCCAGCGTCGAGTACGGCGGCTCGACCGGCTTCGGCCGTGACTACCGCGAGCGGCTGCGGCACGGCTGGGGCGTCGTCGACCGCGACGACTGCGTCGGCGTCGCACGGGCGCTGGCCGAGGCCGGCGAGGTCGACGGTGCCCGGATGGCCGTGCGCGGCGGCTCGGCCGGCGGCTGGACCACGCTCGCCTGCCTGACCGGCAGCGACGTGTTCTGCGCCGGAGCCGTCTACTACCCGATCAGCGACGCGCTGCACTGGTCCGGCGGCGACACGCACGACTTCGAATCCCGTTATCTCATCGGGCTGATCGGCCCGCTGCCAGAAGCGCGCGAGCGCTACGAGGCGGTGTCGCCGCTCGCGCACGTCGACCGGATCAGCGCGCCGCTGGTCATGCTGCAGGGGGCCGACGACTTCATCTGCCCGCCGCACCACGCCGAGGTGATCGTCGAGGCGGTCGCGGCCCGCGGGCTGTGGCACAAGATGCAGGTGTTCGCCGGTGAAGGGCACGGGTTCCGCAAGGCGTCCTCGGTACGCGATTCGCTGCTGGCCGAACTCGAGTTGTACACACACGCGATGGGACTGGAGATCCATGTCTGACTCATTGCGCCGGCCGCCGGCGTTGCGGCCCGGCGACCGGGTCGCGGTGCTGTCCATCAGCAGCCCCACCTCTCCCGGGCTCGAGCTGGGCCTCGACAGCCTGCGCTTCGCCGGACTCGAGCCGGTGGTCTACGAGTCCGCGCACGACGCGGGGACCTTCCGCACCTATCTGGCCGGCGACGACGCGCTGCGCGCGGGTGACCTGCGCGCGGCGCTGCTCGACGACTCGATCAAGGGCATCCTGTTCGCGACGGGCGGGTCGGGTTCGCAGCGCACGATCGAGGCGCTCGACTGGTCCGGGCTGGAGGACGTCGAACCGAAGGTGCTGGTCGGATACTCCGACGTCACCGCGATCCTCGAGGCGGTCGCCACCCGGCTCGGCTGGGCGTCGGTGCACGCGGTGATGGTCAACTGGGGTGACCAGTACGCCTGGACGTCGATGCTGCGCATGATCATGCAGCCCGAGCGGGCGACCGAGATCGCGCTGCCAACCGCGCGGACGGCCGTGCCGGGGCGGGCGAGCGGCGTCACGCTCGGCGGGAACCTGTGCCTGCTGATGGCCTCGCTCGGCACCGCGACATCGCGGCCGGCCCGCGGCGGGATCCTGCTGCTCGAGGACGAGAGCGAGGAGGACTACCGCGTCGACCGGATGCTCACGCAACTGCGGCGTGCGGGCTACCTCGACGGTGTCGCGGGCATCATCTGCGGGTCGTGGCACAACTGCGGTCCGGACGAGGTCATCGAGGCGATCCTGCTCGAGCGACTGGGTGATCTCGGCGTCCCGATGGTGTTCGGCGCCGACATCGGGCACAGCGCGCTGAACCAGGCCTTCCCGATCGGCATCGCCGCCGAACTCGACGCCGACGCCCGGGTGCTGCGACTGGCCGAGCCGCCGCTCGTCCCCGCGCTCTAGTCGCCGACCACCGCGGCGTGCCAGCGCCGCCGGGCCGGGAGCACCCCGGGACGGTTGCGGCCGTAATGCACGGCGTTGGTCAGCAGGATCGCCCAGCGACCCGTGCGCGGGTCGAGCGCGACGCTCGTGCCGGTGAAGCCGGTGTGGCTGACCGCTGCGCCTCCCCAACCGGCGGACAGGATGTCGTGGCCGTCGCCGCGGCACGTCCAGCCCAGCCCGCGGTGCCCGCCGGTCGCTGCGGTGTGGTCGCGCAGGGCCTCGCGTCGCAGCGCGTCGTCGAGCACGGCGTCCTGCCAGATCCGGAGACAAACGCGGACGTCGGCGAGCGACCCGAACAGGCCCGCATGCCCGACCGCGCCCGTCGCCGACGCCGCGTTCTCGTCGTGCACCCGGCCGGTGATCGCCCGACCGTCGACCACCTCGGTCGCGGCGGTGTCGGGTCCGGGCGAGAAGGTCGCGTGCGAACCGACCGGGGCGTACAGCTCGTCACGCACGAACGCGTCGAGGCGCTGTCCGCAGACCTGCTCGACGACCGCTCCGAGCAGGATGAACCCGAGGTCGGAGTACGCCACGGCCTCGCCCGGCGCCCGCTCGAGCGGCATCGCCGCCACGGTCGCGACCAGCCGGCTGCCGGCACCGCTGAGATCCCTGTGCGGCGGCAGGCCCGAGGTGTGGGTGAGCAGGTCGCGGACGCGCACCCGCTCGTCGAGGCCGGGCAGGTAGGCGGCCGCCCGATCGTCGAGGGCGAGCAGCCCGCGCTGCGCGAGCAGCAGCACGGCCGGCGCGGTCGCGAGCACCTTGGTCAGCGAGGCGAGGTCGAACACCGTGTCGGCGCGCATCGGCCGCTGCGTGCGGTCGTGATCCTCGGCGTGGCCCAGCACCCACTCGGCCCGGGTCCGCCCGTCCGTCCCCACCGCCGCGACCGCACCGGGCCACAACCGCTCGGCGACGCCGGCACGCAGCACCGCCTCGCCGGCGGCGCCGTCGAAGTCGATCACGACGTCGAAGCGTACGACCTGCTCGGGCGCACCCGCGGGGCAGGTCAGCGCACGCGCTTGACCACCACGTCGGCGACGCAGCGCACCTCGGCCACCCGAGCCGCTTCCGCGTCGAGCTGCCGCCACACCGACCCGGGCAGCGCACCGAAGGCTTCCACCGAGATGGTCAGCCGCGCCGCGGTGGCCCGGGTGCGCCAGGTTCCGGTGATCTCGCCGTCGACCAACACGGCGCCGGGTCGGCCCAGCACCGGCCACAGCGCCGAGTGCAGGGATCGGTTCGGGACGAGCAGGTCGCGGTCGCGCGCCTGCAGGTACGGGTCGAACGGACCGAGCAGCCGGACGGCGTCGGGCGCCGGCGCGGCGCGGGCGAGGTCGACGCACGGCTCGGGCAGCCATGCCGCACCGCCGGCGACCCGCACCTCCATCAGCGCGGCAGCCGGCCACACCCGTTCCAGGTCGGCGCGGCGTGCTCCGAGATAACCGGCGACGTCCTGCACCCGCGCGGGGCCGAGGTAGGTGAGGTAGCCGCGGGCGAGCGCACCGACGGCAGCGGCGTCCGGTCCCGACGGCAACCGGGCATGCGTGCGGGGCACGAGCACCGGCGGGGCGGTGCCGGGCTCGATCTCCAGCCCGGCCGCGCAGGCCGCGCACCGCATCGCCGGATCCGAGATGTGCCGGGTCCGGCACGGCCGGCACTCGCGCCTCATGCTCTCCGGGATCCGCAGCGTCACCGCGGTGCTGGCCGCGCCCTTGGCGGTCGGCGCGCTCACCGCGTGGCGCATCGCGGCCACGGCGGTGGTGAACTGCTCCAGGGCGGGTATTCCGGCCCGCCGCACCGACGGCCCCGTCTCGTTCAGCCGGCCGGCCGCATCGGCTTCCGAGAGCGGCCACAGGGCGCGCCCGAGCGCGTCGAGGTCGTCGCGCCGGTGGACGTGCGGAGCGCCCCGCATCGTCCAGGCCAGCGCGAGCGGGTGCCCCGGCCCCACCGCGACGGCGCCCGGACCGAGCGCGACAGTCGGCGGCAGCCGGGCCGCGAAGGCGAGCGCCGCCGGGTGGCCCATCGCCTCCTGCACGCCGATGTCCAGCACGCCCAGCCCGGCGATCGAGGACGCGTCGCGGTGCAGGCCCTGCGCCGCGACGCGGTAGGCCAGCACCTGTTCGCGCGTCAGCTCCCTCGAGCGCGCCCCGCTCACGACATCGTCGTGATGCAGAACGGGTGACCTGCGGGATCGAGGAAGACCCGCCACCGGTCGGGTTCGGGCTGGTGCTCGGCCTTGGCCGCCCCGAGATCGACCAGCGCGGCTTCGGCGGCGTCGAGGTCGGCGACCGACAGATCCAGGTGGAACTGCTTCGGCGACGTACCGTCCGGCCACTGCGGCGCCACGTAGTCGGGGACGACGTAAGCCCCGATCCACGGCCCGCCGGCCGACTCGATGCCGATGAACTGCTCCGACCGGTAAGCGACCGTCCCGCCGACCACCGCGCTCCAGAACTCGGCGAGCGGCTCCGGGTCCGCACAGTCGAGCGTGATCGACCACAGGGTGCCAACAGCCATGTCCGTCCTCTCTCGTTGTCAGGTATCAGCCCAGCATGCCGGGCAAACTCGACACCCTGTGTCAGGTTTGTGAGAGAGGATGGTCGGCGTGCGCGCTAGCCGCCTGCTCTCGATCCTGCTCACCCTCTCGGTGCGCGGCCGGGTGAGCGCCGGCGAGCTCGCCGCCGAACTCGAGGTGTCGACCCGCACGATCTATCGCGACGTCGAGGCGCTCGGCGCGGCCGGCGTCCCGGTGTATGCGATGCGCGGCCGCGGTGGCGGTATCGCGGTGCTCGAGGGTTACCGCACCCGGCTCACCGGCATGACCGCCGACGAGGCGGACGCGCTGCTGTTCGCCGGAGTCCCCGCTGCTGCCGCCGACCTCGGCCTCGGCAGCGTGCTGGCCGCCGGCCAGCTCAAGCTGCTGGCCGCGCTGCCGCCGGACCTGCGCGAGCGGGCCGCCCGCATCCGGGAGACGTTCCTGCTGGACGCACCCGGCTGGCTGCGCGAGACCGAGGCGCCCCGGTTCCTCGCCGTCATCGCCGAGGCGGCCTGGTTGCGGCGCCGGGTCGACGTGCACTACGAACGCTCCGACCGCAGCGCCCGCGACCGCGTGCTCGAGCCGCTCGGCCTCGTGCTCAAGGCCGGCAGCTGGTACGCAGTCGCCCGGCCGTTCCCCGACGACGGCCGCGGGCCACGCACGTACCGGATCTCGCGGGTGCAGGCGGCCGCCCT
>DATBTJ010000023.1:0-7205 GCA_036559305.1 Jatrophihabitans sp.
GCTGCCGCCTGCATCGACGCCGGCCAGTTCGCCGGCACGGCACCGGACGAGGTGGTCATCGAGCGTCCGAAGAACCCGGAGCACGGCGACTACGCGACCAACGTCGCCCTGCGGCTGGCCAAGCCCGCGGGCCGGCCCGCCCGCGAGGTGGCCGAGGCGATCGCGGTGCGGCTGCGCACCACCGACGGCATCGACCGGGTCGATGTCGCCGGCCCGGGCTTTCTGAACATCACCCTCGGTGCCGGGACGCTCGGCGCGGTCGCCCGCGCGATCGTCGCCGCCGGCGGCGGCTACGGGCACAGCCAGGACCTCGCCGGCCAGCGGATCAACCTCGAATTCGTCTCGGCCAACCCGACCGGCCCGGTGCACCTCGGCCACACCCGGTGGGCCGCGCTCGGCGACAGCCTGCACCGGCTGCTCGAAGCGGCCGGGGCGGAAGTCGCGTCCGAGCACTACATCAACGACTTCGGCGGCCAGGTCGCCAAGTTCGGCCAGTCGCTCTACGCGGCTGCGCACGGCCGGCCCGTCCCGGACGACGGTTACCACGGCGCCTATGTCGACGACGTCGCCAAGCAACTCGTCGCCGCCGATCCCGGGCTGCTCGAGCTCGCCGGCGACGATGCGGTCAACGCGTTCACCGAGGCGGGTTACGAGCAGATGCTCGAGCAGATCCGGACCAGCCTGGGGCGGTTCCGGGTCGAGTTCGACGTGTGGTTCTCCGAGCGGCGCATGCACGAGGGCGGTGAGGTCGACCGCGCGGTCGAGACCCTGCGTAAGCAGGGCCACGTCTACGACGCCGACGGCGCGGTGTGGGTGCGCACCACCGACTTCGGCGACGACAAGGACCGCGTGCTGATCCGCAGCAACGGCGAGAAGACCTACTTCGCCGCCGACTGCGCCTATTACCTGGACAAGCGCGGGCGGGGCTTCGACCGGTGCGTCTACATGCTCGGCGCCGACCACCACGGCTACGTCGGGCGGCTGCGCACGGTGGCCTCTTGCGCGGGCGACGACCCCACGCAGACCCTCGAGGTGCTGATCGGGCAGCTGGTGAAGCTGGTGCAGAACGGCGAGGAGCTGCGGCTGTCCAAGCGGGCGGGCACGATCGTCACCCTCGACGACTTCGTCGACCTGGTCGGGGTCGACGCCGGCCGCTACTCGCTCGCCCGGTGGTCGGCGGACACCCCGCTCACGCTCGACATCGCCGAGGTCACCAAGAAGTCGAACGACAACCCGGTCTACTACGTGCAGTACGCGCACGCCCGTACCTGCAACGCCGCGCTCAACGCTCAGTCGTTCGGCATCGGGCTCGACGTGTTCGAACCCGAGCTGCTGACCAGTCCCTACGAAGCGGCGCTGCTGACGGCGCTGGGCGAGTTCCCGCGCGTCGTGTCGACGGCCGCGGAGCTGCGCGCCCCGCACCGCGTCGCGCGCTATCTGGAGGACCTCGCGGCCGACTACCACCGCTGGTACGACAACTGCCGCATCGTGCCGCAGGGCGACGACGAGATCACCGCCGTCAACCGCACCCGGGCGTGGGTGAACGAGGCGACCCGGGTGGTGCTGGCGAACGGCCTCGAACTGCTCGGCGTCACCGCGCCGGCTCGGATGTAGCGGTGTCGTCCGATGTCTAGGTCGGCGCACCCGGCCGGCCCGCGCCACGCCGACGTGCTGCCCGATGCGCAGCTGTCGGCGGCACCGGTCGACCTGAACGGTGTGGACGCCGCGATCTGGCCGACCTCGGCCGTCCGGGTCGACGGCGTACTCACCGTCGGCGGCAGCCTGGTGACTGACCTGGTCGGCGAGCACGGCACCCCCGCGCTGTTCCTGGACGAGGAGGACCTGCGCGGGCGGGCGCGCGCCTACCGCGCCTCGTTCGCCGACGTGGACGTCTACTACGCGGGCAAGGCGTTCCTCTGCACGACGCTCGCGCGGTGGATCGCCGAGGAGGGACTGGGACTGGACGTCTGCAGCGGCGGCGAACTCGCCGTGGCGCGTGCCGCGGGCTTCCCGGCCGAGAAGATCGCGATGCACGGCAACAACAAGTCGAGTGCCGAGCTGCGCGCCGCGGTCGCCGCCGGCGTCGGCCGGGTGATCGTGGATTCCTTCGACGAGATAAGGCGATTGGCGCAGATCGCGGCCGACGCCGGCGTCGTCCAGGCAGTACTCGTGCGCGTCACCGTCGGCGTCGAGGCGCACACGCACGAGTTCATCGCGACCGCGCACGAGGACCAGAAGTTCGGCTTCTCGCTCCGCGACGGCGCAGCCGCGCAGGCTGCGGCTGCCGTCCTGGACACCCCGTCGTTGCACCTGGCCGGGCTGCATTCGCACATCGGCTCGCAGATCTTCGAGACAGCCGGCTTCGAGGTCGCGGCGCACCGCGTCGTCGGGCTCGCCGCGGCGATCCGCGACTCGCACGGTGTCGAGGTCGAAGAGATCAATCTCGGCGGTGGTCTGGGCATCGCCTACGTCGCCGGTGACGACCCGGAGACCCCGAAGCAGACCATCGACCGGCTGCTCGCGATCGTCGAGCGCGAGTGCGCCGCGGCCGGACTGCGACGCCCCCGGTTGGCGCTCGAACCCGGCCGTGCCATCGTCGGTCCGAGCATGATCACCGTGTACGAGGTCGGCACGGTCAAGCAGGTGACGCTCGATGGGGGAGCCGTGCGTACCTATGTCTCTGTCGACGGCGGCATGAGCGACAACATCCGTACCGCGCTCTACGACGCGCGCTACACCTGCGCGCTCGCCAACCGCTCGTCCACGGCCACGCCGGCACTGACCCGCGTCGTCGGAAAGCACTGCGAGAGCGGGGACATCGTCGTCCGCGACACCTGGCTGCCGGCCGACGTGCGCGTCGGCGACCTGATCGCCGTCGCCGCGACCGGCGCGTACTGCCGCAGCATGGCGAGCAACTACAACCACGTCCCGCGCCCGCCGGTGGTGGCCGTGCGCAACGGCGGCTCGACCGTCATCGTCCGCCGCGAGACCGAGGCCGACCTGCTCGCGCTCGACACCGGGGTCGCGCAATGAGCGGGGTCGGGAGCGGATCGAAGTGCGATGCGATCAGAGTCGCGCTGCTCGGCTGCGGCGTTGTCGGGACGCAGGTCGTGCGGTTGTTGGACGAGCAGGCCGACGACCTCGCCGCGCGGGTGGGTGCGCCGCTCGAACTCGTCGGTATCGCGGTACGCCGGCCCGGCCGGCACCAGGACGTCCCGGCCGACCTGCTGACCACCGACGCCGCCGAACTCGTCGCTCGTGACGACGTCGACGTCGTGATCGAGGTCGTGGGCGGCATCGAACCGGTCCGTGGGCTGCTGCTGTCGGCGCTGTTGAGCGGCAAGAGCGTGGTCAGCGCGAACAAGGCGCTGCTCGCCGAGGACGGCGCCACGCTGCACGACGCCGCCGCGCGGGCGGGTGTGGACCTGTACTACGAGGCGGCGGTAGCCGGGGCGATCCCGTTGCTGCGCCCGCTGCGTGAGTCCCTCGCCGGTGACCGGATCACCCGGGTGATGGGCATCGTCAACGGGACGACCAACTTCATCCTCTCGCGCATGGACGCCACCGGCGCCGGCTTCGACGAGGCGCTCGCCGAAGCGACCGCGCTCGGCTACGCCGAGGCGGATCCGAGCGCCGACGTCGACGGGTTCGACGCGGCGGCGAAGGCCGCGATCCTCGCCGGCCTCGCGTTCCACACCCGCGTGGCGCTCTCCGACGTCCACCGCGAGGGCATCGGTGAGGTGACCGCGGCCGACATGGCGAGCGCGAAGGCGATGGGCTGCACCATCAAGCTGCTCGCGATCTGTGAACGGCGCGTGGTCGACGGCGCGCGCGAGAGCGTCTCGGTGCGCGTCCACCCGGCGATGCTGCCGCGCAGCCACCCGCTCGCGGGTGTCGGTGACGCGTTCAACGCCGTGTTCGTCGAGGCCGAGGCCGCAGGGTCGCTGATGTTCTACGGACGGGGTGCCGGCGGCGCACCTACGGCGAGCGCCGTGCTCGGCGACCTCGTGGCGGTCGCCCGAAACCGGGTGAGCAGCAGCCGCGGTGCCGGCGAGAGCGCCTACGCCGAACTGCCCCTCGAACCGATGGGCGAGACCCGCACCCGCTACCACATCGCGCTCGACGTGGCCGACGAACCGGGCGTGCTCGCCGCGGTCGCCGGCGCGTTCGCCGAACTCGGCGTGAGCATCCAGACCGTGCGGCAGGAAGGGCGCGGCGATGCCGCCACGCTGGTCGTGGTCACGCACGCCGCACGGGACGCCGATCTCGCGGCCACCGTCCGGCGGTTGGCGGGAATGCCCTTCGTCCGCCGGGCGGCGAGCGTCATGCGCGTCGAGGGGATGGCAAGCGAATGAAACCGTGGCCCGGGCTGATCGAGGTCTACCGCGACCGACTGCCGGTCAATGCCCGCACACCCAACATCACGCTGTGCGAGGGCGGCACGCCGTTGATCCCGGCGCGTGAGTTGTCCCGGCGCACCGGCTGCGAGGTGTACCTGAAGGTCGAGGGGGCGAACCCCACCGGATCGTTCAAGGACCGCGGCATGACCGTCGCGATCTCCAAGGCCGCAGAAGAAGGCGCGCAGGCGGTCATCTGCGCCTCGACCGGCAACACCTCGGCGAGCGCCGCCGCGTACGCAGTGCGGGCGGGCATGACCTGCGCCGTCCTCGTCCCGCAGGGCAAGATCGCGCTCGGCAAGATGGCGCAGGCGCTGGTGCACGGCGCCAAGCTGCTGCAGGTCGACGGCAACTTCGACGACTGCCTCGAACTGGCCCGCAAACTCGCGATCGACTACCCGGTGGCGCTGGTCAACTCAGTCAACCCGTTCCGCATCGAGGGGCAGAAGACCGCCGCGTTCGAGATCTGCGACGTGCTCGAGCGGGCGCCTGACGTGCACTGCATCCCGGTCGGCAACGCGGGCAACATCACCGCGTACTGGAAGGGCTACCAGGAATACGCCCGGGACGGCGTCGTCGCCACGACGCCGCGGATGTTCGGCTTCCAGGCGGCGGGGGCGGCACCGATCGTGAAGGGTGCGCCGGTGCTGCACCCGATCACCATCGCCACCGCGATCCGCATCGGCAACCCGGCGTCGTGGACCTTTGCCGAGCAGGCCCGCGACGACTCGCACGGTCTCATCGACGCAGTGACGGACAAGCAGATCCTCGAGGCCTACCGGCTGGTGGCGCGCAGCGAAGCGGTCTTCGTCGAACCCGCCTCGGCGGCGAGCGTCGCGGGACTGTTGATGACCGCCGCGGACGGCCGGTTGCCGGCCGGCTCGGTCGTGGTCTGCACGGTCACCGGCAACGGCCTGAAGGATCCGGAGTGGGCGATCACCGGCGCCCCGAAACCGATCACCGTGCCGATCGACGCGCACGCCGCCGCGGTCCGGCTTGGCCTCGACTGACATGCGCGCTGCGTTCCGCGCGGGTCCCGTCCACGTCCGGGTGCCGGCCACCAGCGCGAACCTCGGGCCGGGCTTCGACTGCCTCGGCCTGGCTCTCGGCCTGCACGACGACGTCGTCGCCCGGGCCACCGACGGCGGGCTGGACATCGATGTCGCCGGCGAGGGCGAAGCGCTCGCGCGCGATGAGGGCCACCTCGTCGTCCGGGCGATGCGGGCGACCTTCGACAAGCTCGGCGGCCAGCCGTACGGCCTGCAGCTGTCGTGTGCGAACCGGATCCCGCACGGCCGTGGACTGGGGTCGTCGGCAGCCGCCATCGTCGCAGGGGTGGTGCTCGCCCGCGGCCTGGTCGTCGGCGGCGAGCACCGGCTTCCCGACGCCGACGCCTTCGCGCTGGCCGCGCGGCTGGAAGGGCACCCCGACAACGTCGCCGCCTGCTTCTACGGCGGGCTGACGATCGCGTGGACGCAGGATCGGCGGGCGCGTGCGGTCCGCGCAGAGGTGAGCGACGCGCTGCGCCCGGTGGTGCTGGTGCCGCCGTTCGAGTCGTCCACGGCGACCGCGCGCGGCGCCCTGCCCCGCACCGTGCCGCATGCCGACGCCACGCACGCCGCCGCCCGGAGCGCGCTGCTGGTCGCCGCGTTGACCGGTGCGCTGGACGGAGCAGGGGCCGACACCCTGCTCGCCGCGACCGAGGACCGCCTGCACCAGCCCTACCGCGCCGCGAACGCGCCGGCCACGACCGAGCTGATCGCGGGCCTGCGTGACCGTGGGCTCGCGGCCGTGGTCTCCGGCGCCGGACCGACCGTTCTTGTACTGGCTCGAGATGAGGTCGAGGTCGAGATCGTGACAGCCGCGACGCCTGCCGGCTGGCGCTGCGACCCGCTCGCCGTCGACGTGTCCGGGGCCCGGATCGTCCCGGTCCGGACGGCCACCGGGCCGTCCGGACCGTGATCGACCCGGAACAGCGCGCGCCGAGACTGGTGTTGCTGGGGGTGATCGGAGCGTCTAGGCTCTGGTCATCGGTCCAGGCGCCGGCCCAACAGCGGTCCGCGCCGCCCACGTCCATCGCAGCGCGAGTTGCTCGCATCCCGCGATGCGCAGGGGCCAAGGCCGAGTTTCCACCTCTCGTCGGTACCGGCCTGTAGCAGCCCGGACCCGGCGGGATGGGCGGGCCCATCAACGCGGACTCGCCCCCAGCACCGGCCCGCTCGCCAGCGGCGAGACGGAGCCACTTCGGAAGGATCCGACACCACTGTGACCGACATCTCGGAGCAGCTTCCCGGCACGAACACCGGCGACGCCGGCAACGGCACGGCTGCACCCGCCACCCGCGCTCGGCGCGGCTCGCTGAACACCATGCTGTTGTCCGAGCTGCAGCAACTCGCCGGCGGCATGGGTATTGCCACCACGAAGCTCAAGAAGAGCGATCTCATCGCGGCGATCCGGCAGGCCCAGTCCGGGCCGTCCACCGCGTCATCCACCGCCCAGTCCACCGCGCCTGCCGACGGCAAGCCTGCGCAGGCAGCCAAGGGCGCGGCGAAGGCCGAAGCCAGGACCGAGGCCAGGACCGCGTCCACCGACGAGTCCGCGCGCACCCAGGCTGACGGGAACACCGCGCAGCGGCCCGAGCGGCCGGAACGCCGCAAGCGCCCCGACAACCAGGCCGACGGCCAGCAGGACCGTCAGCAGGACCGTCAGCAGGACCGTCAGCAGGACCGTCAGCAGGACCGTCAGCAGGACCGTCAGCAGGACCGTCAGCAGGACCGTCAGCAGGACCGTCAGCAGGACCGCAACCAG
>DATBTJ010000024.1:0-19201 GCA_036559305.1 Jatrophihabitans sp.
CGGCGTCGGACACGTGCGGCGCGTCGTCGTTCTTCGAGAACGACGGCAAGCCGAACTCCTTCAGCCTGGAACACCTCGACCCCGGAGCAGCGGGCTTCTCGACGATGACGATCACCATCGACGTGCTCGCCGAATGGGAGCGGCTCACGCGGGTCGCGCTCATCAAGATCGACGCCGAGGGGTCGGAGGACAAGGTGATCGCCGGGGCCGCCGCGACGATCGATCGGGACCGTCCGGCGATCATCGCCGAGGTGACCCAGGGCGGCCTGACACGGCTGCCTGCGGGCTACACCGCCTACCGGGCCACGCGCGGGCCGAACCGGGTGCTGCTCCCGGCCGGTCACCATGCGACGGCCGCCGTCCAGGCCCGGGGCTGGCGCGCGGTCGAGGCACTCTGACAGCGACCCCGTCCTAGACTGGTGATCCATGTCGTGACCCGGGGAGGGCCTTGTGGCGGCGCGTCTGACTTCTGCGGCTCCTGCCGGAGCCGCGCTCGCGTGCGCTCTCGCCGTGCTCCTCGCCGCGTGCACCGGGTCGTCCGGTTCAGGGTCTTCGCCGGGGCCCACGCAGTCGACGACGTCCGGTACGTCGCCGGGCGGGTCGAGCGGCTCGCCGGCAGCTGGGCCGTCCGGAGCGCCCAGGAAGACACCGAGCCCGACCCGTACGCAGGCCGATGTTCCGGTCGTCGTCCGGCACCCAGTGCCGCTGCACAAGACCGCGCAGGTGACCCGGGCGATCACCGTCCGGATCGTCGACGTGAAACCCATTCAGGGCAAGCCGCTGCTGCCCGGTGAGGTGAAGGGGCCGGCGATCGCGGTCACCGTCACCGTCCGCAACACCACGGCGCATGCGGTGCCGCTGGAACCGGTCGTCAACGCCTACTCAGGCCCGCGTCGCACCCCGGCGCTGACGCTGTCCGGTGCGCCGGCGAAGCGGCTGCCGAACCGTGTCGGGCCGGGCTCGAGCGTCACCGGCATCTATCCGTTCACAATGAGCGCGGCGCAGCGCAAGGATCTGACGGTCGACGTCAGCGTGGCGGCCCGGCTGCCGGTCGTGCGCTTCCACGGTTCGGTCTGACGAACCCGCGCACGAACCTCGCCGTTGCGGGCGCGCCAACTCCCTGCCCCTGATATTCTTTCCCGCGAAGATAGTGGCGGCGAAGCGTTCTCGGCCGGGTTCGCCGCAACGCCACGAGCGGGGGGCATGGTCATGACACAGGTGGGCTACGTCCCCGGTGTGTTCGACATGTTCCACATCGGCCACCTCAACATCCTGCGCAATGCTCATCTCGGTTGCGACAAGCTCATCGCCGGCGTGGTCAGCGACGAGCGGTGCATCGCAGCCAAGGGACGGGCGCCGGTCGTCCCGGTCGCCGAGCGGCTCGAGATCGTGCGCAACCTGCGCTGCGTCGACGACGCCGTCGTCGAGGACACCGCCGAGAAGCTCGACATGTGGCGCCGCCTGCAGTTCGACGTGATCTTCAAGGGCGACGATTGGAAGGGCACGGCCAAGGGCGACAAGCTCGAGGCCGACTTCGCCGCTGTCGGCGTCGAGGTCGTATATCTGCCGTACACCATCCACACCTCGAGCACGCTGTTGCGGCGCGCGCTCGACGCATGGGACACCACCGCCGCGACCTCGTAAGGGCGGCGCCCGACTGCTAGAGGGTGCGCATCTCGACGAACCAGCGCACGCAGCCCGCGACCAGGCTGAGCACGTTGCCGACGAACAGCACCACGTAGATCGCGACGAACGCCGTGTGCACGCCGAGGAAGGCCATCGCGATGCACAGCAGTCCGTAGTCGTAGGGCAGGGCGAGCAAGGACCGAAGCCACGGCGCGGATTCCTTCGGGCTGACGCTCGCGGTCGTCACCGCCGAACCGCCGGCCTTCACCCGCGCGATGCGGCGCAGCAGGTCGGCGAGCACGATCGCGAAGAAGAACACGCTGGCCACGACGGCGTAACCGAGCGGGACGAGCAGCAGCGCCGGACGCACGTCGAAGAACCGGTACCAGCACACCGCGATCGCGCAGTGCAGCGCGACGATCTTGGCCGCGTCGATGACGTGGTCGAGCCATTCGCCGGCCACCGAACCGCGACCGGTCAGCCGCGCGACCTGCCCGTCGGCGGAGTCGAAGGCGTAGCCGACGATCAGCAGCAGCGCGATCAGCACGCCGACCCACGGCACCGGCGACACGAGCGCCACCAACACGATCGCGAGATAGCTGAAGCACGCGCTGATGATGCTGACCTGGTTCGGACCGAGCCCGGCGAGCACCGCGAGAGCGGCGATCTGCCTACCCAGTGGGCGATTCACCAGACGTGAGTACGCGCCGGCGCCGCGATTGCTCTTCTGAGCGGCGGCCAGCTGGGCGACGATCTCGCGGCGTGACATCGGGACGTATCTTGCCCGATGCCGCCACTGTGCATGCGTAGTGGACGTGCCGCTTCGGTCGCGTCGCGACCTTCGCTCCGGCATGATTGGACCCGATGGAGGAGGGGACATGACACTTCCGGGCCCGGTCCAGGCGCACGTCACCGAGCGCTGGGACGACTACGTGGCGAGCTTCCGTGCGGCGCAGCCGGTGCGGCACGTGGCGATCGACAACTTCCTGGACGACGACTTCGCGACCAAGCTCTACGAGGACCTGCCGGACCCGCACGCGATGCCCAAGTCGCGCGATTACATGTTCAGCGACAAGCGCGAACTGTCCACGCTCGACCGGCACTCCGAGCTGTCCAAGCAGGTGCACGAGATCTTCATGAGCCCGCAGTTCGCGGCGCTGTTGTCGAAGCTGGTCGGGCACGAGGTCTTCATCGATCCCGAGTACGTCGGCGGGGGCTTCCACGCTGGAGCTGAGGGCAGCTACCTCGACTTCCACGTCGACTTCAACATCCACCCCTCGCACCAGGACTGGCTGCGCGAGGTCAACATCCTGCTGTACCTCAACCCCGGTTGGGACAAGTCGTGGGGCGGCGAACTGCTGCTCACCGACGATCCGTCCCGCACGCCCGTCGAGGTCGAGCCGCTGTTCAACCGACTTGTGCTGATGGAGTCGACGGACAAGTCCTTCCACGGCTACGAGAAGATCAACTTCCCGTCCGGACGGTCGCGCCGATCGCTGGCCGCCTACGCCTACTCCACGATCACCGAGGGCAGCGTCACCCGGCGCACCACGGGGTGGGTGCCGCAGGACGCCGGCCCGGTCAAGCGCGTCCTCGCCAAGAACTGGAACTGGATCGTGCTGACCAAGAACAAGTTCCTCGGAAGCGGCACCCTCAAGAACCGGCGGTGACGCCGCCACGCTCGCTGGTCTTCGTCCACCCCTCCGACGAGGTGTACGGCGCGGACCGGATGTTGCTCGAACTGGTCGCCGCGGTGCCGGACGGCGTGCGGGTCGAGGTGTGGCTGCCGAACGATCTCGCCCATCCGGCGCTGCCGTTGTGCGAGTTGCTGCGGGCGCGGGGCATCGCGAGTCGGCACCTCGACCTGCCGATCATGCGGCGCGCGCATCGCACCCCCGGCGGGCTGGCACTGCTCGCCCGACGAGCAGCCGGACTGGTGCGGACGATCCGCGCGGCGGCCCCGGACGTCGTCTACTGCACGACCAGCGCGGCCGCGCTCGCCGCGCCACTGGCCCGCATCGCACGCGTGCCCACCGTCATCGCGCACGTTCAGGAGATCCTCGCCGGCTCCGACCGGGCAGTGATCGGCACGGCACTGCGCGCCTGCCACCGGGTCCTCGCGATCTCCGAACCGGTGCGGACCGCGCTGCCCCCGGCGGCCGCCCGGCGCGCCGTCGTCGTCGCGAACGCGACGCCGGATCCCGGCCCGTACCGGCCGGTGCGCCGGCACGAGGGGCCATTGCGCTTCGGCGTGGCGAGCCGGTGGAACGGCTGGAAAGGCCACGCGACACTGCTCGCCGCGTGGGACCGGCTCGACGACGGGGTGCTCACGGTGCTCGGCGGTCCGCCGCCGAGCGGCGAGGTCACCGACGTGCCGGCGCTGGTCGCGCGCCTGCGCCGGCCCGGATCGGTCGAGGTGGTCGGCGAGCTCGCCGACCCGTGGACGCGGCTGGTCGACTGCGATGTCGTGATCATGCCGTCGGACCGGCCCGAGCCGTTCGGGCTGGTCGCCATCGAGGCCTTCGCCCGTGGCCGTCCGGTGGTCGCCAGCGCGGCCGGCGGCCTGCTCGAGATCGTCGAGGACGGGCGGACGGGCTGGCTGTTCCCGCCGGGCGACGTCGCCCGCCTGGCCGAGGTGCTGGGGGCGCTGACCGCGGACGCAGTCGTGGCCGCCGGGGCCCGCGCCCGGCAACGTTACGAGCAGCGCTACACGGCCGAGCGGTACGCCGGACAATGGCGCGCTGCGGCCGGTTTCGCGCCCTGACCGTCGTCGGGGGCGCCGCGTAGGGTGGAAACCGATCCCCCTCCGTCCTCGGTCGGGGACCAGTCGTGCTGCCCTCCTGCAAGGATTTCTGTGTCGCTCTCCGGCCTGCTCACCGCTGCCTCGTCCGACCCCGCCCTGACTGCCATCGTCGAGAACCTCGACGCCGGCGAGTTCACGGTCACCGCCCCGGCTGCCGCGCAGCCCTTCGCCGTCGCCGCCGCCGCGCAGGGCGGACGCACCGTCCTCGCCGTCACCAGCTCCGAGCGCGAGGCGCAGGATCTCGTTGCGGCGCTGGCCTGCCTGCTGCCGCCGGACCGGGTGGCGCTCTACCCCGGCTGGGAGACCCTGCCGCACGAACGGCTCTCGCCGCGCGCCGACACGGTGGGTCAGCGGCTCGCGGTACTGCGCCGGCTCGTACACCCGAGCGACGACGATCCCGCGACCGGAGCGCTGTCGGTCGTCGTCGCGCCGGTGCGCTCGGTGTTGCAGCCGCAGGTGCCGCGACTCGGCGAGCTGGCCCCGGTCGTGCTGCGGGCCGGCGACGGCGGCCGCGAGCTGACCGAGATCGTCACCGACCTGGTCAACGCCGGTTACGCCCGCACCGAACTGGTCGAGAGCCGCGGCGACTTCGCGGTGCGCGGCGGCATCCTCGACGTCTTCCCGCCCACGGAGGAACACCCGCTGCGGGTGGAGTTCTGGGGCGACGAGGTCGAGGAGGTCCGCTACTTCCGGGTCGTCGACCAGCGCTCGCTCGAGATCGCGCCGCAGGGGCTGTGGGCACCGCCGTGCCGCGAACTGCTGCTGACCGAAGCGGTGCAGCAGCGGGCCCGCGAACTGCTGGCCGAGCACCCCGAGCTGTCCGAACTGCTCGACCCGATCAGCCGCGGCGAAGCAGTCGAGGGCATGGAATCGCTCGCGCCCGTCCTCGTCGACGAGCTGACGCTGGTGCTCGACGAGCTGCCGGCCGGCGCGCACGTCGTGCTCTGCGACCCCGAGCGCATCCGTTCGCGGGCCGCCGATCTCGTCCGCACGTCCGAGGAGTTCCTCGCCGCGTCGTGGGCCGCGGCCGCCGGCGGCGGCAAGGCGCCGGTCGATCTCGCCGCGGCCTCGCTGCGCGACCTGGACGAGGTACGCGAGCACGCAACGCGGCTGGGCCTGCCGTGGTGGGGCATCACCGCGCTGACCGCCGAGGACGTCATCGCGAGCGACTTCGAGCTCGCGCCGTCCTATCGCGGCGACGTCGAGGCTGCCCTCGCCGATCTCAAGTCGTGGGTGCGGGACGGCTGGCGGGTCGCGCTGGTCTTCGACGGCCACGGTTCGGCGCAGCGCGCGGTGGAACGGCTGGGCGCCGCCGAGATCGCGGCGCGGCTGGTGGCCGAACCCGCGGTCGAGCCCGGCGTCGTCGACGTCACCACCGGCCGGCTCGGCGGTGGCATCGTCGCGCCCGAACTCAAGATCGCGTTCCTGACCGAGGCCGATCTCACCGGTCAGCGCGGCTCGGTCGCCAAGGACACCCGGCGCATGCCGTCCAAGCGGCGCAACGCGATCGACCCGATCACACTCAAACCCGGTGACTACGTCGTCCACGAGCAGCACGGCGTCGGCAAGTACGTCGAGATGGTGCGCCGCACGATCAACGGTGGCGAGCGCGAGTACCTGATCATCGAGTACGCGCCGTCCAAGCGTGGCCAGCCCGGCGACCGGCTCTTCGTCCCGACCGACGCGCTCGACCAGGTGACCAAGTACGTCGGCGGCGAGGCGCCGTCGCTGTCGCGGCTCGGCGGCGCCGACTGGGCGAAGGCCAAGGGCCGCGCCCGCAAGGCCGTCAAGGAGATCGCGGCCGAGCTGATCCGCCTCTACAGCGCCCGGATGGCGACCAAGGGGCACGCGTTCGCGCCGGACACGCCGTGGCAGCGCGAGCTCGAGGACGCCTTCGCCTACGTCGAGACGCCCGACCAGCTGGCGGCGATCGACGAGGTCAAGGAGGACATGCACAAGGTCGTCCCGATGGACCGCGTCATCTGCGGCGACGTCGGCTACGGCAAGACCGAGGTCGCGGTGCGCGCCGCGTTCAAGGCCGTGCAGGACGGCAAGCAGGTCGCCGTACTGGTGCCGACCACGCTGCTCGCGCACCAGCACATCCAGACCTTCAGCGAACGCATGGCGCAGTTCCCCGTCGTGATCAAGGAGCTGTCGCGCTTCACCCCGCCGGCCGAGGTGGACGAGGTCGGCCGCGGCATCGTCGACGGCTCGATCGACATCGTCATCGGCACGCATCGGTTGTTGCAGCAGACCGTGCGGTTCAAGGATCTCGGCCTGGTGATCGTCGACGAGGAGCAGCGCTTCGGCGTCGAGCACAAGGAGTACCTGAAGGAACTGCGCGTCGACGTCGACGTCCTCACCATGTCGGCGACGCCGATCCCGCGCACCCTGGAGATGTCGCTCACCGGCATCCGCGAGATGACCACGATCCTCACCCCGCCCGAGGAGCGGCACCCGATCCTGACCTTCGTCGGCGCGTACGACCCGAAGCAGATCGGCGCTGCGATCCGGCGCGAGCTGCTGCGCGAGGGTCAGGTCTTCTACATCCACAACCGCGTCGAGTCGATCAACCGGGCGGCGCAGAGGCTCGCCGAGATCGTGCCCGAGGCGCGCATCGCGGTCGCACACGGGCAGATGGGCGAGGGTGCGCTCGAGCAGATCATGCTCGGGTTCTGGGAGAAGGAGTACGACGTACTCGTCGCGACCACGATCGTCGAGTCCGGTCTGGACATCCCGAACGCGAACACCCTGATCGTCGACCGGGCCGACATGTTCGGGCTCTCGCAGCTGCACCAGCTGCGCGGGCGCGTCGGGCGCGGGCGCGAGCGCGGGTACGCCTATTTCACCTACCCGCCGGAACGCCCGCTCACCGAGACGGCCTACGACCGGCTCGCCACCATCGCGCAGCACACCGAGATGGGCGCAGGCATGGCCGTCGCGATGAAGGACCTCGAGATCCGCGGCGCCGGCAACCTGCTCGGCGGCGAGCAGTCGGGACACATCGCCGGCGTCGGCTTCGACCTGTACGTGCGGCTGGTCGGCGAGGCGGTCGCGGACTTCCGCGGCGAGTCGGGCGAGGAGAGCGTCGAGGTGAAGGTCGATCTGCCGGTCGACGCGAACCTGCCGGTCGAGTACCTGCCGGGGGAGCGGCTGCGGCTGGAGGCCTACCGCGCGCTCGCCTCGGCGACCACCGACGAGATGGTGGACGCGGTGCGCGCCGAGCTTGTCGACCGGTACGGCCCGATCCCGCCGTCGGTCGAGAACCTGCTCGCGGTCGCGCGGTTCAAGGTGCTCTGCCGCCGGTACGGCATCACCGAGATCTCGATGCAGGGCAACACGGTGCGTTTCTCGCCGCTCGACCTGCCCGAGTCGGCCCAGCTGCGGGTGCAGCGGCTCTTCGACAAGGCGCACTACAAGCAGGCGGTCGGCACGCTGTCCGTCCCCCGTCCCAAGGGGGTGCGCAAGTCCGACGGGTCGTTCGCCGAGGCGAAGTTCGGCGGCGAGCCGCTGCGCGACGTCGCACTGCTCGCGTGGGCGGGCGAGGTGCTGGCGACGGTCGTCGGGTCCTGACCCGAGTTGATCAGGGCGGTACCGGGTCTGCGCGCCACGTCCGCGCGACCTTGCCCCGTGGAGGTGGGTTGGCCGGGCGCGGGAGCGCACTCTGGCGGGGCAAGGTGGCGCCGGGGGCCGGGCGGCTCAGGTAGTCGGCCGCTTCGACTTCGGCAGGCTCGCGACGACCAGGCCGTAGGAGTCGTCGATCAGTTCGTGCGCGTCGTCCTCGTCCGGGGCGCCGGCGCCCTCGAGCACGACCCGGTTCCACAGCTGCTTGTTCAGATACGGGGCGGGGCCGACGTGCTCGGGAAAGCGGGTGCGCCACTCGGCGACGGCCTCGCGGGTGTTCTTGACGATGATCGCGAGCTGCTCGCCGCCGTAGAAGCAGAAGATCTTGTCGCCGACCTTGGCCACGGTGTCGCCTTCACCCCACGGGCTGTCCGGCCAACCGCCGGGCTTGCCGAGGCAGTACGCGACGATGTCGCTGCGCTCCACCGGGTCAGGATAGGGCGCTGTTCGTGGGCATGAGATTCTGTGCGTCGTGAGATTTCGCCGTCTGCTGTCCGTCGTCGCCCTGCTCGCCGTCGCGGTGAGCGGGCTCACCGCCTGCCAGACCAAGGTGGGTCAGGCGGTCGCGGTCGGCGAGCAGACGCTGAGCGACTCGGCGTTGTCCGGCTACACCCAGCCGGGCGCCAGCCCGTACGTCGACCAGCAGAACGCGCAGGTCGTCCCGAAGCTGAACGTGCTGACCAACTGGGTCCGGAACCGGTTGATCGAGGCGACGATCGCCGCGCACGGCGGTGCGGTGACGACGCCGGAACTCAACGCCGCGCAGGCGGTGATCGTGCAGTCCGGGTTGCCCAAGCAGATCGAACTGGCCAACCGCAGCCACGGCTACACCAGCGACTTCTACGACCTGCTCACCGAGCAGTACGCGCTGCTGGTCGTGCTGATCGAGCGGCTGGCGAAGACCTCGAACGCCGGCCAGGCGTTCAACATCCTGCAGTCCGGACGGGCGAACCAGGCCTTCCTCAACGCCATCAACGCCACCCACGTGCCGGTCGACCTGACCAAGCGGTACGGCACGTGGGAGCAGAACGGGCTGCACGTGTCGACCGATCCGGCGGCAGGCGCGCCCGACTTCGTGACCTTCGGCAGCGGCTGAGCACCGTGTCGCAGCTCGACCGCGCCGTGGAGGTGATGGACCGGCTGCGCTCGCCCGGCGGGTGCGCCTGGGACGCCGAGCAGACCCACGAGTCGCTCGCGCGGTATCTGCTCGAGGAGGCCTACGAGGTCCTCGAGGCGATCGAGCGCGATGACCGGCCGCTGCTGCGCGAGGAACTCGGCGACCTGCTGTTGCAGGTGCTCTTCCACGCCCGGCTCGCCGAGGAGGAGCCCGCCCCGTACACGATCGAGGACGTCGCCCGCGACCTCGTCGACAAGCTGATCCGGCGGCACCCGCACGTGTTCGCCGGTGCCGAGCGCACCGACGCCGCGACGCTGAACGAGACCTGGGAGCGGCAGAAGATCGCCGAGAAGGGCCGCACGTCCGCCGTCGACGGGGTGCCGCTGGCGCAGCCGGCGCTGGCGCTGGCCGGCAAGCTCGTCGCGCGGGCCGAACGCGCCGGTCTCGCCGTGCCCACCCCTGAAGAGGACGAACTCGGCGCGCAGCTGTTCGAGCTGGTGCGGACGGCCGTCGCCCGCGGCGTCGATCCCGAGACCGCGCTGCGCCGCACCACCCGCGCCTATCGCGACGCGATCGTCGCCGCCGAGTCGGGCCCGGGTCACAGCTGACCGCTCGCGAGTCGGGACGGGACAGCGGTGTGGCGGCCGTTAGGGTGGCGCCTATGGCATGCATCGAGGCCGTCGGCGCCCGGGAGATCCTGGACTCGCGCGGCAACCCCACCGTCGAGGTCGAAATCGCTCTCGACGACGGCACCCACTCGCGCGCGGCAGTGCCCAGCGGTGCGTCCACCGGGCAGTTCGAGGCGGTCGAACTGCGCGACGGCGGCGAGCGGTACGGCGGCAAGGGCGTGCGCAACGCGGTCGCTGCGGTCATGGACACGATCGGGCCCGAGATCGTCGGCTTCGAGGCCAGCGAGCAGCGCCTGATCGACCAGACGCTGCGCGACCTCGACGCCACCCCGGACAAGTCGCGCCTGGGCGCGAACGCGATCCTCGGCGTCTCGCTCGCAACCGCGAAGGCGGCCGCCGACTGCGCCGATCTGCCGCTGTTCCGCTACCTGGGGGGCCCGAACGCCTACCTGCTGCCCGTCCCGATGATGAACATCCTCAACGGCGGCGCGCACGCCGACTCCAACGTCGACGTCCAGGAATTCATGATCGCCCCGATCGGCGCGCCGACCTTCGCCGAGGCGCTGCGCACCGGTGCGGAGGTCTACCACGCGCTGAAGTCGGTGCTGAAGGCGAAGGGCCTGGCCACCGGTCTCGGAGACGAGGGCGGCTTCGCGCCCAGCCTCGACTCGAACCGGGCCGCGCTCGACCTGATCGTCGAGGCGATCGGCACCACCGGCCTCTCGGTCGGCACCGACATCGCGCTCGCGCTCGACGTCGCCGCGTCGGAGTTCTTCGCCGACGGCGGCTACACCTTCGAGGGCCGCGCCACCAGCTCGGAGAAGATGATCGAGTACTACGTCGGGCTCGTCGACAGCTACCCGATCGTGTCCATCGAGGATCCGCTGGACGAGGAGGACTGGGACGGCTGGGTCGGGCTCACCGAGCAGCTCGACGACAAGGTCCAGATCGTCGGCGACGACCTGTTCGTCACCAACCCGGAGCGGATCGCGCGCGGCATCGAGCAGGGCGCGGCGAACGCGTTGCTGGTCAAGGTGAACCAGATCGGCACGCTCACCGAGACCTTCGATGCGGTCGATCTCGCGCACCGGCACGGCTACCGCTGCATGATGAGCCACCGCTCCGGCGAGACCGAGGACACCACGATCGCCGACCTCGCCGTCGCGGTGAACTGCGGGCAGATCAAGACCGGTGCGCCCGCGCGCAGCGAGCGGGTCGCGAAGTACAACCAGCTGCTGCGCATCGAGGACGAGCTCGACGACGCCGCGCGTTACGCGGGTGCCGGCGCCTTCCCGCGCTTCGACGCGAGCGCACAACGCTGATGGCGACGCCCCCCCGCCGTCGCCCCCGCCGCGCCGTCACCGGCCGGGCACTCGTGCTCGGCACGCTGGTGATCCTGCTGCTGGTCGTGCTCGCCTCGCCGCTCAACCGCTACTTCCAGAGCCGCAGCGCACTCAACGACGCCGCGCAGAAACTCAAGGACGACAAGGCCCGGGTGACCCAGCTGACCAAGCAGCTCGGCCGCTGGGGCGATCCCGGCTACATCCAGCAGCAGGCCCGGCAGCGGCTGCAGTACGCGATGCCCGGTGACAGCGTCTACGTCGTCGTCGATCACGGCCAGCGCAACGACATCGCCAAGACCTCAGGACGCGACACGCACCGGTTCGACCAGGCCGGCTGGAACGCCAGGCTGTGGAACAGCGTGACCAGCGCCGACTCGGACAAGTGAACGAGCGCGACCGCGAGGTCGTCGGCGCCCAGCTCGGCCGGGCGCCGCGGGCGATGCGCGAGGTCGCGCACCGCTGCCCGTGCGGCAACCCGGATGTCGTGGAGACCTCCCCGCGGCTGCCCGACGGTACCCCGTTCCCGACGCTGTACTACCTGACCTGCCCGCGCGCCGCCTCCGCGATCGGCCGGCTCGAGGCGTCCGGGCTGATGCGCGAGATGACCGAGCGGCTGAAGACCGACGACGAGCTGGCCGCGCGCTATCGTGTCGCGCACGAGGCCTACCTCGCCCGCCGCGAAGAGCTGGGTCAGGTGGCCGAGATCGCCGGGGTCAGCGCGGGCGGCATGCCCAACCGCGTCAAGTGCCTGCACGTGCTCGTCGCGCACTCGCTCGCCGTCGGCCGCGGCGTGAACCCGCTCGGCGACGAGGCGTGCGACGCGCTCGGGCCGTGGTGGGACAGTGGGCCATGCGTGTAGCTGCCATCGACTGCGGCACGAACTCGTTGCGGCTTCTGGTCCGCGACGGTGACCACGATCTGCACCGCGAGATGCGCATCGTCCGCCTCGGTCAGGACGTCGATCGCACCGGACGCCTCGCACCGGAGGCGCTCGAGCGCACGCGCGCCGCGCTCGTCGACTACGCGGCGATCATCGCCGACCTCGGCGCCGAGCGCATCCGCCTCGTTGCCACCAGCGCCACCCGCGATGCCGACAACCGCGACGACTTCGTCGCGATGGTGCGCGCGAGCCTCGGCGTCGACCCCGAGGTGGTCACCGGTCTGGACGAGGCGCGGCTGTCCTACAGCGGCGCAGTGGGCACCCTGCCCGGTGTGACCGGCTCCGTGCTGCTGATCGACCTGGGCGGTGGGTCGACCGAGCTGGTCCTCGGGCCCGAGCCGCTGCGCGCCCACAGCATGGACGTCGGCTCGGTGCGGATGACCGAGCGACACCTGCGCGACGATCCGCCGACCCGGGCGCAGGTCGACGCGGTCGTGCGGGACGTGAATCTGGCGCTGGACGAGGCCAACCGGCACGTGCCGTGGCAGGAGGCCGAGCAGCTCGTCGGCGTGGCCGGCACCATCACCACGGTTGCCGCCGTCGCGCTCGGGCTCGACCGCTACCAGCCGGAGGTCGTCCACGGTGCCCGGCTCGGCGCCGATGTCGTGGCCGGCGTGGCCGATCGCCTGCTTGCGCTCGACCACGACGCCCGCGCCGCCCTCGGCGCCATCCATCCCGGGCGTGTCGATGTGATCGCGGCCGGCGCGCTCGTGCTGCGCACCGTGGTCGAGCGCTGCGGCGCCGGCGAACTGATCGTGAGCGAGCACGACATCCTCGACGGCATCGCGCTGTCGATCAGCTGAGCGCGCTCCCCAGGAACAGGTGTCCGAACGGCTTGGGCTCAGCGGCGGCGTAGAACGTGTCGAGATCGCGTACCTGCAGCCCGGCTTCGGTCATCAGCGCCGGGATGTCGCGGTTGAGATGGCAGCCGCCGGCCAGCCGCTGCTGCAGCGGGTCGAGCCGGTTCTGCCAGCGTCGCACCCGCTCCGACGGAGCGCGGCCGTGCTCGACGAAGCGCAGCGTGCCGCCGGGCCGCAGCACCCGCTTCACCTCGCGCAGCGCACCGACAGCATCCGGGATGGTGCACAGCGTCCAGGTCGACAAGGCGCAGTCGACGCTGTCGTCGGGCAGGTCGAGGTGCTGACCGTCCAACCCGACGAGCCGCACCTGCGCGGTCGAGGCCGAGATCCGGCCGGCCGCGAGTTCCACCGCCCGATGCGACGGCTCGACGGCGAGCACCTCGGTGACCGTCGGGGGCAGGTGCGGCAGGTTCAGCCCCGAGCCGAAGCCGATCTCGAGCACGGTGCCGTGCAGTTCGGCGGCGACCCGCTCACGCAAGCGGCGGTGTTGCGCGGTACCGAGCGTGACGTCGACCAGGCGCGGCAGCACGTGCTCGGTGTACCAGCGCATCGGTTGCCCGCTAGTCCGGCGGCTCCACCGCGGCGGGGTATTTCGGCTCGGCCGCCGACACCCGGCGGGAGGCCTTCGGTTTGATCGAGGACGGCGGCTCGCTGCCGAGCATCGTGCGCCACAGCTCGGCCGCGCCCTTGCGGGTCGCGACGTCGGCCACGGCCATGCCGATGCCCGTCAACGCGGCCCACGCGATCGCGTCGGCCCACTGCACACCGTCGTCGGCCGCGGTGCGCGGACGATCCGGGCCGGCCGCGATCCACACCTTCTCGACGGCCTTGCGGGTGACGATGCCGATCGGGATGCCCACGGCCATTGTCAGGACCTTCATCGTGATCTTGGCGCCCAGGTTGGCCATGCGGTAAGCCTAGTGCCCGTGACCGACGGTGCCGCTCTGAAGAGTCTTGCCGGGCAGATCAGCGACTGCCGGCGTTGCCCGCGGCTGGTCGCCTGGCGCGAGGAGGTCGCCAGGGTCAAGCGGGCGGCCTTCGCCGACCAGACCTACTGGGGCCGGCCCGTCCCCGGCTTCGGCGACCCGGACGCGCACGTCCTCGTCGTCGGGTTGGCTCCGGCCGCGCACGGCGCGAACCGCACCGGGCGGATGTTCACCGGCGACCGCAGCGGCGACTGGCTCTACGCCGCGCTGCACCGGGCCGGGCTCGCCAACCAACCGACGTCCGTCTCGGCCGACGACGGGCTGCGCTTGACCGGGGCCTACGTCACGGCGCCGGTCAAGTGCGCCCCGCCGGCGAACAAGCCGACCCCGGCCGAACGCGACACCTGCCGGTCGTGGCTGGTGCAGGAGGTGCGGCTGCTCTGGCCGGGCGTCCGTTCGGTGGTGGTGCTCGGCGCGTTCGGCTGGGCGGCCCTGTGGCCGGCCCTGCGCGCGGCCGACATCGCGGTGCCGGCGCGGATGCCGAGCTTCGGCCACGGCGTGGAGGTGCCCGTGGACGGCCGCGTCGTGATCGGCTGCTACCACGTCAGTCAGCAGAACACCTTCACCAGACGGCTGACCGCGCCGATGCTCGATGCGGTGTTCGAGCGGGCGCGACTAGCGTGAGCCCATGGCGGCGACACGCATCCTGATCGTCGGCGGCGGCTACGTCGGCATGTACACGGCGCTGCGGCTGCAGCGCAGGCTCTCGCGCGGCAGCGCCGACATCACCGTCGTCGAGCCCCAGTCGAACATGACCTACCAGCCGTTCCTGCCGGAGGCCGCGGCCGGCAGCGTCGAGCCGCGCCACGTCGTCGTCTCGCTGCGCAAGGTGCTGCGGAAGTGCAACGTCATCACCGGCGCGGTCACGCGTATCACGCACGCCGCCAAGACCGCGACGATCCAGCCGAGCGAGGGGGAGGCGTACGAGTTCGGCTACGACGTGCTCGTCGTCGCGGCGGGGTCGATCTCACGGCTGCTGCCGATCCCCGGTCTCGCCGAGCGCGGGATCGGGTTCAAGACGATCGGTGAGGCCATCTACCTGCGCAACCACGTGCTGTCGCGGCTCGATCTGGCGGCGTCGACGGCCGATCCGGTCAAACGGCGTGCCTCGCTGACCTTCGTGTTCGTCGGCGGCGGCTACGCCGGGGTCGAGGCGCTGGCCGAGCTGGAGGACATGGCCCGCTACGCGCTGCGCTACGTCCCGCAGCTCGACGCGAACGAGATGCGCTGGGTGCTCGTCGAGGCCGCGAGCCGGATCATGCCGGAGGTGTCGGTGCGGCTGTCCGCCTACACCGTCGACCGGCTCACCGAGCGCGGCATCGACGTGCGGCTGGACACCCGTCTCGAGTCGGCCGTCGACGGGCACATCAGGCTCTCCGACGGTGAGAGCTTCGATGCCGAGACGCTGGTGTGGACTGCCGGGGTGAAGGCGAGCCCGGTCCTGGCCGAGACGGATCTGCCCCTCGACGACAAGGGCCGCCTGCCCTGCAAGGCGAATCTCACCGTCAAGGGAGTCACCGGCGTGTTCTCCGCCGGCGACTGCGCCGCCGTGCCGGACCTGTCGAAGAAGGATCCGAACGCCCTGTGCGGGCCGAGCGCTCAGCACGCCGTGCGGCAGGCGAAGGTGCTCGCCGACAACGTGGTGTCACATGTGCGCGGTGGCGCACTGCACGACTACGAGCACGCCTATGTGGGCTCGGTGGCCTCGCTCGGCCTCTACCGCGGGGTGGCGGAGCTGTACGGGGTCAAGGTGCGCGGCTTTCCGGCGTGGTTCCTGCACCGGACGTACCACGTGTCGCGCATGCCCACGCTGAACCGCAAGGTGCGGGTGATCGCGGACTGGACCGGCGCGCTGCTGTTCCGCCGCGAGGTGGTCTCGCTGGGGCAGCTGCAACGCCCGCACACCGAGTTCCAGCAGGCCGCGGGCCGGCGCGAGTTCCCGGACGTCTCCTAACCGAGCACGGCGCGGGCGTCGTCCGGAATCGGGGTGGAACGGCCGTCCGCGTCGATGTTGACGTAGGTCGTCTCGACCCGGCAGCACACCCGCTCGCCGACGTGCACGTCGAATGCCAGGACGAGGCTGGTGGTGCCGACGCGCCGGCACGCGACATCGACCTCGACGGTCTCGCCCCACCGCACCGGCGCGCGCCAGGCGAGCGTCGACGCGACGAGCTGGACATGCGCGCTGAACTCGCCGAGCCCGAGGTCCTTGAAGTAGCGCGACATCGCTTCGTCGCAGTAGGTCAGGTAGTGCGCGTTGAACACCACGCCCTGCCCGTCGATCTCGGCGTAACGGACCGGGGCCGACCAGGTGCTCACGCGGTGACCCTCTCACGCAGCCCGGCGAACATGCCGACCACGGTTACCAGATCGAACCCGCCGCCGATCTTCACCAGGCTGCGGTGTCTGGCCCGGATGCGCAGCCGGTGGTGCAGCCGGGTGCCGTCGTCGACCGCGCGCAGGGCGAGCGTCCAGCTGATCGCGAGGACGTCCGCCGCGTCCGGGTCGGTGGCCGGCCACCGGTGGCCGGCCGTCCGGTCGCGCAGCGAGTGCCAGACCAGCGCGTTCGGAGCGTCGACGACCGCCCCGCGCAGCACCGGCGTGCCGGGACCCCAGTCGGGTACGTCGGTACCGACCGCGACGTGCTGCCAGCGGGCGTCGATGTGCCGGATCGCGCGCCGCGACCGAGGGATCAGCCGCTCGGCGCTCCGCGGCAGGTACCACCCGGCGCGGTCCTTGCCGAGCTGCACGATCCACGGCCACAGCGTCGCGGGCGCAACGGCGAAGGTCGCCGCCCGGTCCAGTTGCGCGATCGCATCCGCGACGAGATCGTCGCCGGGCAGCGACAGACGTCGCTCGGCGGGGGTGGCGGCCGAGTAGGGCATGAGTCGATCCTGCCAGCGTGGCGCGCCACAATGGTGCGCACGCCCCCGTAGCCCAATGGCAGAGGCAGACCCCTTAAAAGGGTCGCAGTGTCGGTTCGAATCCGACCGGGGGTACGGGGTCAGCCGGGCAGTGCCAACGCGAAGTGGTGAGCAGCGATCTTCATCCGCTCGCGAAGGTAGAAGCGGTGAGCGTCGAAACGCTGCACTCCGGAGTCCAACTCCAGGGTCGTGCACCCCGCGTCCGAAGCTCGACGCGTCACCTCCGCAAGGAGCATGGCTCCCACCCCCCGTCCCCGTGCCGCGGCGCAGGTGACGAGATCGTCGACGTGCGCCTTGCGGCCGGCCGTCGTGCAGGTCATGACCCGCCATCCGGCTACGCCGACGCAGGCTTGCGTGGCAGTTTCGCTGCCTTCGAACGCCGCCAGGAACCGGAGTCCTTCGCGGCTGCCGTCTTCGACGATCTGCCGCAGCGACGATTCGGTGAGCGCGGGCCGCAGTTCCTTCAGGACGGGGAAGGCCAGCGTCCACTCCGGCGTGGACAGGTCGTCTGTGCTGAGCGACTTGACCAGGAGCACTGTGCGGTTCCTTTCAGGAATCACGCGCCGACCCGGGATCCTCGTCGAGCGGGCGGTCGACAGGCGCGGTGAGGTCGCTGTCGACCGCACCGGTGTTGATCACACCCGCAGCTTCGAGCAGGGCGACGGCCGCACCGCTCGCTGAATGCGGGCAGTGGTACACACCGCGCGGGATGACATAGATGTCGCCCGGGTCGAGGGTGATGCTGCGTTCCCGCTCGGGGTCGCCGTCTCGCAGGTCGATCGTCACCTGCCCGCTCAGGCACAAGAACGCCTCGTCAGTGTCGGGGTGGTTGTGCCAGACGAAGTCACCCTCGAGGCGGGCCACCTTCACGAGCACGTCGTTGACCTGGCCGGCGACTCGCGGGCTCCACGTCTCGCTGAGCGTGTCCGCTGCGTGCGGCAGGTTCAGCGGTGTGGTGCGGCCTCTGCGTGTCGGCTCCGTCATGGGCGTGTCCCCTGTTCCCGATCGAGTGTTCCCGCCACGGTGGTACGCCACTCCACGTCCTCTGACGGCCGGAACCTCTTCGCCCAGCGCAATCCGGTCGGAGTGGCCTCGAAGACGGTCATGCTGTGGCCGCGTTCGGTGCTGCGCGAAAGCACCAGCGTGCCGTCCCGGACGCGGCCGCGTGCCGGCGGGTCCGGCGGGTACCCGAGCGGGTCGAAGCTGTAGAGGAGGATGTCGCCGTTGACCTGGTCCCGCATGAAGAGGTTGAGGACGTCGAAAGCGCCCGATTCGCGGCGCTCGTGCATGCGCATGAGGAGCACTGCTCCGTCGACTTCGCTGTGGGTCGTGACTTCGACAGCCGCTGTCTGCGCGGTCGACCAAGGGCCGGCGTGAATGTCGTCGGTGCCGACGAACCGACCGACGAGCAGGTCGGCGAGATCCCGCATCTCAACTCCTTGGTCATCACCAATGATTGGTGGCACCGTAACATCGGTGCGTGAGTCGATTCTCGGACAAGCCGTCCCGGCTGGTGGCGTTGACCAGCTACCTGCTGTCCCAGACTGCCAAGCTCGCGAAGGACGAGCTCGATGCCTGCCTGGCGGAGCGAGGGATGCGTCTGCGGCACATGGCGGTTCTCTGCGTCCTGGACGACGATCCGACGACGCAGCTCGACCTCGGCCGTCGGCTCGATCTCGACCCGAGCGACGTGACGGCCACGGTCGACGACCTGGAAGACCGACACCTTGTGCGGCGTTCGTCGGACGTGTCCGACAGGCGCCGGAAACTGGTCACGTTGACGCCCAGAGGGCAGCGTGAGGTCGAACTGCTCGACCAGCTGGCCGGACGTGTCGCCGACGAACTGTTTGCACCGTTGTCAGCGTCCAGGCGAGCCGGAATGCACGAGGATCTGCTTACGCTGCTGACTGCGAGAGATCGCGCGGTTTCGGAGGTTCCGCACGATCAGCGTCCGGAATAGCATGCCTCCTTGCCGGAACGGCAACGGAACTTGGCGCGGCGCCCGTTCAGGCGCACAGTCGTCCCATGACCGAACTGGACGCCAGCACGCTGCACGCCCCCGAGTACTGGAACGAGCGCTACTCCGGGCGCGACCCGGTCTGGAGCGGCAAGGTCAACCAGCGCCTGGCCGAGCAGACCGAGACGATGGCGCCCGGCGCGGCGCTCGACATCGGTTGCGGCGAGGGTGGGGACGCGGTGTGGCTGGCACAGCGCGGCTGGACGGTCACCGCCGTCGACGTGTCCGACGTCGTGATCGACAAGGCGCGCGCGCACGCCGAGCAGTCGCTGCCGGACGACGTCGCGGCGCGCATCACCTGGCAAGCCGCCGACGTGCGCACCTGGCAGCCG
>DATBTJ010000025.1:0-31385 GCA_036559305.1 Jatrophihabitans sp.
GCGGCGTCGGCCTCGAGCAGCATCGCGCCGAGGTCGGGCGGGCAGGTGAAGTAGTCGGGCGTGACGCCGTGGTGGTCGGCGAGCCACATCCGGGTGAGCAGCACGCTCGTCCGCGACGTCGAGCCGAGCGCCACCCGGCGACCGGCCAGCTCGGCCGGTGGCCTGGTCGACACCAGGTTGACCGAAAGCACCGGACCGTCCGAGCCGACCGCGATGTCCGGCAGCAGCACCAGCTCGTCGGCGTGGCGCAGGTACTCGACCAGCGAGATCGGGCCGACGTCGAGCCCGCCGGTGACGAGCAGGTCGTTGAGCCGATCAGGGGTGTCCTTGGTCAGCTCGACGTCCAGCAGCGCGCCGGAGCGGACCAGCCCCCAGTAGATGGGCAGGCAGTTGAGGAACTGGATGTGCCCCACGCGAGGACGAGCGACCACGCCTTCACGGTACGGGACCTTTCCCGCGGCACTTCCCTTCGGCACCAGGCGGGGGCAGGCTGCGCACATGGACCGCATGGACATCGAGCTGGCGAGCAACCTCATCACTCGCGTCAACGTCGGCGACGCCTTGACACGCACCGCGGCCCGGCTGCCCGACCAGCTCGCCGTGGTCGACGGCGCGCGCCGCTGGACCTATGCCGAGCTGAACACGCGCGTGAACCGGGTCGCTCACGGGCTGCTGGCGCGCGGTTACGACCGCGGTGACGTGCTGGCGCTCGCCTCGGGCAACAGCGCGGAGTTCCTGGTGACCTACTTCGCCTGCGCGAAGCTGGGCGTCGTGTGCGTGCCGATGAACCTCGGCTGGCGCGCCGAGGAGATCGCCTACGTCCTCGATCATTCGCAGGCACGCGCGATCGTGGTCGAGGCGCAGCTCGTCGCGCTGGTGACACCCGCCGTCGAGAAGGTGCCGGCGGTGGCCGACATCGTCGTCGCCCACGGCACGAACGGGCAGTACGAGCAGTCGCTGCCGGACCGCACCTGGCTCACCTTCGCCGACCTGCATGCTTCGGACGACACCGACCCCGAGCGCTTCGTCGGCGACCGGGACGCGATCAGTTACCTCTACACGAGCGGCACCACCTCCTTCCCCAAGGGCGTCGTCGGCAGCCACACCGCGATCTATCTCGAATCGCTGATGGCCGCAGCCGAAACGGGAATCTCGTCCGGCGACCGGATCGCGTGCCTCATGCCGCTGTTCCACACCGCGCAGCTGAACGGGTTCGGCACGCCCTCGGTCATGATGGGCGCGACGCAGTACCTGATGCGCGCCTTCGACCCGACGGCCTTGCTCGATCTGATCGAGAACGAGCGGATCACCAGGGTGTTCGCGCTGCCGATGATGTGGCGCGCGCTGGTGGAGCATCCGTCGATCGCATCGCGGGATCTGTCGTCGTTGCAGGCTGCTGCCTACGCGATGGCGCCGATGCCGGACGCGCTGCTGCGCACCTGCATCGACACCTTCGAGTGCGACTTCTACCTGGCGTTCGGCCAGACCGAGATGAGCCCGGTGACGACGTTCTTCCGGCCCGAGCATCAGCTGTCACACTCCGGCGCCGTCGGCACGCAGGTGGTGAACGTCCAGATCGGCATCATGGCGCCGGACGGCACATTGCTGCCGCGCGGGCAGGAGGGCGAGATCGTCTACCGCGGGCCGCAGGCCCTCAACGAGTACCTGCGCAATCCGGAGGCGACCGAGGAGGCCTTCGCGCACGGCTGGTTCCATTCCGGCGACGCGGGCGTGCTCGCCGAGGACGGCATGCTCTGGTTCAGCGACCGGTACAAGGACGTGATCAAGTCCGGCGGCGAGAACGTCGCCTCGATCGAGGTCGAGAAGGCCATCTACGCCGCATCGGCGGACGTCGCCGAGGTCGCGGTCGTCGGCCTGCCGCACGAGCGGTGGACCGAGGCGATCACCGCCGTCGTCGTCGCGAAGCCCGGCGCCGCTCTCGACGGCGATCAACTGCTTGCCCGGGTGCGATCGTCGATCGCCGGGTTCAAGGCGCCGAAGTCGGTGATCGTCGTCGAGGAGTTGCCCAAAACGTCCACCGGCAAGATTCAGAAGAACGTCGTCCGCAAGCAATTCGCCGACTTCTACAGCCAGTAGGGTCAGCCGCGTGGATGATTCCGCGCTGGCGGCGACACTCGTGCGCGAGGCGGGTCTGCTCGCCGCGGACATGCTGCGCGACGGCCTGCGTACGCACCGCAAGACCTCGGTGTCGGACGTGGTGTCGGCGGCCGATCACGCTGCCGAGAACCTGATCGGCTCGCGGCTGGCCGCCGAGCGCCCGTCCGACGGCGTTATCGGCGAGGAAGGCACGTCGCGAGCCGGCGAGCGGATCTGGTACGTCGACCCGGTCGACGGCACCTACAACTTCCTGTCCGGATTGCCGTTGTGGTGTTCGGCGGTCGCGCTGGTCGACGGCGACGGGCCGGTGCTCGGCGCCGTCTACGCACCGGTCACCGACGAACTGTGGGTCGGCGGCCGGGCACGACGCACTTCGTGCAACGACGTGCCCGTGCCGCATCTCGAGGACCGCACGCTGTCGGAGGTGTCGGTCGCTACCTACCTCCACCCCACGACGCTGCCCGACGACTCGGTGCGCGAGCCCCTCGCCGAGGTGGTGCAGAACGCGGCAACCGTACGCATGCTCGGGTCGGGCTCGATCGAGCTCGCCTCGGTCGCGGCCGGACGGCTGGGCGTCTACGTGCAGTACGACTGCTTGCCCTGGGACTGGTACCCCGGTGCGGCGCTCGTCCGGGCGGCCGGCGGCGCTACCGCGGTGGTCGAGGCGAGCGGGCACCGGTGGCACATCGCCGGCTCGCGGCAGGTGGTCGGCGAAGTGGCCGTGCTGCTCGCTTCGGGGTGACGTCGCTCGGAGCGGCCCTTCAGATCATGGGCGACAGGTGCCACCCTGCTAAGCGAAGGCAGAAGCCGAGGAGGCAGCCATGCCGTTCATCCAGATCATCGAGTACAAGACCAGCCGCGCCGACGAGATGAACGCCCTTTTCGACGGCTGGCTCGCGGCCACCGAGGGCAAGCGGGCCGCCACCCGCGGCGTGCAGACCAAGGACCGCGACGCCGACACCACCTACGTCCAGATCGTCGAGTTCCCCTCCTACGAGGACGCGATGGCCAACTCGACGCTGCCCGAGACGGGCGACTTCGCGGCAAGGCTCGCGGCGCTGTGCGACGGTCCGCCGTCGTTCCGCAACCTCGAGGTGCTCCGCGACGAGCGAATGTAGCGGGCGTCGGCGCTGCGCCAGTCGATCGCCGAACTCGTCGCGATGCCCGGCGGGCCGCCGGGCGCCGTCGTCGTCGTGCAGATCGGGTCCACCAGCGGAATCCCGGACTTCTCGCTGGGTAAGCAGCTCCTCCCTGCGGTTCTCGCATCACCCAACGACGCCTCGACCACGGGAACTGCTCACCTACGCCGGCCGCAAGCTCAACTTCGCGCCCGGCACCCGGTACGAGTACTCGCACTCCGACAACATCGCTGTCGCCTTGATGATCCAGGCGGCGACGGGCCGACCGTACGGGCGAGTGCTCACCCGTGACGTTCTCCAACCGCTGGGCCTGACGCACACCACGCTTCCCGTCGGTACCCACGTGGACCGGCCGTACATCCGCGGCTCTGCCCTGGGCCGCAGGACCGGACGTCCGCACGACGACGTCAGCCGGGACCTGGCCGCCGGCTGGGCGTGGGCGTCGGGCGGCATCGTGTCCGCGCCCGCCGATCTCAACAAATCGATCCGCGGCTATGTCAGCGGCCGGTTGATCTCGGCGACGTTGCGGGCGCGGTGGCAGCGGCTGTTCATGCCGGCGAGCGGTTCGGAGCCGCGCGGGCCGGGATTCGACTCGGCCGGCATGGCCCTGTTCCGCTACCAGACCCGTTGCCGCACGGTGTACGGGCACAGCGGCAACACGCTCGGCTACACGCAATACGCCTTCGCCACCCGTGACGGCACCCGCTCGGCGACGGTCTCGATCAACGTCCAGGTGACCCAGCAGAGCGAGGGACAACGAGCGCGCGTGTTCAGCGGGCTGCGCAGGGGCGCCCAGTCGGCGATCTGCCAGGCGCTGTCGTGATCGACGGCGTGCGGTTCGCCGGCGGCGCCTCGAGCGTCCTCGGGGCTCGCACGCAAAACTGTCAGACCGCCGATCTAGTGTTCGATTCATGGCGGACGGGCAGGCGTGGACGGTCGAGCAGTTGCTCGCGCTCGACCCCGCCGGCTGTTCGCGTGATGAGGTGTTCGACGGGCTGATCGAGCTCGACCGGCTGGTCTCGCGCGCCCAAGCACGCCGTGAACGGTTGCTGGCCGCGGTGCACCAGCCCGACGAACCCAAGCAGTGGGCCCGCGAAGAGGTCGCCTGCGCGCTGGGCTGGTCGCTCGGTTTCACCGAGGCCCGCCTGGCCCAGGCCACCCACCTGGTCTCGACGCTGCCGAAGATCCTCGCCCTGCACGAAAAGGGCTCGATCAGCGAGGCGCACGCCCGGGCCGCGACCGAGGCCACCTACGGCCTCACGCCCGAGATGATCGCCGCCGTGCAGGACCGGGTGCTGGCCCGGGCGCCGTTGCAGAGCGTGACCCAATTCCGCGCCGCCCTGCGCCGCGCCGTCGCCCGCCTCGACCCCCGTGGCGAGCACGACAAACACCAGGCCGCCAAGGCCCAGCGGCTGGTCCGGCTCAGCCCCCTACCCGATGGGATGGCCGGCCTCTGGCCGACCCACACCGCCGTCGACGCCGAAGCGATCTACGCCCGCCTCACCGATATCGCCCAGACCATGGGTCACGCCGGCGCCGGTGGCGCCGCTGGTTCAGGCGAGGGGATCGACGCCCGCCGCGCCGACACGCTGCGCGACCTCATCCTCGACACCACCACCGGCGTCGGGTCGGGTACCGTCCGTGCCCCGGCCCGCCACGCCCGAATCCAACTCCTGGTCCCGCAAGCCACCGCCACCGGCGACAGCGACGCCCCCGGCGAACTGGCCGGCTACGGCCCGATCCCCGCCTCCCAATGCCGCGACCTGCTCACCGACCCCACCACCCGCATCGACCGAGTCACCGTCGACCCGGCCGGACGGGTGCTACCGGTCGGCGTGATCGAACACCCACCCGGCGCCTGCCCACCGCCTCCCAAACCCGCTACGTGATCACCCCGTTCCCCACCTGCCGGCTCCCCGCCTGCAACCGCCGCGCCACCGCCTGCGAGATCGACCACACCATCCCCTACGACGGCGCCAACACCATCACCAGCAACCTCGCCCCGCTCTGCCCGCGACACCCTCACCTCAAGCACGACGCCCCGGGCTGGATCACCTGGCGCGACACCACCGGCACCTTCTACTGGCGCACACCCCACGGCCGCGTCTACCGCACCCCGCCCGACGAACTACCCACCGCCGACCTCTGACAGCAGGCGCCGGGCGCAGGCCCGACGTCACTGCGTCGGCGGGGGGTCCTCGTCGTTCTCCGGGTCCAGCCGGCTGTCCAGCTCATGCCGCGCGGCACGGCTCGCCTCGATGCGCGCTTCGACCTGCTGGGCAACCCGTGCCCGGGGGCCGGCGAGCAGGACGAGCGACAGCGGCACCGACAGCACCAATGCGATGAGTGCCGCGATCAGGCCCTTGAGCCCGACGAGGACGAGCAGGCCCCACAGCGCGAAGAACATCGCGAACCGCAGGATGGTGTAGCCCCAGAGCGACCCCATCCAGTTCGCGAAGCTGGGTCGGCCGCCGGCGGCGCGGCGCTCGGACATGGCGTCCACAGTACGGCGGCCCGCTCAGGCCCAGATCTGTTGCGGTTCGGCCCGCCGCTCGGCCAGCGGCACCGGCGCGTCGTAGGACCGCAGCACCTCGTAGCGGGTGTTGCGCTCGACCGGGGTGAACCCGGCGTCGCGGATCAGGGTGAGCAGGTCGTCGCGGGTCAGCTTGTCCGGCGTGCCGAATCCGTCGGCGTCGTGGGTGATCTTGTACTCGACGACCGATCCGTCCATGTCGTCCGCACCCCAGTTCAGCGCCAGCTGCGAGGTCGACAGGCCGTGCATCACCCAGAACACCTTCACGTGCTGGAAGTTGTCGAGCATCAGCCGGGACACCGCGAAGGTCCTCAGCACGTCGGACGGCTGTGCCATCGGCAGGTGCGAGAGCCGGTTGTTGTCGTTGTGGAAGCGCAGCGGGATGAACACCTGGAACCCGCCGGTCTCGTCCTGCAGCTCGCGAAGCCGCAGCACGTGGTCGACGCGGTGACGCGGCTCCTCGATGTGCCCGTAGAGCATCGTCGCCGGCGTGCGCAGGCCCTTCTGGTGCGCGAGGCGGTGGATGCGCGACCAGTCCTCCCAGTGCGTGTTGTGGTCGACAACCTGCTTGCGCACGTCCCAGTCGAAGATCTCCGCGCCGCCACCGGTGAGCGATTCCAGCCCCGCGTCGATGAGCTCGTCCAGGATCTCGTCGGCCGACAGGCCGCTGATCGTCTCGAACCAGTGCACCTCGGTCGCGGTGAACGCCTTCAGCGCGACGCCGGGCAGCGCCGCCTTGAGTTCGCGCAGCACGCGTGGGTAGTACTTCCACGGCAGCGTCGGGTGCAACCCGTTGACGATGTGCAGCTCGGTGAGCCCGTCGTCCTTCATCGCGAGCGCCTTCTCGACGGCCTCCTCGACGCGCATCGTGTACGCGTCCTTCTGGCCGGGCTTGCGCTCGAAGCTGCAGTAGGCGCACGACGCCGAGCAGACATTGGTCAGGTTCAGGTGCCGGTTGACGTTGAAGAAGACCGTCTCGCCGTTCTTGGCGGTCCGCACCGAGTGCGCGAGGCCGCCGAGCCAGGCGAGGTCGTCGCTGGCGTAGAGGTCCTCACCGTCCTGACGGGTCAGCCGCTCGCCGGCGGCGACCTTGGCGCTCAATTCGTCCTTGCGGGCCTGGCTCAACGACATACGTCGAGGGTACGTAAGCGGCCGGCTGGATCGGCGACCGCCCGCCGGACAGACTGGGGACGTGCACCCGGATCCGGCGGCGTCGAGTGAGAGTGCGCGGACGTCGGCGACCTACGAGCAGCCGGCCGAGCCGTGCCGGCACAGCGTGACGATCGAGCCGTGGCCGGAGCGTGCCGGTTTCCTGCGCGAGGTCGAGGACGCCGGCCGGCAGCTCCGCACGTCGACGAGGTCGACCGGCAGGCACGACGACCGGCTGCAGGTGCCGGCGACATGAACGGAATTCGCCGCCTGCTCCCCCGCGAGCTGCACGACACCGAGCGGCCGAGCGCGACCGCCCAGGCGGTGACGCTCTACCGCGCGCTGGAACGGCGCCGACCGGCCGCGCAGCGGATCGTCGACGACCCGTACGCAGCACTGTTCCTGACAACCGGTTCGCAGCGGCTGGTCGTGGCGCTCTCGCACGCGACCCCGTTGCGCGATCTCGCCGCCCGCCACGACCTGGGCGGACTGTCCACCTACGTCCTGTGCCGGCACCGGTTCATCGACGAGCACCTGCTCGCCGCCACCGACGTCGAGCAGGTGCTCGTGCTCGGCGCGGGCTACGACAGCCGGGCGCACCGGTTCGCACCCCAGCTTGCCGGCCGCCCGGTCTTCGAGGTCGACCTGCCGCCGCTGTCGCGGCGCAAGGCCGCGATCATCGCCGCACACCTCGACCGGTTCGCCGTCGACGCCTACACCCGCGTCGAGATCGACTTCCGCCGGCAGGCGCTGGCCGACGTGCTCGCGCCGGCCGGCTTCCTCACCGGCGCCAGGACCTTCGTCGTCTGGGAGGGCGTCGCGCCCTACCTCGACGCGACCGCCGTCGACACCACGCTCGACGCCCTGCGCGCGCTGTGCGGGCCCGGCTCGACCCTCGCGATGGATCTGTGGGACGGCGTGGGTGGTCAAGGTCTGTTCGCTCCACTGCGCCGTCTCGGCGCCCGGGCGATCGCGCTGATCGGCGAGCCGGTCACCTTCGGTGCGGTGCCCGTGGCCGCGCGGCACCTGCTGCGCCGCCACGGTTTCACCGTCCGCGATCTCGCCGAGGCCGACGAGCTCACCGCGCGGTACGCGACCGCGGGCCGCCGCTCGTTCGAGTCGCTGTACGTGCTCGCGGCCGAGCTGTCCGAAGCGTCCTGACTCAGCCGCGCAGCCGGCCCTCGAACTTGGTCGACAGCACGACGGTGGTGCGGGTGTGGGCGATGCCCGTCACCGCGTTCATGCTCCGGATCACTTCCTCGAGCCCGTTGACGTCCGGCACGGACACCTTGACCACGAAGGTCTCCTCACCGGCGACGAACCAGCAGTCCTCGACGGTCGGGATGCCCGCCAGGTCGGCCTCGACCGCGGCGAGGTCGGCGCTGTCGGTGATGAACACCCCGATGAGCGCGCTCATCGTCTTGCCCATCGCCTCGGGCGCCACCGCGGCGTGGTAGCCGATGATCACCCCGGCGGATTCGAGCTTGCTGACCCGCTCGTGGACGGCCGGCCCGCTGAGCCCGACGGCACGCGCCAGCTCGGCATAGGTGGAGCGGGCGTTGGTGCGCAGTGCCGACACCAGCCGTAGGTCGATCTCGTCCATCAGTCTCTCCCCGCACCGAGTTCGCCGGTCCAGCGCGCACTGAGCTGGTGCTTGACGCCCATGACGTCGAGGATCTTCGCGGCGACGAAGTCGACGAGCTGCTGCACCGAGGTCGATCCCGCGTAGAACCCAGGGATGGCCGGCAGCACCACCGCACCGGCGGAATCGAGCGCGAGCAGGTGTTCCAGCAGCGAGCGGGTGAACGGCGTCTCGCGAGGCACGACCACCAGCCGGCGCCGCTCCTTGACGGTGACGTCGGCGGCGCGCTGCAGCAGGTCCTTCGACAGCCCGAGCGCGATGCCGGCGACCGCCGCCGACGACGCCGGGACGACGACCATGCCCTGCGTCGCGTACGACCCGCTCGCCGGGCCGGCGCCGAAGTCGCCGGCGGCCCAGTGCTGCACGTCGGCGTCGTCCAGATCGCGTTCGAGCCAGGTGGCGAGGTCGGTCTGCCAGTGCGCATCGCGAAAGGCCAGACCGAGCTCGTCCAGCAGGGTGAGGCGGGCGGCGCGCGAGACCACCAGGTCGACGGGCTCGCCGGCGTCGAGCAGCGCGGTGACGACGGCGCGGGTGTAGAGCGTTCCGGACGCGCCGGAAACCCCGATCACCCAGGGCGTCCTCACCGGCTCAGCCCGTGCACCAGCAGATCGACGAGCGCGAACCCGAACAGCCCGATGCCGATCACCCCGTTGGCGGTGAAGAACGCCCGGTTGACCCGGGACAGGTCGCGGGCCCGCACGATGCTGTGCTCGTAGACGAGGACGACGCCGGTGAGCACGACGCCTGTCGCCCACAACCAGCCGAGCCCGGCCGCCAACCCGAACCAGGCGAAGGCGGCGAGCGTGACGGCGTGGACGACGGCCGACGTGACGAGCGCGGGCCGGATGCCGAACCGGGCGGGGAACGAGCGCGAGCCGATCTGCCGGTCGATCTCGGCGTCCTGGCAGGAGTAGATGAGGTCGAAGCCGCCGATCCAGGTGCCGACCGCGATCCCCAGCGCCACCGGCGCCCAACCCGCACCGCCGGTCACCGCGAGCCACGCCCCGACCGGAGCGACGAACTGCGCGGCGGCCAGCAACACCTGCGGGAAGTCGGTGAACCGCTTGCCGTAGGAGTAGAGGACGAGCAGCGCGACCGCGAGCGGCGCGAGCGCGAGGCACAACCACGACAGCGCGGCGGCGCTGCCCAGGAAGATCGCGAGCGCGACCACGGTGCCGACCCACGCCGAGCGCACGCTGAGCTCGCCGGTGACCAGTTCGCGGCGCGCCGTGCGCGGGTTCAGCGCGTCGAAGCGGCGGTCGAGGATCCGGTTGGCCGACATCGCGACGGTCCGGGCGGACACCATCGCGATCGTGATCAGCAGCAACTGCACCCAGTGCACCGAGCGGGTCTGGCGCCACATCGCGGTGAGCGCCGCGATGTAGGCGAACGGCAGCGCGAACACCGAGTGCTCGATCATCACCAGCGACAGGAAGGCACGCACCTTCGAGCGCGGCATCGTCGCGGCGGCTGTCGTCACGTCCCAAGTCTGCCAGGACGGCTCAGAGCCCGTATTCGCGCCAGCGCCGTTCGACCAGCGCATCGGTCGCCGGGTCGAGGACGCACTCGGTCGGCCAGCCGCCGTCGCGGCGGTACCCCTCGCCGGGCAGCTTGCGAGTCGCGTCGATGCCGAGCTTGCCGCCGAAGAACTGCTCGTAGGACGCGTGGTCGAGATGGTCGACCGGCCCGACTGTGTGCAGCGCGTCGTGCGCGTAGTCGACGTTGCCGAACGCGCGCCAGGCGACCTCGCGGTAGTCGTGCACGTCGCAGTCGGCGTCGACGACGACGACCAGCTTCGACAGCGACAGCAGGCCCGCACCCCAGATCGCGTTCATCACCTTCTGCGCGTGCTTCGGGAAGCGTTTGTCGATCGACACGATCACGCAGTTGTGGAACACGCCCGCCTCGGGCAGGTCGTAGTCGACGATCTCGGGGACCGTCAGCCGGATCAACGGCAGGAAGATCCGCTCGGTCGCCTTGCCGATCGGCCCGTCCTCCTGCGGCGGCCGCCCGACGATGATCGACTGGAACAGCGGGTTGCGGCGCATCGTCATCGTCTCGACCCGGACGAACGGGAACGGCTCGACCGGTGTGTAGAAGCCGGTGTGGTCGCCGAACGGGCCCTCCGGCAGCCGCGCGCCGGGCTCGACCCACCCTTCGAGCACCACCTGCGCCGCTGCCGGCACCTGCAGCGGCACCGAGAGGCACTCGACCATGTCGACCCGCTCGCGCTGCACGAAACCGGCGAACAGGTACTCGTCGATGTCGGCCGGCAGCGGGGCGGAGGCGGCATAGGTGACCGCCGGCGGGCAGCCGAACGCGATCGCCACGGGCAGCCGCTCGCCGCGCCGCTCGGCCACCGCCGCGTGCGAGGTGGAGTCCTTGTGGATCTGCCAGTGCAGGCTGACCGTGCGCTCGTCCTGCTGCTGCAGGCGGTACATGCCCAGGTTGCGCGCACCGGTCTCGGGGTGCTTGGTGTGCGTCAGTCCGAGATTGAGGAACACCCCACCGTCGTCCGGCCAGGCCTTGATGCCGGGCAGCAGGTTCAGGTCGACCTCGTCCCCGCGCAGCACCACCTCGTGGCAGGGCGCGTCCTTGACCCTGCGCGGCGGCACCGAACGCAACTGCGCGGCCTTGCCCAGCGCGTCCTTCAGCCCACCCACACCGCGCGGCAGTTCCGGCTTGAGCAGGTCGGCGATGCGCGCGCCGATCTCGTCGAGGTCGTCGACGCCGAGCGCGCGAGCCATCCGTCGCGGGGTGCCGAAGGCGTTGATGAGTAACGGCATCCGCCCGCGCGAGGGGTTCTCGAACAACAATGCCGGGCCGGCCGCACGCACGACGCGCTGCACGATGGCGGTCACCTCGAGGTGCGGGTCGACGCGTGCGCGCACCCGCTTCAGTTCGCGGTTACGCTCGAGCGCCGAGACGAACTCCTGCAGGTCGCTGAAGGCCACCTGCTCAGTATGTCGCGGTACCGTCGCGCGCATGGTTCAGGTCCTGCTGGTCGAGGACGACGCGGCGATCCGCACCACGCTGACGCGCGCGCTGCGCGAGCAGGGCCACAGCGTGCACGCGATCGCGGCCGGCCTGCCGGCGCTCTCGGTCGCGGTCGAGTCCAAGCCCGACGTCGTGCTGCTCGACCTCGGCCTGCCGGACGTCGACGGCGCCGACATCTTGTCCATGCTGCGGTCGGTGAGCGACATTCCGGTGATCGTCGCGACCGCGCGTGACGACGAGGCCGAGATGGTGCGGGTGCTCGACATCGGCGCCGACGACTACGTCATCAAACCGTTCACCGCCTCGCAGCTCGACGCGCGCATCCGCGCGGTGCTGCGCCGGATGGGCCGCACCGACGAGGACCCGGTGATCACCGTCGGCGGGCTGGTGATCGACACCCGTAGCTACGAGGTCACCGTCGACGGCCGTCCGGTCGAACTCGCCCGCAAGGAGTTCGAGCTGCTGCTCGCCCTCGCCCGCCGGGCCGGCGAGGTGGTGAGCAAACGCGACCTGCTCAGCGAGGTGTGGCAGCTGGCCTGGGGCGGCTCGGACCGCACGGTCGACGTCCACCTGTCCTGGCTGCGTCGCAAGCTCGGCGAGACCGCCGCGGCACCGCGCTACCTGCACAGCGTGCGGGGTGTCGGGGTGCGGCTGATGGCGCCGAACGACTGACATGCGCCGCCGGATCCTGCTGCTCGCCGTCGGGATGACCACGCTCGTCGTGCTCGCGTTCGCGATCCCGCTGATGTTCTTGACCCACAAGGTGGTCGGCGACAACGCCGACGCGACGATCCGGCAAGAGGCGACCAGCATCGCGAACTTCGTCCGCGCGACGCAGCCGGGCAAGGCCGAGCTCGCCGGCTACGTGCAGCGGGTGGTCAAGGAGACCGGTCACCCGGTGTCGGTGGTGCTGCCGGACGGGACGCGGGTCGGCACGACGCCCGCGGACGGCGACGAGCGACCGCCTCCCGGACCGCCGTCCGGGTCGGGCGCGCCGCCGGAGGGCGACCGGGAGACGCCTCCGCAGGTGCTGGCCGAGCACGGCGGGGTGGTCGCGGCCACCGTCGCCGAGACCGAGAAGGGGCGCTACGCCATCCGGGTGTTCCTGCCCGGCAACAGCCGCTACGAGGGCGAGAAGGCGTGGTACGCGCTGATCATCGGCGGCAGCCTCGCGTTGATCGTGCTCGGCAGCGCCGCCGGCGAGGTGCTCACCCGCCGCATCACCCGTCCGCTGGTCCGCACCGCCGACACGGCGCAGCGGCTGAGCACCGGCGACATCACCGCCCGCGCCCCGACGGACGGCCCGCGGGAGGTCGCCGACGTCGGGGTCGCCCTGAACCGGCTCGCCGACCGCATCGACGAGCTCATCGTGGAGGAACGCGAGACCGTCGCCGACCTCTCCCACCGGTTGCGCACCCCGCTGACCACCTTGCGGTTGGAGGCCGAGGCGCTGCACGACCCGGCCGAGGCCGAGCGCGTCGGCAACCGGGTGAGCGAGCTGGAACGCATGCTGACGGCAGTGATCCGCGCCGCGCGGCGCCCACAACGCGAGGGCCGGCTGCCATTGTGCGACGCGGCACTGGTGGTGCGCGAGCGGGTCGAGTTCTGGTCGGCGCTGACCGACGAGCAGGGCCGTCCCAGCACGATCTCGGTGCCCGACCGGCCGGTCCCGGTCCGGGCGTCCGCCGAGGACCTCGCCGCCGCCGTGGACGCGCTGCTGACCAACGTCGTCGCGCACACCGCCGAGGGCACGGCATTCGCCGTCACCCTCACCGCCGACGACGACGGCGCTCGCCTCGAGGTGTCCGACGCCGGAGCGGGGATCCCGGACGCCGCCGAGGTGCGTGGCCGCTCGGACCGCGACTCGTCCGGGCTGGGGTTGGACATCGCCCGCCGATGCGCCGAGGCCGCCGGCGGCTCGATGACGGTCGGCGCATCGCCATCCGGTGGCGCGCTGATCACCCTCAGCTTCCGCGGCGTTCAGCTGATTCCCAGCAGGACTTAAACCAAGCTTGATCGCGTACTGAGGACGGCCTGACCCGCGTCGTCGGATCGTGGTCGCCATGAACGGACGACCTTCTCCTGATCGACTGCTACGCAGATCGCACGCGATCGGCTGGGCCACCGGTGTGGGCGCATCGCTCGCAACCCTCGGCCTCATTGTCGGTGTGACCCATTCGCAGACCACTGCGAGCGGCAGCACCACCTCCAGCAACACCAACTCCTCGACGACCTCGTCCTCGACGAACAAGGGCTCCTCGGGCAACTCGTCTGCGGGTGGCACGGTGCAACAGGCACCGGCCGTGCAGCAGCCGGTGGCCGCGAGCCACGGATCATGAGCGCGACGCGCGTGACCCGAGCGTGGAGCTGCACGGTGCGGCTCGTGGTCGAGGACGCCCGCGTGCTCGACGCCGCGGCCGCCGACCTGCAGACGCTGCTCGCGCGCGTGGACGAGGCAGCGAGCCGGTTCCGCGCCCACTCGCAGCTGAGCCGGGCGAACGGGCGCGCCGGCCGGCCGACGCCGATCTCGCTGCTGCTCGTCGAGTTCGTCGACGCGGCGCTGCGGATGGCGGCGCACACCGGCGGCGCCGTCGACCCGACGGTCGGCCGCGCGATGCACCGCATCGGCTACGACCGCGACATCAGCGCCGTGCCGGCGGACGGTCCGGCGGCACGCCCGGTGGCCGCGACGCGCGGCTGGCGCGACGTGCGGCTGGACCGGGTGACCGGGCTGCTGACCGTCCCGGTAGGCACCGCGCTCGACCTGGGCGCGACCGCGAAGGCGCACGCCGCCGATCTCGCGGCGGCAACGCTGGCGCGGCGGTACCGGACGGCCGTCCTGGTCGAACTCGGCGGTGACGTGGCGGTCGCGGGTGACCGGCCGGACGGGTGGGTGCTGCAGGTCGCCGAGCGCGAAGGCAGCGACGGGCAGCTCGTGCTGGTGCACGCAGGCGGCCTCACGACGTCGACGACGACCGTGCGGCAGTGGCGCCGCGGCGGACGTCCGGTGCACCACATCCTCGACCCGCGAACCGGCGTGCCGGCGGACGGGCCGTGGCGCACCGCCACCGTCGCCGCCGACGACGCCCTGCACGCCAACGCCGCGAGTACCGCGGCGATCGTGCTCGGCGACCGGGCCGTCGAGTGGCTCGAGCACCACGGCTACGCCGCCCGGCTGGTCGCGCACGACGGCTCGGTCCGCACGACCGCCGGCTGGCCCGCGCCGCGCGTCCCGGCAGGTGCGCGATGACCACGATGACCATCTGGTACATCGCCCGCGGTGCCGGGCTCGCCGCGCTGGTGCTGCTGACCGTGGCGACCGGTCTGGGCGCGCTGATGACCGGCCGCGGGCGATCGTCGACGCGGATCGTGTGGAACTACATGCACCGCGTCACGACCGGGGTCGGCCTGACCGCGCTCGCACTGCATCTCGGCGCGATCCTCGCGGACTCCTACGCGCACGTCGGCTGGGTGGCCTCGCTGGTGCCGTTCACCTCCGCGTTCCGACCCAACTGGGTCGGGCTGGGGACGGTGGCGGTGTACATCTTCCTGCTCGTCGGCGCGCTCGGCTTCGCCCGGGGACGGATCGCCGCGTCCGCAGCCGGCGCGCGGGCCTGGCGCTGGCTGCACGGGCTCGGCTACCTCGGCTGGGGCATGGCGATGGTGCACGGCCTGCAGAGCGGGACCGACTCGGGGCAGAGCTGGGTGAAGCTGCTCTACGTCGCGTGCGGGGCCGCGGTCGCGGTGGCGGTGACGGCGCGGGTCGCGCGGGAGCGCCTGCCCGATCTGGTGCGCTACCCGGTGCAGGCGCAGGTGACCCGATGACGGCCACGCTGCCGCTGCTCACCTCCGATGCCGTCTGGTCGATCGGCGCGCCCCGGCTGCTCGCCGGCCTCGACCGGACGCCCCGCCTGGGCGTGGCGGCGCATCACGCGACCCACGGTCCGCTGCCCGCGGTCGGGCTCGACCGGCTGCTCGTGCTGCTGGACGGGGCCGGGCTGACCGGGCGCGGCGGCGCCGGGTTCCCGCTGGCGGCCAAGCTGCGGTCGCTGCGCGGGGGGCGTCCGGTCGTCATCGTCAACGGCAGCGAGAGCGAACCGGCGAGCCGGAAGGACCGCACCCTCATGCGGCACGCCCCGCACCTCGTGCTCGACGGTGCGCTGACCGTCGCCGACGCCATCGGTGCGCGCCAGGTGATCGTCGCGGCGCACGACGTGCAGGCCGCCGATTCGGTCGAGCACGCCGTGCGCGAGCGAAACCTGCACCGCCGGGTGCAGGTGACGCTCACCGACCCGGCGTTCGTCGCCGGCGAGGCCCGCGCGTTGCTACGCGCCCTCGCCGGCGGACCTGCCCTGCCGCCGGGTCAGCGGGCGATCTCGACGCACGAGGGCCTGCTCGTGTCGAATGTCGAGACCTTCGCCCAGACCGCCGTCCTCGTCCGCGCCGGTGGGCCCGGCTTCGCGAGGACCGGGACGCGCGACGAGCCGGGGACGGCGCTGCTGACCGTCGGCGGGGCGCTCGCGCGTCCCGGGGTCGTCGAGATCCCGTTGGGCACTCCGCTGGGCATCGTGCTGCAGGCAGCCGGCGCCCACGCCACCGCCTTCGTGGTGGCGGGTGGCTATCACGGCACCTGGCTGCGGCCCTACCCCGACGTCCCGGTCTCGCGGGCCGGGCTGAAGGCGGCGGGCGCGACGCTGGGCGCGGGCGTGCTCTACGCCCTCGACGACTCGACCTGCGCCCTCGGCGAGCTCACCCGGGTCGCGCACTGGCTCGCCGACCAGTCCGCCAGGCAGTGCGGCCCGTGCCGGTTCGGCCTGCCGGCACTCGCCGCGGACCTGACGATGGTCTACGACGGCCGCCCCCAGGCGCTGCCCCTCGCCGAGCGCCACGCCAACCACGTCGTCGGCCGCGGTGCCTGCGCCCACCCCGACGGCGCATCCCGATTCGTGAAGTCCGGCCTCGCCGTGCTGGGCGAGGAGATCCGCGCCCACCAGCACGGCGGCTGCGGCCGTCCGATCCTCGGCCAGCTACCCCTCGGAGCCTCGTCATGACCGAGCACACCCTCGAGATCGACTGGACGCGCTGCGACGGTCACGGCCTCTGCATGGACCTCCTGCCCGACCGGATCGTCGAGGACGACTGGGGCTTCCCGCTGCTGCGCCGCACGGACGTGACCACCGCCGAACTGGCCGACACGCGCCGCGCGGCGGCGATGTGCCCGGCGCTGGCGCTTCGCGTGACCGGCCGGTGAGCGCGCTGCCGTCGGAGGTGGACGGCGCCGCGGCTCTCGTCGGGACCGCCCGGCTCGTCGACGTCGAGATCGTCGTCCCGGTCTTCAACGAGGAGCTCGACCTGGCCCCGAGCGTGCGCCGGCTCGACGCGTTCCTCGACGAGCAGTTCCCCTTCCGGACTCTCATCACCATCGCCGACAACGCGAGCACCGACAGCACCTGGCAGGTGGCGACCGAACTCGCGAGCGGGCTGCCGCGCGTGCGCGCCGTGCACCTGGAGGCGAAGGGGCGCGGACGCGCGCTGCACCACGTCTGGGCCTCGAGCAAGGCGAAAGTCGTCGCGTACATGGACGTCGACCTGTCCACCGATCTCAACGCGCTGCTACCGCTGGTGGCGCCGCTTCTGTCGGGGCACAGCGACGTCGCGATCGGCAGCCGGCTCTCGCGTTCGGCACGCGTCGTGCGCGGCCCGCAGCGCGAGCTGATCTCGCGCAGCTACAACCTGATCCTGAAAACGATGCTGCGTGCTCGCTTCAGCGACGCGCAGTGCGGGTTCAAGGCGATGCGCAGCGACTGCGCGCGCGCCCTGCTGCCGCACGTGCGCGACACGTCCTGGTTCTTCGACACCGAACTGCTGGTGCTCGCCGAACGCAGCGGGCTGCGGATCGCGGAGATCCCGGTCGACTGGACCGACGACCCGGACAGCCGCGTCGACCTCCTCGACACGGCGCTCGCCGATCTGCGCGGCATCGCCCGCATGGCCGCTTCGCTGCTGCGGGGCCGGCTGCCGGTGCACGAGCTGCGTGCCCAGCTCGGCCACCACCCGTCCTCGCCCGGATCGTTCGTGCGCCAGGCGACCCGCTTCGGCGCGGTCGGCGTCGGCTCGACGCTCGCCTACCTCGCGCTGTTCCTGGTGTGGCGGGCGCCGTTCGGCGCGCAGGTCGCGAACCTGCTCGCCCTGCTGGTGACGGCCGTGCTCAACACCGCCGTCAACCGGCGGTTCACCTTCGGCGTCACCGGCGACGGCGCGCTGCGGCACCAGCTGCAGGGCCTGCTCGTGTTCGCCCTCGGGCTGGCCCTGACCAGCGGCTCGCTCGCCCTGCTCGGCCGCCTGTCCGCCTCACCACCTCGGGCGGTCGAGGTCGTCGTGCTGGTCACGGCCAACCTCGCCGCGACCGCCGTGCGCTTCGTCCTGTTGCGCCACTGGGTCTTTTCGAAAGGGACGCCGTCATGACGCCCACCGCCACCTACCCGTCCGCCCTCGTCCGGGACCATTCGCGCGAGTGCCGGCCGGTCGCGAGGACGGGACGCGAGAACGGCGCGCTCGCCGGGCTGCTCGGGCTCACCGCGCTGCTCTACCTGTGGGGGCTCGGGGCGTCCGGCTACGCCAACGACTTCTACGCCGCGGCCGTGCAGGCCGGGACCAAGTCGTGGACGGCGTTCTTCTTCGGCTCGCTGGATTCCGCGAATGCGATCACCGTCGACAAGCCGCCGGCCGCGCTGTGGCCGATGGAGCTGTCGGGGCGGTTGTTCGGTTTCTCGTCGTGGTCGATGCTGGTGCCGGAGGCCCTGATGGGTGTCGCGGCGGTGTGGGTGCTGTACGCGACGGTGCGGCGCTGGTTCGGCCCGACCGCCGGGCTGCTCGCCGGGGCGCTGCTCGCGATCACCCCGGTGGCGGTGCTGATGTTCCGCTTCAACAACCCGGACGCCTTGATGACCCTGCTGATCGTCGTGGCGGCCTACTGCGTGACGCGGGCGCTGGAGAACGCGTCGACGAAGTGGCTGCTGCCCGCGGGCGCGGCGTTGGGCTTCTCGTTCCTGGCCAAGGGATTGCAGCCGTTCACCGTAGTGCCGGCACTCGCCGCGGCGTACCTGGTCGCGGCCCCGGCCCCGATGCGGCGCCGCCTGTTGCAACTGGTCGCGGCCGGCGTCGCGATCGTGGTGGCGGCGGGCTGGTGGGTGCTGGCCGTCGATCTGACGCCCGCCGCCGACCGTCCCTATATCGGCGGCTCGGGCAACAACACCGCACTCGGGCTGGCGTTCGGCTACAACGGGCTCTCGCGCATCGCCGGCGGATCGGGCGTCGGCGGCTTCAGCGGATCGAGCGGGGTCGACCGACTGTTCAACTCGATCGTCGGCGGTCAGATCTCGTGGCTGCTGCCGGCCGCGCTGCTCGCCTGCGGGGCGATCGGGATCGCCGCCGGACGGGCCGGACGCACCGACCGCACGCGGGCCGCGCTGATCCTCTGGGGCGGTTGGCTGCTCGTCACCGGCACGGTGTTGAGCTTCGCGACCGGGATCATCCACGCCTACTACACGATCGAACTGGCACCGGCGATCGCGGCGCTGGTCGCCATCGGCGCGGTGGTGATGTGGCGGCGGCGCGCCGAACCCGCCGTCCGCGTCGTGCTCGGCGCGGGCATCCTCGTCACCGGCTTGTGGAGCATGACCCTGCTGCAGCGCGGCAGCGACTGGTCCCCGGGGATCGCCGTGCTCGTGGCGATCGCCGGTGTGCTCGGCGCCGTCGCGGTGCTCGTCCCGGCCGGACGGGCGCTCGGCGTGGCCGGTATCGCGGCCGGCCTGGTCGCGGCCGGCGGCGGATCGCTCGCCTACGCCGTCGACACCGCCGCGACCGCGCACGCCGGCTCGACGCCGGCGGCCGGGCCGCCCGTCGCGTCCTCGGGCTTCGGTGGCAGGCCCCAGGCGGTCACCCGTGGCGGGATGCCGGGCCAGCTGCCGAGCCAGATGCCCGGCGGGATGCCGGGCGGCACCCCGCCCGCGGGGTTCCGGCCGCCGTCGGGGTCGCGGCCGTCCGGCTCGATGCCGGCCGGCGGCCCGGGGGGTGGCGGCCGGCAGGCAACGGTCTCGAGCGCGCTGGTCAGGCTCCTCAGCAACGCCGGCACCACCTGGTCGGCGGCCACCATCGGGGCACGGTCGGCCGCGCCGCTCGAACTGCAGTCGGGCACCGCGGTGATCGCCGTCGGCGGGTTCAGCGGCTCCGACGAGTCGCCGACCCTTGCGCACTTCCAGGCGCTGGTGAAGGCCGGGAAGGTGCGCTACTTCATCAGCAGCGCCACCGGCGGACCGGGCGGTGCGGGCGGTAGCAGCAGCGGCGCGATCAGCGCGTGGGTGCAGGGCCGCTTCACCGCCAGGACCGTCGGCGGGACGACCGTCTACGACCTGACCAAGGCGAAGTGACCACGGTGAGGTGTTCGGGATTTGTTGCAATATCCGAGGTCACAAACGGTTGTTTGCGTGTTTTGCCTGCCGATGGGTATGGCGCACCGACCGGACCGCCGGACGTGGCGGGACACCCGAACGAGCAGATGGACGTGAGCATGCGGTACGAGGAGCGGGCCGTAGTCGGGCGGCAGGGCATCTACGACGAGAAGGACCTCGTCGGTTTCGAGTTGCTGTTCCGTCAACTGGGCCCGTTGGTCGGGGCGACCCGGCCGACGGGCGATCAGATGACTGCCGCCGTCGTGTACAGCGCGTTGAGCATCGGGCTCAACAGCCTCGCCGGTGACCACCTCATCTTCTGCAATGCCGACCGTGGTGTGCTCACCGGTGACATGCCGTTGATGCTGCCGCCGCAGCGCACCGTCGTGGAGATCGTCGACGGCGTCGTCATCGACGACGAGATCGTTGCCGGCTGTCGCAAGCTCGTCGAGGCCGGCTACGCCCTGGCGCTCGACGGCTTCGTGCCGGGCTCGGGTCAGGAGGCGCTCCTCCCGATCGCCGCAATTGCCAAGATCGACCTGCTGGTCACTCCCCCGGCAGAGCTGGCAGCGATCGTCGCCCGCTGCAAGGCGCACAGCGTCCGTCCACTCGCCGAAAAGGTCGAGAGCCGCGACGACCTGCCCCGGCTTCGCAAGCTGGGCTTCGAGCTGTTCCAGGGCTACGCGCTCGACAAACCGGCCGTCATCGAGGGTCGCACCCTTGCGCCGGGGGCCGCCGGTCGGATCAACGCCGCCGTGCAGGTCATGGGCTCGGACGGCGACTTCGATGCACTCGAGGCCGTCATCAAGCGCGACCCGGCGCTGGCGCACCAGGTGATGCTTCTCGCGTCGATCGGCCGGATGGGCGAGTCGCGTCGTCGGCTGAACTCGATCCGCGAAGCCTTGGTGTTGGCCGGCACTGCGCAGATCCGCAGGTGGCTGGCGCTGCTCCTGGCCCGCCCGTCCAGCCACTCGAGCGACATGCGCGACGCATTTCTCACCACCCTCATCCGTGCCCGGGTGTGCGAGCTTCTCGCCCGTCGCGCCGGGCTCGACCCGGGCCTCGCCTACGCCGCCGGCATGCTGTCGACCCTGGATGCCCTGCTGCAGGTGACCAGCGAGGAGGTCGCCGACAAGCTGGCCATCAGCGACGACCTGCGCGAGGCGGCCTTCGGCGGTACGAGCTCGCTGGGCCTGCTCGTGCAGGACGTGTCGGACTCCCCCCGCCACGCGGCCGGACGGCCCAGCCAGGCTCCCGAGACCGAGAAGGGCACTCGCAGCGGCCTCCCGATTGCGGAGTTCGACTCGGCCTACGCCACGGCGTTCGGCTGGGCCGTCGAAGCGGCCGGCGCACTCGACTCGTAGGCAGGACGGCGTCGGGCGAGCGGCGGGTCGGCGGGGCGGCGGGAGCCCGCGCATTGCGCATCGGCGAGCTTGCCGCAGACTGGGGGCATGAAGCACAAGTGGACCGAGCCAGCACCGAAGTACGGTCCGACCGGCGACTTCGGCCGCTGCGAGGCCGCGAATTGCGACGCGAACGCGCGGACGATCTGCACCGACTGCAAGGCGCACGTGTGCTTCGGCCACGCCGAGCACGCGACGCACGAGGCCGGCGGCAACTGACGCCGCGCCATTCGTTCCGCGCGGGACGGACGGGTCAGTTCAGCCCGGCGTAGGAGTGCAGACCGGACACCACGATGTTCACGATCAGGAAGTTGAACGTGATCGCGCCGAAGCCGAGCAGGTTGACCCAGGCGGCGGCGCGGCCCTTCCAGCCGGCCGTGGCGCGGGCGTGCAGGTAGCAGGCGTAGATCACCCAGACGATGAACGCCCAGGTCTCCTTGGGGTCCCAGCCCCAGTAGCGACCCCAGGCGGCCTCGGCCCAGATCGCGCCGCAGATGATCGCCACGGTGTAGAGCGGGAAGGCGAACGCCACGATGCGGTAGGCGGACTTGTCCAGCGTCTGCGCCGAGGGCAGCCGGGCGGCGAGGGTGCCGACCGTGCCCGCACGGTAGCCCGCGGTGGTGGCCAGTCGGTCGTGCCGTTGCTTGATCAGGTACAGGACGGTGAGCACGGCGCTGGTCATCAGCGCGCCCTCGCCGATCGACACGAGCGTCACGTGGATCGCGAGCCAGTACGACTGCAGCGCGGGCACCAGCGGTTGCGCCCGCGAGTAGAGGACGGTGCCGGCGAGGAACATCAGCAGCACGACGGGCAGCAGGATGAAGCCGCCGAGGTGCCGGATCGCCGGGGCCTTCCACAGCACGCCGAGGAACGCCACCACACCGATCGCGCCGGCGACCGACGCGAACTCGTACATGTTGCTCCACGGGACGGCGTCGACCGCCACCCCGCGGATCGTGATCGAGACCGCGTGCAGCACCAGGCCGACGACGGTCAGCACCACGCCGATGAGGCCCGCCCGGTCGGCGAAGCGACCCTTGGGCCTGGACGTCGTCGTGACGGGCGGGGCCGGCTCGGTCACGGCGGGACCACCGGCGCCGACCAGCTCACGGGCCGGCGCGGTGGAGGTCAGTGCGACCCGGCCCTTGCGACCGAAGGAGTACTCGGCGGTGTAGCAGACCGCGGCGAGCGCGTACACCGAGATGGCCGTGGTGAAGAAGGTGTCCGACAGGTGCGCCATCGACCCGTTGATTCCGGCCATCGGCTACTCCTTTCCCGCCGGGACGAGCTGCTCCTGCGCCGGACGCCCGGCGTCGCGCAACCGTTCCAGCAATGCCGCGAACTCGGTCGTGAAGTTGCCGGAGTCGCTGCGCGCCAGCCCACCTACTCCGACAACGGTAGGTGACGCCGCGTCGCCGTCACGCGACGGGGTCAACCGCAGCCACACCCGGCGCCGCCGCACCCCCAGCGACCCGAACAGCCCGATCACCATCGCGGCGGCCGACCACAGCAGCCAGCCCTGGGCCGGGTCGTGCGAGACCTGGATCGACACCCACGGCACCCAGCCGTCGAAGCGCACCTTCACCCCGCCGGGGAAGGACTTCGTCTGGCCGGTGCGCAGGTTGGCGGCGCCGACCCGCGTCATCTTCGACACGTCCAGCCGGAACACCGACTGCGGGAGACCGCGGTAGTTCAGATCCCCCTTGAACGCGAAGATCGCGAGGACGGGCTTGCGCACCTGGGGCGCCGTGGACGTGACGACGGTGCCGTTGAACGCCGGCGTCGGGGCGAACAGCCCGCGGATCCCGACGTCCTGGTTCGCGCCCGGCTTGCCCTGCTCCTTGAACACGCCTTCGGACAGCAACGTGGCGGCGTCGCTCGCGATGAACGGCTGCACGTCGTGGACGACCGACCCGTCCGGCATCGTGATCGTGACCCGCGGCGCGAAGCCGTGGTTGATCAGGTAGACCCGGTCGCCGCCGATGCGCAGCGGGTGGTTGACGCTGAGCGCGGCGTGCTGCTCGGGCGAGGACAGGGTCGGGCGGTAGGTGAGGTCGGCGCGGAATTCGATGGGCTCGTTGTCGCTGGTGTACTTCGCGACGAACCGGCTCACCTTGTCGATGCAGAACGGGGCGGGAGTCACCTTGCCCTCGGCGGCGAAGCGGCCCGGCTTCCACTGGTCGTAATTGTTGATCGTGTTGCAGAACCCGCTGCCCTGCACGACGATCTTCGACCCCTGGTAGCTGTACAGCCGGCCGACCGCGATCAGCACCAGGGACACGAGCAGCGCCACGTGAAAGATCAGGTTCCCGGTCTCGCGGCTGTAGCCCTTCTCGGCCGAGAGCGTGACCGCGCCGGACGGTTCGGTGCGCTGCTCGACGCGCCAGCGCCGGCCCAACGCCGTGCGCGCCGCAGTGGCGTACTCGGCCGCGCTGTCACCCGATTCGAAGCAGCCGTGCTCGGGCAGCCGGTCGAGGTTACGCGGCGCGGGCAGCGGCTTGCGCGCGACCGCGCGCGCGTGCACCCGGATGCGCGGCACCAGGCAGCCGATCAGCGACACGAACAGCAGCAGGTAGATCGCGGCGAACCACACCGAGCCGAACACGTCGAACAGACCGAGGGCGTTGAGGACGTTGCCCCACGAGCCGTGCGTGTCGAGGTAGGCCTGGGTCTTCTGCGGGTTGAGCGGGCGCTGCGGCAGCAGCGATCCCGGCACGGCCGCCACGGCGAGCAGGAACAGCAGGATCAGCGCGGTGCGCATGCTGGTGAGCCGCCGCCACCCGCGCCGCGAAACGAGGACGACCGTCGCCCTCATACGGAGATCCCGGACGTCGGGTCGATGTGCGAGCGCAGCAGGTTGATCAGGTGGTCCCACGTACCGGTGACCAGCAGCACCCCGATGGCGATGAGCAGCGCGCCGCCGATGCCGCTGATCACCCGGCGGTGCTGGCGCACGAAGCTCAACGCCGAGGACACCCAGCCGAAGCCGAGCGCGACCAGGACGAACGGGATCCCGAGACCGAGGCAGTAGAACAGCATCAGGAACGCGCCGCGCCCGGCGGTCCCCTGCACCGCCGACAACGTGTAAACCGCGGTGAACGTCGGGGTGAGGCACGGCGTCCAGGCCAGCCCGAACGTGGCGCCGAGCACCGGCGCACCGACCAGCCCCGGCTGCGGCATCCGGTGCAGCTTGAACTCGCGTTGCAGCATGCCGATGCCGCCGAGGAAGACCACGCCGAGCACGATCGTCACGGCGCCCATGACGCGCTCGAGCGCCTGCCGGTGGTCGCTGATAGCCGCGCCGAACTGACCGAACAGCACGCCCTGCAGCACGAAGATCGCGGTGAAGCCGAGCACGAACAGCAACGCGCCGACGGCCATGCGCCGCTGGCTCGGCTTCGAGCCGTCGCCGGACAGTCCGGCGACGTAGGACAGGTAGCCGGGGACCAGCGGCAGCACACACGGCGACAGGAAACCGATGACACCGACGAGCACGGCGACCCCGGCGGCGAACACCAGCGGCCCGGACTGGACGGCGTGGGTGAGACTGTTCTCGGCAAGCAACACGCGGATCAGGTCCCGGCGCTCAGCTTGTCGAGCATCGGCCCGAGGTCTCTGGGGGTCAGCGGGCTGACGTAGACGCCGGCGACGCGGTGCTCGCGGTCGAGCAGCACGGTGAACGGTGTGGCCTGTACGCGGATGTTGCCCATCCGCAGCGCGGTCTCGCCGGTCTCGTCGTAGATCATCGGGTAGGTGATGTGGTGGTCGGCGACGAACGAGCGCGGCGCGTCGCGGGTGCCGTCCTTGATGTCGATGCCGACGAAGGAGACCCCTCTGTTCTTGTAAGCCTGGTACACGGTCTGGAACTGCGGGGTCTCGACCACGCAGGGCGGGCACCAGGTGCCCCAGAAGTTCACGACGACGGCCTTGCCCTTGTACGCGGACAAGTTGTACGTGCCGCCGGACAGCAGCGGGCCGCTGAAGGCGGGGACGGGCTTGCGATCGGCTACCGGGATCAGCGTGCCGACCTTCTGCGCGCCGGCGAAGCTGTAGGCGCCGGATCCGCCGCCGCTGCTCGAGCACGACGCGAGCGCGATCGTCGCGGCAGCGAGGATCGCGAGGGTGCGGACCAGCCTGGGCATCGCCTTCCAGTGTGCGTTACCGACCTGTGTGCGCCGAATCCGCACACAGCGAGTGTGACGGCGCAGTCTCAGGCCCCGGCTCCGTGCCCGGCGGGCAGCACGCCCGCCGCGGGCTCGGCGTACTCGCTGCCGACCACGATCTCGCCGTCGAAGAACAGCGTGGTGATCGAGGCGAGGGTGCACTGCCGGCGGCGCGGGTCGTGGAACAGCCGCAGTCCCTCGGCCCGGCGCCGGGCCGCGACGATGGGCAACTGGTGGCTGACGCAGACCGCCTCGGCGTCGGTGCCGCCGGTGGCCTCGACCTGGCGCCGCGCGGCGCGGGCCGCGGCGAGCACCCGCGCCGCGACCTGGGCGTACGGCTCGCCCCAGCTGGGCGTGAGCGGATTGCGGAAGTGGCGCCAGTTGGTGGGGTCGGTGAACAGACCCGCGCCGCCGGCCACGGGGCGTCCCTCGAGCTTGTTCTCGGCCTCGATCAATCGCTCGTCCGTGGCGACCGGCAGGCCGACGAGCGCGGCCAGCGGCGCGGCGGTCTGCTGCGCACGTTCCAGCGGGGACGAGACCAGGTGAGCGATCGGACGCTGCGCGAGCCACTGCGCGGCGACCTCGGCCTGCGCGATCCCCAGCTCGGACAGGTGATAGCCGGGCAGCCGCCCGTACAGCACGCGATCGGGGTTGAACACCTCGCCGTGGCGCAGCAGGTGTACGGCGGTCGTCATGCTCGTGATCCTGCCAAACCCGGTGAAGTTGTCGGACGGCTGTTCTAGCGTCGTCGCCATGCCCGCCATCGGTCAGCTCGACTACCTCGCCCACGTCCGCGCCGACTCCGAGCGTTTAACCGCGGTGCTCGCCGACGCCGACCCCGCGACCCGGGTGCCGTCGTGCCCGGACTGGACGGTCGCCGACCTGCTCTGGCATCTCGGCGAGGTGCAGGCGTTCTGGGCCACGATGGTCGCGCGCCGGTTGACCGACCCGTCGGTCGCCGAGCAGGACGAGCCGGAACGCCCGGACGGCTACGCCGCGGTGCTCGCGTTCTTCCGCGAGGCGACGGCGCGGTTGGCCGATGCCCTGGACACCACGCCCGACGACACCGCGGTGTGGACGTGGTTCCGCGCCGACCGAACGGCGGGCTTCGTGCGCCGCAGGCAGGCCCACGAAGCGGTGATCCATCGTCTCGACGCGGAACTGGCCACCGGGCAGGTCACCGACATCGACCCGGCGCTGGCCACCGACGGCGTCGCCGAGGTCTTCGACTGGATGTACAGCGCGGTGCCGGGTTGGGCAACCGCCGGAACGCCCGGCCCGATCGGTCGGGTGCGCACGAGCGACACCGGCACCGAGTGGCTCGTCCAGGTCGGCTCGTGGAGCGGCACCAGCCCCCGCACCGGCACCGCCTACACCGACGAGGGGTCGCTCGTGCTCGTCGACTCGGGCGAGGCGGCGTTCTCGGTCAGCGGCACCGCCCGCGATCTGGACGCGTGGCTGTGGAACCGGCCGACACTCGGCGAGATCGCGCTGGACGGCGACTACGAGCGGTTCGTCGGGGTCATTCGCTCGGGCGTGCAGTAGCGGCAGCGCGCGCGGCAGCCGGCAGCGCCTCGGCGACCCGCCCCATCGCGGCGTCGTCCATGGCCGCGTTCACGAACCAGGCCTCGAACCCGCTCGGAGGCAGGTACACCCCGGCGTCGAGCATGCTGTGGAAGAACGGCCGGTAGCGGAATGTCTCGGCGGCCTGCGCCCCGGCGAAGTCGGTCACCGGCTTCTCGGCGAAGAACACCGAGACCAGGTTCCCGGCGTACTGCACCTGATGCGCCACGCCGGCCGCCTCGAGCGCCTGGGCGGCGAGCGCGCCGATCGTGCGGGCGTTCACGTCCAGCGCGGCGTACACGTCGCGCCCCGCGGCGCGCAGCGTGGCGAGCCCGGCGGCGACGGCGACCGGATTCCCCGACAGCGTTCCTGCCTGGTAAACCGGCCCGGACGGGGCGAGCCGGGCCATCACGTCGGCCCGGCCACCGAACGCGGCGGCCGGCAGGCCGCCGCTCATCACCTTGCCGAAGGTGAACAGGTCGGCCGCGACCGGATCCAGGCCGTACCAGCCGGACGCGCTGACGCGAAAGCCCGTCATCACCTCGTCCATGATCAGCAGCGCGCCGTGGCGCGCGGTGATCTCGCGCAGCCCCGCGTTGAAGCCCGGCAGCGGCGCGATCGCGCCCATGTTGCCCGCGGCGGCCTCGGTGATCAGGCAGGCGATCTCGTCGCCGAAATCGGCGAAGCAGGCCTCGACCGCGGCCAGGTCGTTGTAGGGCAGCACGATCGTCTCGGCGGTCTGGGCGCCCGTGACGCCCGGCGTGTCCGGCAGGCCGAGGGTCACCACGCCCGACCCGGCCGCGGCCAGCAGGGCGTCGACGTGCCCGTGGTAGCAACCGGCGAACTTCACGACGCGCTGCCGGCCGGTGTAGCCGCGAGCGAGCCGGATCGCCGACATCGTCGCCTCGGTGCCGCTGTTGACCAGGCGCACCTGCTCGACCGCGCCCACCCGGTCGACGATCTCGACGGCGAGCTCGATCTCGCCCTCGGTCGGCGTGCCGAACGACAGGCCGTGCGCGGCGGCGCGCTGCACCGCCGCGACCACCTCCGGGTGCGCGTGGCCGAGGATCATCGGCCCCCACGACGACACCAGGTCGACGTACTGCACGCCGTCGGCGTCGGTCAGGTACGGGCCGGACCCGCTGACCATGAACCGCGGGGTGCCGCCCACCGCGCGAAACGCGCGGACCGGGGAGTTGACCCCACCCGGGATGACCTGCCGGGCCCGGTCGAACAGCGCGGCGGACTTCGGGGCGGCGAGCGATGCGTCCATCCGTCCAGTCTGCAACGCTGGCGGCCATGATCTCTCAGCCGCCCGACCCCCGTGTGACGGGATAGCCGCGCATGTCGATGGTGCACCTGCGGGTCGTCTGCCCCGACGACCTCGAGGACGGCGTGCTGGGGCTGCTCTGCGAGCGCACCGGGGTGGTGGCGGTCTCGAGCGTGCGCGCCTCGACGCACGCTGTGGTGGTGACCGCGGACATCGCGCGCGAGGCGGCCGACGGGGTGCTGCGTGAGCTGCATGAGCACGGGGTGGCCGACCACGGCCTGGTCGCACTCGACCCGGTCGATGCCGCCTTCGGCGCGCTGGTCGACCAGGCCGAGAAGGACGCGCCCGGCGAGGGTGCCGACGCCGTGATCTGGGACGAGCTCACCGAGCGGGTCGGCGAGGACTCGACGCTGACCTGGACCTTCGTCGCGTTCATGGTGCTGGCCACGCTGCTCGCCGCGATCGGCGTCGTCACCGACTCGCAGATCACCATCGTCGGCGCCATGGTCGTCGGTCCGGAGTTCGGCCCGCTCGCGGGCCTGTCGATCGCGCTGGTGCGCCGCCGCCCGGCAATCGCGCGCCGGTCGGCGCTGGCCCTGCTGGTCGGGTTCGCCACGGCGATCGTGCTGGTGTCGCTGTTCACGCTGCTCGCGCGCGGCGTCGGGCTGGTGTCCGCGGGCGACCTCACCGGCCCGCGCGCGACCGACTTCATCTACCACCCCGGCTGGTTCTCGCTCATCACCGCCGTCGTGGCGGGGACGGCGGGCATGCTGTCGCTGTCCAGTACCAAGTCGGCCGTCCTCGTCGGGGTGTTCATCTCGGTGACGACGATCCCGGCGGCCGGCAATGCGGCGGTGGCGGGCGTGCTCGGGAACTGGCACGAGACGTGGCTGTCGCTGGCGCAACTGGGGATCAACCTGGTCGGGATCACCGCTGCCGCGACGACTACGTTGCTGGTCCGCCAGGGGTTGCGTCAGTGAGGTCGCGGCGCATCGCGATCCGGCGGCCGACCGCGTCCAGGCCGACGTCGCGTTCCCAGTCGCGGATCTCGAACAGCTCCGGGGTCAGCTCGGCCAGTTCGACGAACCCGCGCGAGGTGTAGAACGGGCCGTTCCACGGCACGTGTTCGTAGGTGGTCAGGGTGATCGCCGGGTAGCCGCTCTCACGCGCCCAGGTGCAGGCGGCGTCGAGCAGTGCCGACCCGAGGCCCTTGCGCATGTGCGACGGCAGGACGGCGAGCTCCTGCACGTGCGCGATGCCGTCGACCTCGTCCACCTGGACGAAGCCGACCGGCGGCCGCCCCGCGACGAACACCGCGCGGGATTCGTGCAGCGCGTCGAGCGGGAACGGCAGGTCGGGCAGATCCATGCCGGCGACGCGGAACAGCGACTCGGCCCGGCGGTCGATGTCGGGAAGCTGTTCCAGGTCGTCCGGCTCGGCACGGCGCACGTCGGGCAAAATACCTCGCGCCCCCAGCAGTTCGGCGAGCTGTTTCGGGTGGCGCGTCGCGACGGTCACCGCGCGGCCGTCGCGCAGCCCCAGCGTCAGCGCGGCCGTCCCCCGCGGCAGCCCCTCGCCGTAGCGGCGGCCGAGCACCGGGGCCTCGTCGCCGCGGCCCAGCTCGACGCCGGCGATCTCTTTGCGCAGCAGCGTTTCCTCGCCCACCGTGATGTCGTCGTCGGTGATCACAATGCTGCGCAGCTCGCGCGCGGCGTGCACGATCAGGGCGTCGATGCCGACGATCAGGACGCCGCCGACGACCCAGGCGACGGCGTGCGCACGACCGCCACCGATCACGAACAGATCGACGAGGAAACCGATCACCATCGCCGCTGCGAGCACCGCGGTCGAGGTGTAGCTCCGAGCCGGCTCGACGTAGCGCCGCATGGCGGTTAGGAGGCGGCCGCGACCTCGGCGGCCCAGTAGGTGAGGATCATCGACGCACCGGCGCGCTTGATCGACGTCAGTGTCTCGGCGATGACCCGCTCGCGCTCGAGCCAGCCGTTGGCGGCGGCGGCCTCGACCATCGCGTACTCGCCGCTGATCTGGTACGCCGCGACCGGAACGGGGCTGACGTCGGCGACCGTGCGCAGCACGTCCAGGTACGGCAGCGCGGGCTTGACCATCACGATGTCGGCGCCCTCGGCCACGTCCAGCGCCACCTCGGCGAGGGCGTCGGCGACGCTGCGGGCCGGGTCCTGCTGGTAGGACTTGCGATCGCCCGCGAGGGAGGAGTTGACCGCCTCGCGGAACGGGCCGTAGAAGCCGGACGCGTACTTCGGCGCGTAGCCGAGGATGCCGGTGTCGGGGAAGCCGGCGGCGTCCAGGGCGCGGCGCACCACGCCGACCTGGCCGTCCATCATCCCGCTGGTCCCGACCAGGTGGGCGCCCGCCTCGGCCTGCGCGCGCGCCATCGACGCGTACCGCTCGAGCGTGGCGTCGTTGTCGACCTCGCCCGCGGCGTCGAGCACGCCGCAGTGGCCGTGGTCGGTGAACTCGTCCAGGCACAGGTCGGCCATCAGCACGGTGTCGTCGCCGAGCTCGTCGTGCAGGCGGCGCAGCGCGAGGTTGAGCACGCCGTCCGGATCGTCGCCGCCGGAGCCGACGGCGTCCTTGTCCTCCGGCACGCCGAAGATCATCAAGCCACCGACGCCGGCCGAGACGGCGTCGGCCGCGGCTTTCACCAGGCTCTCCTGGCTGTGCTGCTCGACGCCCGGCATCGACGCAATCGGCACCGGCTCGCTGATGCCCTCGCGGACGAACATGGGCAGCACGAGGTCCTGCGGACGCACCTGGGTCTCGGCGACCAGCCGGCGCAGCGCCGCGGTGCGCCGCAGCCTGCGCGGGCGCGACACCGGGAAGGGCGGGACGTGCGGCAACGGCATGAAATCGAGATTACGCGTCAGCCCCCTCCCGAGTTGTCCGTGTGTCGCGTCGCGATGTCGTCGCGACACACGG